>NZ_BJWY01000131.1 GCF_007990715.1 Nocardia seriolae NBRC 15557 | reverse complement strand
GGACACTAGACTTCGAGCCCCCGCCGCCGTCGGTGGAGGTCCGACAATCGAACCGACCTGTAAGCGTCCGCACGGTCAGGGGCGGCTCGCCAGGACTAGGCAGACGGAGATAGCGTTTCGCGCTCGCCGCTCGAGCAGGCGTCCTTGATGACGCTCGGGGTCTGCACTAGCGTCGATTCGAAAGGTTCTTCGACCTGACAGGAGACAGTGCGCTGATGGACGCCTACGACGCCCACAAGGTCCGGCTGAGCGAGACCTACCGCACCGAGCTCGACGTGCTCGCCAGCCGGTTCGGGTCGCCTGCTCAGATCGTGAACACCGGCGGCGGTTGCATGGCGATCGAGACCGTCGTGGGCGAAGCGCCTGGAACCGATCACCCGTTGCTGCTGGTGATCACCACTGTCGACAACGGCCTCGCCGAAGAGCGCGGCCGCATCTTGCACTGGTATGCGTGCCTCTACGATGCAGACGACGGAGCCGATGCGCTCGCCGACGGCCATGACGTCCGATCCTTCGACACCGCTTGCGATCTCGCACTCAGCAACGTGAGAAACGGAGTGCCGCCTTCCGAGGAGCTGTGCGCCTGCTCCCTCGTCTCCGATTCGGAGCGCTGAGGCGCGGGCACTGGCCAACCCCGATTGGCCACCCGCCCGCCACCGCTCTGTCTGACGGCGTCCCACGTACCACTCGAATACGACCGACGCGCGGAATCTGCGAGCGGCTACTGCCGCCGATTCGACTCCTCCGGAAAGAGCCATCCGTCTTCGACGCATGCGTGCTTGTACATTTCGACGAGAAGGCGATTCACCGCGCTGATCGAGAAGAGTCGAACCCCGTTCACGATCTGCAGGTCGTCGTCGGTTCGCTGGATCTCGAACAGTCTCATCCTCTCCAGCTGAGTGTTGTTCCAGTGCGCCGACTGCGAGGTGTTCTTCTTCCGCTCTCTCTCGATCACCTCGCGCCGCGCCTCTATGCTCGGCCGCTCTTGATCCTCGCCGACGTATGCGCTCACGCGCATCGGCGTGTCGTTCATGATCACCACGAGGTCGGCCTTGAGTTTCCAGTCCGCCCGAGCGTCATACAGAACGACGCCGACCTTCATCTCATCCTCGATGGCCTCAGCCAAGCAGGAATACAGGTAAGTCTCGGCCATGCCGGACTCGTACCAGACTCCGACTCTCTGTCGCATGCCGCTCTGTAGCTCGCCGCTGAAGTATTTCTTGTACTTCTGCCGCTTGGGATTCTTCTCGCTGTACGCCCTCCGGCAGTAGTTGTAGAAGTCCTCCAATTCGAACAGGCGGTAGCCGGTGCTGTGCCCGTAGTGGCACATGGCGGTGAAAAGCGCTCGCCAGGCCGGGAGCTTCCCGTCATCGGACCCGACGCTCGGCCACACCCTCGGGTCGCGTACGTCATTCGGCCGAAACTCTTTCAGCTTCCGCAATTCCTGGACGAACCGGTATTCGAACATGTCGACGGACATCGGCTGAAACTCACCCCCAGAGGGACTCCGCGCTAGCGCGGATGTCTGTTCAATTCCGTGTGCGCCCGCACAAGGCCGTCAGCCTCGATCTGACGGCACCGGCTTCGTCGGTGCTCCTCACCGACGCCGGGGCGCTGATGGCGCGCCGACACCGGTCTCGCCCACGGCTTGGAACCATGCTGGACGGTCGCGGGTTGCGCCATGTGCCAGAGCATCGCACGCCCCACCGACAGTTCTCTCGAATCCCTCTATACCGCTTGCGATCTCGAGGCCGCTGTTCACCGAATTCACCGGTACCTTGCAATCGCATAGCGCCTGCACACGGAACTGTCCAACGGCTCGGGAACAGTGCCGTTGGGCACGCAGGAGCGGCACCCGCGGAGAACCGCAGGATCGAAATCGTGTCGCACCCCGCCGGTACGCTGGGCGATCGAGCTTGGGTCGCAACAGATTTAGGTGATGCGGGTGATACAAATGACGGAATGTCCGGGTGAAGTGCTCGGTTCCTCCGCGCTGCCGCGCGAAGTGATCGACAGGACCGACGGCGCGTCGAGAGCCGATCGAATGGAGGGGGATGATCATGGGTGCTGAGGAAGCCGCGCCTTGCCGCCATGCGGGCGCACCGCCGTCGGCAGTCGTCAGCAGCGTCTCTCGTCTGATCACCGATCTGGCATCGGAGGAGAGCCTGCTCGGCCGATACGGACTCACGGCTCAGGAGTATCGAGAAGCGCTGCCGGCCGCGATCGAGGGGATCCGCGGCAGCATGAGCGCGAGCGTCGGCGACAGACGACACTTCCTCGCCACGATCTTCGAAGGCATGGTCGAAAGCGGCCACATCACGGCGCTGGAGAAGCCGACGTACGGCAAGGACACCGTGTATCGCCTGACGATCAGCGGGTACGGCGACATAGCCGTCATCCAGAAGGGCTGTCCCGACGGCGCGCACAGCAGCGTCCGCTGGACTGTGCCCGACTGGGCGAAAGAAACGTATCTGTGGTGGCTATGCGACAGCATGACGTACGAGCCCGGAGAACACGTCTCGAAAGGCGTGAATCGCTTGCGACAGCGCTTCTTCGGCGATACTCCTGGAACCGTCGACGGCGTGATCTTCCATAACCACCTCTGCGGTCGCGGCCAACGACCGTGCCCGAAGGCCGCGAACTCCGCCGTATTCGGCGGGATCAAGACGCCGCCGCCCTGCATTTACGTCATGCCAGACCGGGAGCCGCACACCGAGGCCAGTGCAGACGAGTGGAACTGGAACGGCACCCAGCAGCGATTCTTTCCGACCGTCCTGTTGGGAGCCTTCGGGATACCCGCCGAGAAGGCTCCCGCTTTCACCGGCCACATCGGCTTTCAGCGCCGGGCGGGCGCATTGAGAACCACCATCACTTCCCGCTACGGCGGCATCCGAGTCACGACCTCCAGGAGCTGATCCATGACCCTGCCCTCCCTCGACCCAGATCGCGCCGCGTTCCTCGCCGCCAGGGAGAAGAAGAACCGCGTCACCGTCCCCGCTTGGCCGCGGGAGGACAAGGACATGCCGCAGGTCGAGTTGGAGGTCACCTGGGTCCGTTTCTCCACGCTCAACGGCCGCACTCAAGCCGAACAGCTCCGCATGATCAAGACCACCGGTCGGCCCGATCTCTTCAGCTCCGATCCGCTCGGCCCGGACGCCCAGAAGGCTCAGTACGAGATCCTCTGCAGCCAAGACGGATTCCCGGCGCTCAAGGACGATCTCCGCAGCCGCGGCCAGCAGGAGCCGGCCATCATCACCGCCGACGGAATCCTCATCAACGGCAATCGGCGCTCGGCCGCGATGCGATCGCTGTTCGAGGACAACCACCTGAAGTCGAAGTACGTGAAGTGCCTGGTCCTGCCCGCCGACACGACCGCGGACGAGCTGGAGGATCTCGAAGCCGAACTGCAGGTGGCCCGAGACTTCAAAGAGGGCTACTCCTGGATCAACGAAGCCCTGATGATCGAGAAGTACTACAACCGCGAGGGGAAGGACTGGGACCGGGTGGCGACCCGCATGCACCGCAAACCGAGCGATGTACGCGATCTGTACGAGAAACTGCAGCAGGTCCACCAATTGGTCGCGCTGTCCAAGGGCGCCCGCGACCACCTCAGCTTCACGGCGAACGAATCGGCTTTCGACGAGCTTGCGGCGCACATCCGCAACAAGCCGACCCACGAAGCCGACGCCGTGAAGGCGGTCTACTTCCTCGGCACGCTGGCGGGAACCGAATACCGGAAGCTGCGCAACTTACGCCGCCCGGATGCCGCCGCACTCGTCCGGGAGGAACTCGAAAAGGAACCGGCCCTTCGCGCGGTGCTCGAGACCGCCGATTCACAGGCGTCGAACGGATCATCGGATGCCCATGACGACCTCGACGACGTGCTGGGCGACACCGCGCCCCCCTCACCGCTGCACAGCCTTCTGGCCTTCGTCGCGACGAAGCGCCCTGAGGCGAACCTGACCCTCGCAGACGGCGAAAAGGTCAGCGTGCAGGACCTCCTAGGCACCCTGAAGAGCTCGATCACAGCCGCAGCCGACGAAGCCGAGGAACAAGGCCGAGACAAGAGCGCGCTCACCGCTCCGATCAAGCGGGTGAACAAGGCGATCGAAGAACTTCAGCGCGCCGTTTCCGCGCTGCCCAAAGCCCGAGCCTTCCCCGAGTGGGATGAGTCCGCACTCGCCGACGGCATCGACACGATCGAGGAACTCGTGAAGGCGCTCAAGGAGACTCAGTGATATTCGCGGAGCTGTATCGGGCCGGTCGCCCGCTCGTGATCGTCGAACGTCGGGAAGGCGCGAACGACGGAGCCTGGGCACGACTGCAGGAAGCGATGTCACGGGGCGTCGTCGGCGGGTCGACGAACCGGACCGACGTCCGCGCCGACGTGTTCCTGGCGGAGCTCGCCGCGGTTCGCGAAGTACGGGATCTGTTCGGCCAGACGATCAAACTGGGACCGGCGCTCACCGATCAGCTTCGATCCCTCGCGCAGGACCGGCAGGCCCGCGAGAGGGCGTTCACCGAGCCGATCTCGGTCGACACGGACGATCTCGAGGCGGAGCTTCGAGCCGCTGGTTTCAAACGCGAGCTCAAGACCTTTCAGCTTGAGAACCTGGCCACCGTCCTCAGGCTTCCGCACGGGGCGGACTTCTCGGTGCCTGGAGCGGGCAAAACGACGGTCGCCCTCGCCAATTTCGCCCTCAACCGCGCGAGAGGGCGCGTCGAGCAGATGCTCGTCGTCGCTCCGATCGCAGCCTTCCAAGCATGGAAGGAGGACTCCGCAGAGTGCCTGTCACCGGCTCCGACCATTGCGATACACACGGGTGCCGCATCGCTGATCCCAGACGACCTCGACATCCTGCTGACCAACTACAACCGCGTCGCCTCCGACTACGACAGGATCAGGGAGCACGTCACCCTGCGACCGACGCAGGTGATCCTCGACGAAGCCCACCGAATCAAGCGCGGCGAACAGGGGGTTCACGGTCGTGCCGTGCTCGACCTCGCCTACGCCGCACGACGGCGGGACGTTCTGACAGGAACTCCCGCTCCACAAGGCGCCTTCGACCTCATCGCACCGATGCGATTCCTGTATCCGGGACAAGACCAGCAGATCCTTCCGGCCAGCGCATACTTCGAGCGTTCCGGTCGAGACAAGGAAGTGCTCCGCGAGACCGGCGCGGCCATCTCGCGCTATTTCGTTCGCACGCCGAAGTCCCGGCTGGACCTGCCGCCCACGAACTTCGACGTGATCACCGAGCCGATGCGGCCGATCCAGCAGGCGATCTACGACGCGCTCCGCGGACGATACCGCGGAGCATTCGCGCTCGACCGCGACGCGCGGCGGCAGTTCGACCGAATCGGCCGAGTGATGATGTATCTCCTGGAAGCCGCGACGAATCCGATGCTGCTGGTGGCCGGGTCGGATGAGAACGACTTGGAGGAGTTCGCCCATCCGCCGCTCGAGCTGCGAGGCGACGAACAGCTCGAGCACCTACTGCAGAGGTACCGAGACCACGAGATACCTTGGAAGTACGGCAAAGTCGCGGACATCGTCGCGGCTGCGGCGAACAGGAATGAGAAGGTGATCGTCTGGTCGACCTTCGTCCGCAACCTTCGGATCCTGGCGTCGCACCTTAAGGACTATCAACCGGCCGTCGTCCACGGCGGAGTCCCGCCGGCGGACGGCGCCGCGCCGGGAGTGCTGACCAGAGACGCCGAACTCGACCGATTCCGCAACGACCCCGATTGCACAGTCCTGCTGGCCAATCCCGCAGCGTGCGGGGAAGGCGTCAGCCTCCACCACTGGTGCCACCACGCCGTCTACATCGACCGCACCTTCAACGCCGGGCATTATCTCCAGAGCCAGGACCGAATCCACCGCCTCGGCCTGAGAGACGGCGTGCTCACGCGGTTCACCCTGCTGATCAGCGCCGGAACCATCGACGACCTCGTGGACGGTCGTCTCCGCGAGAAGATCGTGGCTCTGGCGCAGTTGATGGACGACCCCGGGCTCGTCCAGGTCGCGCTGCCGGAGACGGACGCAGGAACGAGCGAGCCGCCTGTCGCCGTCGACGACGCCGCGGTGATCACAGCGTACCTTCAAGCCGCAGACGGAAATGCTACCTAGACACGGACTCTGCTACGCCGTTCTCCTGCTGGCGCGCACCGCGACATTGGCTCCACGTCGCACTGTCGACGACTGGATCGCCGCTGCGCGAATGCATGGTTCCTTTCTGGCCTCAGCCATCGATCTCGAAGTTCCCTCGACGATGCTCGTCGACCGTGGACTCGCGCGAATCGGACGATCCCTCGAACTCTCACCGCAGTTGGCCGCCGCCACGGATTGCCGTGACGCCGACGGACTCTTCCAAGTCGCCCGGCTCTTGCTGATCACGGCTCCTCCGGCATGGCTGCGCCTGGCGGTGAGCCGTGATGGCGTCACAAGAGAGTACATTCCGGCGAGCGACCTCGATTCCCTACGATGGCTCGAACCGAACCTCGATCGACTCCTCATCGAGGCTCACGAGCACGCCTACTCGTCCGCCGAGACGGAATGGCAGAAGCAGATCGGCGATGCCGCAGAGCTATTCGTGCTCGCTGCACTCAGACACTCTGGATTGAAACCCGTCCACGTAGCCCGGATATCCGACGTCTACGGCTATGACATCGAAGTTCGAGACCCGCGTACGGAGCGGATCGAGGTGAAGGCGGCGGGACCTAGAACGGCTCGAACGTTTCATCTGTCGCGCAACGAGTTCGACAAGAGCCAGCAGCACGGCGATGAATGGCGTTTGCTGCAGGTGATCTTCGAGAGCTCCGCATTCGTCGCGGAAGAACTCAACCAATCGCACGTCGAAGGCGTCTATGAGATTGATTCGCACCAGCTTCGCCGAATCGTCCCACCGGACTCACCCAGGTTCTTCTGGGAGGAGTCTGCGTTGATAACCCCGCCGGAAGAGGCTTGGAGACGCTCACACCTCGCCCTCGACCCGGAGTTCACGATTCCGGGATTCCGCTCAGCGTGAGAGGCTTTCGACGAGCCGAGGCGAACGCCCCGAGCCTCAGGAACTCCCGTAACCGGACCCCGTAGATATGCACCGACTCACCAGTCGAAGCAGTCTTGCGCCGGGAGATCAGCGTCAATCCGCCGACAGGTGCCGAATTCGCTTCAGCCTCAATCATTCTCACCCGCTCGCCTTGAGCGCCGTGAGGATACGAGCGCGAGGACCCGCTGAGCTGCCGACTGCGGATCTTCATGCTCCCAGACGCGCAGCACCGCCCACCCCGCTTCGGCGAGTCGGCGATCTGTATCCGCGTCGCGGGTTCGGTTCTTCTCCACCTTCTCCGCCCAGTAGGCGCCGTTTCTGACCGCCACGGTGTGATGCTCGGGGCAGCCGTGCCAGAAACAGCCGTCCAGGAAAACCGCGACCTTGGGGCCTCTGAACACCAGATCGGCGGTGCGACGCAAACCCGGCACCGGGCGAGCCGCCACGCGATACCGCAGGCCGAGCGCGTGTACCGCACGCCGCAGGGCCAATTCGGGCCGAGTATCTCGACTTCGATTGGCCTGCATGCTGGCCCGCGCACCCGGTGAGGATGCCCACGATTCCGTGATCTGTCCCACTCGGTCACGATAGGTCGCATGATCCGCCCGACGCGAGCCCTCTCACGTTCGCCACGCGGCGAACGGGCTATCTGTCGGCGCCGTCGCATAGGATCGACTCCGTGACCTCCGCCCTTGATCTTGTTTTCGCCCCGGCTGCTCCGGATGTCTCGGTCAAGATGCGGGAGCGCATCGGCAAGGCGGTGTCGGCGAACGGTGCGACGAAGGTGTTCGAGGTCGCGGAATTCTTTGCGGGAATCGGGCTGGCGCGACTCGGCCTGGAGCACGCACGAAACACGAAATTCAAAGTCAAGTGGGCCAACGATCTCGACCCGGACAAGGAGGACATGTACCTCCGCCACTTCGGCGAGGGAAAAGGGAAGGCTCACTACCACCTCCAGGACATCCGCGTCGTCGCCGGGGACATCAAGGCTGCGAAAGTGCCCAGGAACCTGAGTCTGGCCTGGGCGTCCTTTCCGTGCACGGATCTCTCTCTGGCGGGCGGCCGACAGGGCTTGGCCGGCCAGCACTCGAGCACTTTCTTCGACTTCACGGACGTCCTGAAGAACCTCGGGGACGACCGCCCGCCCGTGGTCGCGATCGAGAATGTCAACGGCTTCGCCACGAGCCATCGCGGCGCGGACATCAAGGAGGCGGTGAGCCGCCTCAACGACCTCGACTACTCCGTCGACGTGGTCACGTTGGACGCTCGCCGCTGGGTGCCGCAGTCACGTCCGCGTCTGTTCCTGATCGCGGCGCACCCCTTCCTCTTGACCGACGTGAAGCAAGACGAGCGTCGCGACACGGCATTGCGCCCCAGCTGGCTCGATCCTGTGCTCGACTCCGGCCTGCGCACCCATCGCGCCGAGTTGCCCGAACCGCCTGCCCTGCTCACCGAGGGATGGACAGACTTGGTCGACGACGATCACGCGGACGGAGTCGAGTGGTGGGACGAGACGCGCACCGCGAAGTTCTGCAGCGAACTCTCCCCCGTCCAATCTGAGCGAGTGGGGAAGCTCGCCGAGCAGGCCGGACGACGCCCTCAGTACCGCACCGCGTACCGCCGCACCCGGAATGGCAAGCCAGCGTGGGAGATTCGAGACGGCGACGTCGCCGGCTGCCTGCGCACCGCACGCGGCGGATCGTCGAAGCAGGCGGTCGTCCGCATTCAGGGAGAATCGCTTCGGGTTCGGTGGATGACCGCCAGGGAGTACGCCAAGCTCATGGGCGCCCCCGACTATCGCCTCCCTGACAATCGGAATCAATCAATCATGGGCTTCGGCGACGCGGTGTGCGTGAACGCAGTCCAATGGCTCGCCGAGGAGTACCTGGGGCCGTTGCTCTCCGGTGATCTCGCCCGCTGAGCGAATCCTCACGAATTACTCCGCGACTATCGACGACCTCGCGGATCGACAACTTCATGCAGAAGGACGGGCACCGATGGTCAAGCCGAACGGGCAAGAGGAATCCGCACACCTAACCGCGATCGCCGAGACCTTGCTCGACGCGATCGAGCCCTGGTACGAAGGCAACCGCAAGGGCAAAGGCGAAGTCGACTCCAACGTGATGTGCGCCGGGCTGTACATCACCGACTACCTGGCCGGGTCGTTCCCCTTGAGCACAGGCGTGTACAAGGCGGACACCCAGGTGAAGGGCGCGAGTGGGACCAAGGCCAAGGAGCTGCTCGGCGACCACGGGGAGACGCGAAAGTTCACCAGAGAGGGAGGGCGAACCTCTCGCAAGACGATCGTCCTCGCCGAGCAGCTCGCCAACGTGATCAACAGCTCGGGCGCTGCGGCTGGAGTGAACGCTCTGACTCCCTCCGAACGACACGCGGTGGCGTGGATCTTGCAGGAGTGGTTCGTCAATCGCGTGCGCGACGACTACTTCGGAAAGCAGAAGATCAGCACCGAAATCGACCCCTCTTGGTCTATCCGCGCGGTTGTCGCGAATCTGATCGCCGCCGGGCGTGAACGAGGCGGCAATGCGGCCGGCGCGATCGTCCAGCATCTCGTCGGCGCCAAACTTCAGATCCGTTTTCCCGACGAGAAGATCAACATAGAGAGCTACACCACCGCCGATCAGCAGACTTGCCGCGCCGGTGACTACCAGATCGGCCACACAGCGATCCACGTCACTATGTCGCCGAGCAGCCAACTCTTCGATGGCCGCTGCAGAGACAACATCCACCACAGCTTTCGACCGCGCGTGCTCGTTCCGGCGGACGAGCTGGGAAGGGCCGGGGTCTACGCGCTAGACGCGGACATCGCGAACCAGGTCGCGATCCAGTCCATAGAGGACTTCGTCGGAACCAACATCGAGGAGGTGGCGGGTTTTCGGCAGGATCAAGTGCGCGCCGAACTACGTCGGCTCCTCGAGCTGTACAACGCCCGCATCGATCAGGCCGAGTCGGACCATTCCCTCAAGGTCGAGATCCCCGAGAATCTGTGACCATCTTCTCCAGTTCGGCTGGGGCCGAAACATTCAGCGGCTCAGCCGAATTCGACTAGGAACGGCGACACCGCCGACACGCGCACACATGAACGCAGTGCACTGCCCCATCGACGCGGTGACACAGTAAGAGACCCTCGGCCTTGGGATCCAATGCCGAGGGTTTCTCATCGGCTGGAGGACTACTCGGCGTTCAGGTATCCGATCGGGCCACCGCTGGAAACTGAGATGCGGCTCGACATGATCTGCTCCACGCGAACTTTCAGACTCGAGTCGATACCCGGTGCCACCGGCTCACCCCAACGGGCCAGCAGGTCTCCAACGAACCGGTGCCGTGTCTCAGCCTCGCCCGGCACTTGGTGGGATTCCTCCAATGCGGTGATGGCGTAGACCGCGACAGGCACCGTCGCCACGGTCACCGCAAACAGCTCGTTGTCGAGGATGCGATTCGGATCGCATCGCCACCAGCGCAGCGACGCCGCCGTTAGGTCGCGGACACTGAACCCGACGTCGAACCCGATCCACTCGCGATCCGGCTCACGCGCGGCAGACCGGGGCGCGGTTCTCAGCACTGTCAGCTCACCTTCGGCGACGACGAGCCGAGGGCGGCTCGCCAACGAACCGATCAGGTCTGAATCGATCGGAGTTGGAACCACACCGCAGGCGATGAGCTTTTCGCATGAGGCCCGTGAGATCTTCAGAGCGGCGGCAGCCGCGTTGATGTTCATCGATCGAGTGACGGCCGACGGTTGCTGGGCGAACGTGGGTAGAGGCATATCGTGAATCCCTTTCACAGGGTTGGGACCTTTGCGGCCCTTCGACTGGTGCGTTGAAATGATGCCTTGAAGATATGCGCTGGTTCAAGGCACGTTCAGCTTACTTGATCAACTCATCAACGCCCAAGACATCGGTCGTCGCGCAACCGCTCGATGGCTACACGGGTCATCTCCAGCGGGGTTTGCTGGTGAATCTGGGAGGGGTGGGCCCGCACTACCCCTCTTCCGGCCGGCGTGCCTTCAGCAGTCGATGGGCCACGCCTCCCAAAAACCGACGAAGCGGTTCACGGGCCACCACCAAGCCGCCCGCAGCGGCCAGCGGAACACTCGTGACAAGCGAGAATCCGAACGTTCGACCGCCCGCGCCGAGTATGAGCACCGCGACCGCGCCGACTGTCAGCAGCAATGCCAAGCACGCTGCGGTTCGGCGCGGCGAATCCAGAATCCGGAAGATCAGGCCAATCCAATCCTTCGGGTCAGGCTCACGAGCCGCTGCCCGGTCAGTCGGCGCCACGGGATTTCTCCGAATCGAGATCAAGCATGAAATGCGTTCGGACGCTGTCCTCCAGCTCCTCGATCGTGTGCCTCGAGGGCTGATGATCCGCCGATCCGCGCCCGGGGTGCAGTTCATCCCAACGCGACCGTACGCCGACCCGGCTCCTTCCCGGAGTGTGATTGCCGATCCCAGGAATCACGCAGTTCCAGACAGGTGCCGAATTCTGGATGATCCAAGCTTCAGCAGGTCGTGCCCACATCTCGTCCACTACGAGACATCTGTACGAAAAGTCGCGGAGCGACAGGTGGTGGCCGCCACCGTCGGGACCGCGCTGCTCTACGGCGTCAATCGCACGAGCCAGATAGTTCAGGCGGTTAGCCAGGGCCACTGAACTAGTCGGCGACACCGTGCCCGAACTAGCGCGCGTGAATCCGAGCGTGGTTCCTACGCAGATCGGCCGCGTGGGATCCCCGTCTGCAATCGGAGCATAGAGCTCGTCGTCTCCCGAGTAGTAAAGGCAGTAGAGGCCAGACCCAACGAAATGCTCACGCAGGGTGAGCGGCACCGCTGGCGAAATGTATAGAGCGTTAACGACACTGGCGATCAGGTTGCCCTTGTCGAGCGGATCGAACTCCGGCGGCGCGCCACGCTCGCCCCTGCCGTGAGACGCCGCCGCAGGCACGGCGGGCGATCCGATTCGGGGTTCGAAAAACGCCTTGATCTCACTCTCGAGAAAGACCGGACCACTCTTCAGCTCCGCGACGGGCGCGGGGAACGAGTCGTCGCGCCCGCGCATGTTCGAGATGCCCTGGCGGCTCATACCCGCATACTCGGCGATCTCTGCAATTCCCATCAACCGCGGTGCCCTCGACCCATCGCCGCCGTAACCGACCACAGAAACCCCCCGAACGTGTACAAGTGTCATCCAACCCGTGTATGGATGACACTAGCCGCGGCGGGAACAACGGTCAAGCTACTTGTGTCCTACGTACACAAGTCGATCGTCGACGTCACAAGCGATTCGCGCACTCGCCTACAGAAGACGGACCGGAAGCATCCCGACGAGGGAGTCCCGCGCCACTGACGTCGGTGTCCACGCTGGCTCTATTCATTTCGAGAACCGCGTGACGGCCCGACCAGGTAGCGGTCGACCGCGTGGTCAGCGCTCAGTGCAAATGAGCCCGCCAGCCATGCCCGGTCGCCTCGAACGGGCGTCTCTTCGCTCAAAGCCCATGCCAAGGGGCGTACGGCGGTGCCGGCAGGGTCGCTGTCGTACGGATAGCTTCCCCACACCACCGCCTCGGCGATGGTGGGGTGGCACCAGAAGGCGTTCATGAGCTGGCTGATCAGCGGACGCAGATCCTCGGCGGGCATCTCGGTCAGCGCGTCCGCGGATCCGTACATCGCCGACCGGTAGACGGGCAGGCCCCAATTCTCCGCGGCGACATTGTCCGTCGATTGGAGAATCGGTTCGACCTGTCCAGACGGAGCGCGACGATAACCGGAGACGATGCCATGGTCGCCCATGCAAAAGGTCTCCACGATGAACGGAGCATCAGGAACTCGCCACTGGAGTCCACGTCCGGCCGCCGTGTTGTACATGTATGCGGCCACCCGCGCGGGATCGGTCCAACCGGTTGGGCGCGGTTCGTGGCCCCATAACAGAGCATGGGGTCTTTCGGTACCGACCGATTCACTGACGTGCATCAATGAACCGATCATTCGGCCGGTCCATCCGGCGTCGACCAGCCCGGTCTCCGGGTCGGCGAGGAGGTGCTGGTCTGCGTAGTCGAGCAACAACAGACGTGTTTCGGCGATCCGCTGGGCCGCATGGTCTTTGACGCTTGATGTGCGCAGGAATCGGCGCATGGATTCACGCTGACGGTCTTGGTCGGCTCGCAGGTCGGGGTCCAATGAGACACCGGCAGCGGTGAGGGCTGGGACGTAGTCTTCGAAGGGCAAGCCGAGGCGCGCGCAAAGGTCGGTGGCGTTGGATTTCATGAAGCTGTTGAAAAGCCATGACGCGTCATCGAGATGGTCCGGATCGGTGGCCGCCAGGCTCCAGGTGAGTCGGCTGCTGTAGACGTACTCGAGGTCCAAATCGCTGTTGAGCCTTGGCTGTAGACGCTGAGCCAACTCGTGGAACACTTGGCCGTCGCGTGATAGGAACCGTAGTCGGCGCAGGCCGCGACGGTTCGCCTCGCGGAGCATCCAGATGACGGCGCCGACGAGTGCGGGTGCCGCGACGCCTGCGGCGACGTCTCGAATGATCTCTTCGTGTTCATTCGCCACCGATACCGCCGCGCGTGCCTCGCGGCTTGCCCGATTGAACAGGGATGCGGCGTCCCCGGGGCGCGTCGAATGGTCGAGCATGATCTGCTCGTATCGGGTCGTGCTCTTGGACGTTGGGCGCATCGTCACCATTCTCTCAGCACCGTTTCGATGCGTTGTGCGGCGTTGATGCCGAGGCGGTGGCAGATGGCCCCGGCGATGTCCATCTCGGGCACAGGGTCTCCTCCGCGGCGTTCGGCAAGTCGCGCGCGGCTGGCGTGCACTCGCGCGACCCATAGGTCGTCCCCGAGGCCGACGAAGATCCCTTGCGCTGCATCCAATGCGGCCATCGCAGCATCGAAATCGTCGGTGTCCCGGTGCACCAGGCCGAGTTGCCGAAGGGTCCGTGCCTGGGCCGGGCGGTCGCCGATGCGCTGAAACACTTCCAGGGCGGCCTGAATCTCCTGCTGGGCGAGATCCCACTTCTGTTCTGTTCGAGCCATATCGGCCAGACTCAGTCGAGTTCTCGCGATCCAGCGATGGTCTGCGATCGCTTCGAAGATCTGGCGGGCGCCGATGAGATCGGCGGCTGCTTGTTCGGACTCGCCGGCGAGGCGGCGGGCGTCGCCGCGGTTGCGCAGCGTCACGGCGGTTCCGCGGCGGTCGGCCAGGCTGTCGAACAGCGCGAGGCATTCGTCGAATGCGGCGGCGGCTCGGGCGAAGTCGGTTTCGTTGCGATGCACGACGGCGATGTGGCGCAGGGCTCTGGCTTGCCATCGTTGGTCGTCCAGGTCGCGGAAGGTTTGCAGCGCTTGCTCGAACAGGCGCAGAGCCTGGTCGTTGTTCCACTGGTCGCGATGGACGAGTCCATATCGGATCAGCGTTCGGGCTGCTTCGAGTCGGTCGTCGAGGGCGCGGTAGATCGTCAGGCTCGATTCGAAGTGGCGGGACGCGTCGTCCCAGCGCGACAAGCCCCGGCTGGCGTCGGCGATGCCGTTGAGCACGCCGGCGACCGAGCGGGAATCGCCCTCGGCTTCGACGATTTCGAGTGCGTCGGAGAAGGCTGAGATGGCTTCGTCGAGTCGTCCTTGGTAGCGGCGTGTGTCGCCGAGATTGCGCATTGCGATGGCCCATTGGTGCCGATCTTCGAGGCGGAGGAAGATTTCGGCGGCGTTGGTGAGCATTTCGGTGGCCTCGTCGAATCGCCCGAGTTCACGGTAGAGGGCGCCGAGGCTTCGAAGCGTCGCTGCTTCGGCGTGTTCGTCGGCGATCTTCCGTGTGGCGTCCAGGGCGAGATGGTGAGTACGGGCCCACGTCTGCCAATCCGCGCGCCAATCGAACATTGCCGGGAGCGTCTCGACCAGCCGCCACGTCTGTTCCCAGAGTTCCAGGTTGTGCGACAGCTCGACGGCGGCCACAAGATTGACCTGTTCGGCGGCGAACCAGCGCCGCGGGTCGGTTCGTTCCGCGCCGGTCAGCGTTGGCGCTTCGCTCGCATCATCCTTGCCGGTGTCGGGGTGAAGCTTGGCGGTGGCGACCTGCATGGCGCGGGTGTACTCGCGGACGAGCCGTTCCGCGGCTTTTCGGCGAGCGTCGGCGGTGTCGAACGCGGTCGAGCATTCGCGGGCGAAGTCTCGGATGAGGTCATGTAGTCGGTAACGGATCTGCCCCGTTGGATCTACCCCGGCGAGTTCGACCAATTGAGCATCGACAAGGCTCTCCACCAACTGCTCAGCGTCGTCGAGATCGGTGTCGAGTAGGGCGGCCACGTTCCACGCAGGAAAGCTAGTGCCCGTCAAAGCCAGTGTCCGAAAGGCGATCTGCTCCTCGGTGCTGCGGCTTTGGTAGCTCAGCGCGAACGATGCTCGTACTTCGAGGTCTCCGACCTTGAGCAGGTCGAGTCGCCGGGTCTCATCAGCGAGGCGTTGCGCGAGCCAGGCGATACTCCAACTCGGTCGAGACATCAGACGTGCGCCGGCGATTCGCAAGGCGAGCGGGAGTTGCCCGCACATGCGGGTCACCTCTGCCACCGCCTCCGGCTCGGCTGCCGCCCTCTCTGCGCCGACCAGGTTCGTCAGCAGGTCGACCGCTTGGTCCTGCGCCAGTACGTCGAGGTGTACGGCCTGCGCACCGGGGAGCGCGGCCAGGTGGGATCGGCTGGTGATCAGGACTGCGCAACTGGAGGTGCCCGGAAGCAGTGGGCGCAACTGTGTTTCGTCGGCGGCATTGTCGAGGACGACCAGCATGCGGCGTCCGGCCAAGCAGGCGCGGTAGCGGCGGGCTCGTTCGTCGATGTCTTCCGGGATTCCAGCGCCGTCTATCCCCAGTTCCCGGAGGAAGCCCGCGATGACTTCGCTCGGCTCGAGCGATTCAGCTTCTGCGCCACGTAGATTGGCGTACAGCTGTCCGTCGGGGAAAGCGTCGGAGACTCGATGTGCGACGTGAACGGCCAAGGCCGTCTTGCCGACGCCGGCTTTGCCGGAGATCGTCGCGATCGGCACGGCGATGCCGGAGTTCTCGCCCAGAACGCTGATGAGGTGCGCGATCTGCTCGGTTCGCCCAGTGAAGTCATTGGTGTCGGGCGGCAGGTGCATCAAAGTCCGAGTCGACTGCGGACCGCTCGCCGAAGCCACGGGATCAGCGTGGGGGAGGGATGACGCTCTGCCGGTGTTGTTGCTGGTCGGGGCGTAATCCACGGCCCATCCCAGTTGGACGGGGCTGGTCCGGAACAGGCGGCAGAGCAGGTCCTGGTAGTCGAAGCTGGGCCGGGCCCCCGCCTCCCACTCCATCCAGGATCGGACGACCAGTCCGCGCGGCTTGAGCTTCTCGCGTCGGCACATCTGATGGAAGCGTTCGACCGCTTCGGCGACGGTCCAGCCCCAGGCCAGCCGTGCGCTTTGAACAAGTTGTGTCCGCAGGTGTCGGCGATCTCCTGGGCCACGATGTGGAGCAGTTCGACGCGGAGCTCGTCGCCGTGCCGCAATCGCTCGAGGTACCTGCCCCTGACCCGATCGGCACACCCGGAATCTCCCCGCCGAGATCCGTTGTCGCCCATCTTCTTTACGCCCCCTGCACCGTAAGGTGCCTACGCTCGAGTGCTCCTCGTACGTTATCTCGCGGACCCCGTCGGGCTCCACCGAAGCCGATCTTTCTCTTGAGCACGATCAGGGTCCGGCACTAGGTGAGAGCTGGCCTCTACAAGGGCGATCGGCGTGCACAAAAACCCTCTCGACCAGTGCGGTTCGCGATGTTCATGCCTCTCACTCAGGTGAGAGGGCTTCTCGTCTATCGGGTGCCCGTCTCGCCGGTGACGCTGGCTTCGGCGCTGATTCTTGGCGCCGTGATCTGCAGAAGGGAGAAGAGCGATGGCCAAGCGACCCTGGCGCCGACCGCAGTGGCGTGCACGGAACGTCCGGACTCACTGCTGACGCAGACGTTCGCGCCGGTGTGCGGATCGCCATTGTCGTCCGTCCGCACACCCGGTAGCGCGGTGACAACTCCCAGCCTAGAGAAGGAATCACGTTGACTCCCAGGCAGATTACGTACACCACGGTGGCCTTGCAATCGCATGCGGTGTGCCGGACGACGACCTCCGGTCTGACGATGCTGTTCGATCGCGCCAAGGGGGTGATGTACGAGCTCAACGAATCCGCCTCGGCGATCGTGGCGCTGCTGGGCACCGCTCCCGCCTCGGTCGGCGAGATCGTCGATGCCCTGTCCGCTCAGTTCGACGCTCCCGAAGACGACATAGCCGCCGATGTCGAGCAGTTCATCGGCGAGTGCGTCGAAGCCGGCATGCTGAAGGCGGACTGATCACCGTGCAGCACAACATGATGTTGACGTGGCCGGAAGAGTACCAGCTTCCCGAGCATCCGCTCCCGATTCTGGTCCAGCTCGGCCTGACCTATCGCTGCAACCTCAAGTGCAAGCACTGCTATGCCCTGTATCGGCGCAGCCGGGGAGAGTTCAGCCTCGCCGAGATCGAGGACCTGGCCGATCAGCTGTACGGGGCGGGCAGCGCCAGCCTGGTGTACTCGCACGGCGAGAACATGATTCGTACCGATTTCCACGACGCCGCAACGATTTTCCGCGACCGTGACTTCTATCAGACCCTCATGCTCAACGGCTTCTACGTCGAGACGGTGGCCGACGCCAGGCGACTGGTCGACGCCGGCATCAATCGAGCCATGGTGTCGATCGACAGCATCGATCCTGCTGTCCACAACCACATCCGAGGCAAGTCCGGCGCCTTCGACGTGGCGGTGCGAGCATTGCGGTTGCTCAAGGAGGGCGGCATGCCCACCGTGGGTTTCTCCACCACGATCGACACCCACAACTACCGCGACGTCGAGCAGATCGCGGCTTTCGCCCTTGATCTAGGGGTGGACGCGGTCAGCTTCATGCAGAACCGGTACAACCTCACCGGCGTGTTCGACCGGTCGCTGTGGCCGACCTATCTGCAGACGTGCCAGACCATCTACCAGCTGCTCCTGGACTATCAGGGAACCCTGGACGTCTACACCCACGACCCGTTCATGCTGACGGTGCTCGACGACCGATTGACCGACCGTACGGCGCGAGAGACCTTCATCGGCTCGAATCTGTGCAACGTGGGCACCAGCATGGTGTCCATCGATCCCGTCGGCAACGTGTCCGGCTGCAACTTCATCGAAGAGAGCATCGGCAACGTGCGCGAGGAGCCGTTCCAGCAGATCTGGGATCGGCTCGTCGCACGCTACTCCGACACCGCGGATCCGCCCTCCGGTCCCTGCGGATCGTGCTCGGCGCTGGGCTCGTGCATGGGCGGGTGCAAGGCTTTCCACTACAACGGCAAGTACGACGAACGGTGCGGCGCACAGCGATTCATTGATCCGGCTCCGCACGACCTCGCCACGGCACAGGCCCCGATCCCGGATACGACGCCGACCCGGGCACCCGGAGTCTTCGTCGGGCTCCCTCGCGTCCGGGTGAGCGGAGCCTCGCGATGAGAGTTCTGTTCGTCAATCCGCATTACACCCACGACCCGCGAACACTGCTGCTGCACCCGCCGCTGGGCTACGCCTACATGGCCCGCTCGCTCAAGCGCGGCGGGCACGAGGTCGTGCATGTGGACTTGCCGTTCGAGGGCAACTCGGCACAGGCGCTGATCTCCCGCTTGGACGATCTGCGCCCGGATCTGGTGGGTGTGACGGCGGTGGCCCAGAGTTACTTCCACGCCCTCGAGATCGCTCACGCCGTACGGTCATGGAACCCGACGATCCCGATCGTGTTCGGCGGACCGCACGTGTCGTTCATCGCCGCCGAATGCCTGAACCGGCACTCCTGCGTCGATTACGTGTTGTTGTTCGACGCCGAGGACAGCGTGGTGAGCCTGGCCGACGCCCTGACCACCGACAGCGTCTCCGCGCATGAACTGGCGAAGGTGCCCGGCTTGGCCTTCCGGGACGGCGACGGCGTCCGGACCACCGCGCCGGCACCGCCGGAGATGGACCTGGACCGGTACGGCCAGCCTGATCGGTCGATCTTCGATATGCGTCCCTATCTGGACTACGACTACGAGACGGTCGTCATGAAAGCCCGCGGATGCCCCAGTCGGTGCACGTTCTGCTCGACAACGATCGCGGGCCGCGCGGCGCGCTGGAACAGCCCGATCCATGTCGCCGACGAGATGGAAGCCATTGCCGAGATGGGCTTCTCATCGATCTTCTTCGGTGACGACACCTTCTCCGGCGATCCGCGTCGCGCGGTGGCGATCTGCGAAGAGATCAACAGGCGCGGTCTGACGATGCCATGGACCAGCAACATGCGCGCCCAGGACGCGCGGCCGCAGGTGCTGGACGCGATGCGCGCCGCGGGCGCATACCGGGTGTTCGTCGGCTACGAGTCCATCCAGGAGCAGACGCTGCGGCTCGTCAAAAAGGGCACCTCGCCGGCCCGGCTGTACAAGACGGCTCAGCGCATCATGGGCGCGGGCCTGGAATTGAACGCCTCGTTCATCGTGGGAGCCCCCGGCGACACCCCTGAAACATTGTCGGCGACATTGGATTTCATACGCCTGGTGAACCCCACCGTGGCCACGTTCAACGTGATGGAGCCGCGCCCCGGCACCGACCTGTACACCAATCCCGAACGATACGGAATCACAATCCCCGACCGGTACTGGTACGAGACCACCGACTGGCTGAAACTGCCCGTGTGTCACAACGAATCTATGTCGGCCGAGGACATTCGCTATTGGGTCAGCCGATGCTACGACGAGTTCTGCGATCCGGAATTCCGGTCCGAGGATTATTTGACGCGGCTGGAACCGGTGCGGCGGCAATGGGACGAGGCCGCCGAAAAGGTCCAGCGCCACCTTCCCCTGACGACGGTGTCCCGATGACCATCCGTGTAGGCGTCATCGGGACGGGACTCGCCGCCCAGTCTCACGCACTGGACATCGTCACCGACCCGTCCATGGATCTCCTCGGCGTCGTCTCCGCACACCGCGATTCGGCAACTCGATTCGCCGACATGTTCGGCGGGAAGGCGTATCCGAATGTCGAGGCGCTCATAACCGATACGGCGGTGGACACGATCGTCGTCGCAGTGCCGCCGACCGCGGTGTTCGACATCGCCGAGTTGATCCCCGCCGATACACCGTGTCTGATCGAGAAGCCGGTTCCCGTGACCTCATCGGAGCGGCGGAGACTGGCGAGTCTGGCCGAATGTCGCCCCAGGATGGTCGCTCCGTTCAATCGCCGCTACCAGCCGAGCATCCAGCGCGCCGTCCGGCTGCTCCAGTCGGGTGCGCTCGGCCGCGTCGTCGATGTCGACGCGGTCTTTCGCGGCCCCTACGGCACCCGCTTCGCACCAGGCAGCGGCACCTACCGCAGCGCCGCCGGGCCGCGACACGGCGTGCTCGTCGACACCGGCAGCCACGCCCTCGACCTGATCTCCCTCCTGCTCGGCGCACTCCCCTCTCCGAATACGCTGAGAAGCAATCTCATTCGCAACGAGCGCGGCGCCGAAATCTCCGCCGAACTCGAGTGCAGCGGAACCACCGCGACCCGCATCACCGTCTCCGACGACGCCGCAGCATCCGACCGCGGCTACTGGTCGGCGACAGTGGCCTGTGAAGACGGCCAAGTCGAGGTGACCGATCACGGAAATCTGATCCGCCCGAAAGGATCTCGACAACCGCAGGCGCAGGCAGCTGAACCAATGCGACGTCCCGTCACGGACCTGGCGCTAATCCTTGAGGGCACCGCACCGTTCGGAACCCCGCTGGCGGATGTTCTGACGATCGGTGACGTCATCATCGCCGCGCACCGCACCGAGTGGATCCGCCCGCGCGGCAAAGCACTCGGCCGACTCAACGGCTCCTGCTGACCTAGTGTCG
>NZ_BJWY01000130.1 GCF_007990715.1 Nocardia seriolae NBRC 15557 | reverse complement strand
GGACACTAGATCTGATGCCACCAGGCTATGAAGAATGCCACCCCGCCCAGAAACAGCGCGATCGCCACAGGGACCGGCCACCAGGGCCCGCGACGGCCGAGCAACCGTTGAGCGAGGCGCAATTCCAGGACTCCGAGCCCGGCGATCAGCAGTATCCAGAGTGGGAGCGGCAGCACTCCCCCGGCGAAGTGCACGGCCCATGCGCCCGCGAGTGTCGGCCCGCCCCAGGAATGTTCGTAGTCGTTGGCGGCCACCAGGGGGTAGAACGTTCCTCGCACCGCGCCCAGCACCATCAGGAATGCCGCGAACCAGGCGACCAGTCCGACCGCGGCGGCCAGGATCGTGTGGGTGAGCGTTCGCCATACCCCCGGCTCGCGCAGCTCGAACGGCGACCGGAAGACCCGCCGTGCCATCCGAGCCCGAACCCCCGTGGGCGCGAAGGCAACCGGCATCGAGAGCAGCGCGAAGTACACCGCCCGCAGCACCCGCTCGACCCTGCCCATGCTCACCACATTAACGTCGGACGGTCGTCCGAACCGGTAGCCCGCGAGCCCGCGCCGAGGGGCGCATACGCGACGGCGCGCCGGGCAGGTGCTGCCCGGCGCGCCGAATCACCTTGCCGATCAGGCGTTGTTGAGCTTGTTCAGCCGCTCGCAGGACTCCAGGTACTCCGCGATGAGCCGCTGCACCACGTCGGCGGAGCGCTCCATCTTGTTCATCATGCCGACGACCTGGCCGACCGGGTTGAAGTTCACGTCCTTGGCCTGCTCGGGGTACCGGTGCCCGCGCTTGACGCCGTCGAGGGCCACCATCATCTGCAGCGGCATGCCCAGCGGCTTCGGGTTCTCCGGGGCCTCCCACGCCTCGGTCCAGTCGTTCTTGAGCATCCGGCACGGCTTGCCGGTCCACGAGCGCGAGCGCACGGTGTCGGAGCTGGTGGCGTCGATATAGGTCTGCATCTGCGCGGGCGGCACATTGGCCTCCTCGACCGTCAGCCACAGCGAACCGGTCCACGCACCGGCCGCACCCATGGCCAGCGCCGCCGCGACCTGACGGCCATTGCCGATGCCGCCCGCCGCGAGCGCGGGCATATCGCCGATGGCGTCGATGACCTGCGGCCACAACACCATCGAGGCGATCTCGCCGCAGTGGCCGCCACCCTCGGTGCCCTGCATGACCACGAAGTCCAGCCCGGCGTTCTTGTGGTTGAGCGCGTGCTTCACCGAACCGCACAGCGCGCCGATGAGGCGGCCGGAGTCCGGGATCTGCTTGATCACGTCGTCGGGCGGGGTGCCCAGCGCGTTGGCGACCAGCTTGGCCTTGGGGTGCTCGAGGATCACCTCGATCTGCGGGGCGACCGTGGTGGCGGTCCAGCCCAGCAGCTGGTTGTGGTGTTCCTCCGGCGGCAGGTGCGGCACGCCGTGGTCGTTGAGGATCTTCTCCGCGAAGTCGCGGTGGCCCTGCGGAACCAGCTTGGCCAGTTGGGCTTCCAGCTCCTCGGGGCTCAGGCCCTCGACGCCCTTGCCCTCGTACTTGGAGGGGATGACCAGGTCCACGCCGTAGACGCCGTGCACGTGCTCGTCGAGCCACTGGAGCTCCACCTCGAGCTGTTCGGCGGTGAACCCGACCGCGCCGAGCACACCCAGACCGCCCGCATTGCTGACCGCGGCGGCCACGTCCCGGCAGTGGGTGAAGGCGAAGATGGGCACGTCGATGCCGAGGCGATCACAGATCTCGGTACGCATTGGTGGTGGACTCCTCTGAACTTTCCGACACTGGAAACGTTGTGTCCACAACACTAGAACATGTTCTACATTGTGACCAGACTGTGTATGATTACCGGCTAGTAGAGGTCGGGTACTTGTTTCAGTTTTTGCGCCGGAATCAGTCCGCGAGCAGACTGTCGGCGACCAGATCGTCGAACAGCAGCTGATCCACCGGCGGTACGTGCGGGCGATCGGCGTAGGTGAACCACGCGATCTCCTCGATCTCGCTGCTGACCGCAAGCGTGCCCGAATACTCGGCGGTGTAGCAGGCCATGCGCACGACGGCGTCGGGGATCAGGGCCTCGTAGGTGCCGACATGCGCGACGGTTTCCGGGGCCAGTTCGACGGTCAGTTCCTCGCGGATCTCGCGGACGAGGGTCTGCAGATCGGTTTCCGCGCCTTCGCGTTTGCCGCCCGGGATATAGAAGACGTCCTTGCCGCGCGGGCGGGCGCAGAGGATGCGTCCGTCCTCGATGCGCACCCAGGCCACCGTGTCGATCAGTCGCTGCTCCCGCTCGGTCTGCATGCGCGCAGCCTAGCGGGTGGTCAGTCGGCGGGCCGCCAGGCGGCGGCGAGGGCGAGCAGGCCCGGGAAGCGCGCCTCGAGGTCGTCGATGCGAACTTGACTGCGGCGTTCCAGGCCGTACTGGCGCTGCCGGGTGATACCGGCTTCGCGTAGCGCCTTGAAGTGGTGCGTCAGTGAGGATTTCGGGCGGTCGATGCCGAACCAGCCGCAGGGGTGGTCGTATTCCTCGGAGTCGAGCAGCAGCTTCTGCACGATGAAGATGCGCAGCGGGTCGCTGAGTGCGCCCATGACGCTCTCGAGGCGCAGTTCGTCGCGACCCGGTTCGGGCAGGGGTTCGGGAACCACGGCCGGCGCGGGCGGGAGCGCGAACTTCGGCGCGGGCGCCACCTCGGTCTGCATCGGCGAACTCCTCACACTCGGCGCTTGTACGAGTTTAATCGTACATCATTCTATGTTCGACTCCATTCGTACTGGCTCGAGTCTATTCGAACCATGAGTGGAGGTAGTGGAAGTGGTTGCGACACAATCCCGTCCGGCGCGGTCCGCGCAGCTCGCCGATCTCGGAACCGGGGCGAGGCAGGCTCCCCGCCGGTGGATCGGACTGGCGGCCTGGCCGGTGACCGCGGTCTTCGTCCTCTCGAACCTGGATACATCCCGGCGGGTCTGCGCCCCGTCAGTGCCGGATACCTCAGTGACGCCGTCGGCCTCTCCACCGGCGCAACGCTTTTCGCGCTGACGCTGCTGGCACTGTCTCTCGCCGCGGCGGCGGCCGTCCTGCGCGACCGGTCGGCGCTGAGCCCGGCCTGAGCTAGGGGCACAGGGCGTCGCCGAGCAGGTCGGTGAAGTCCGGCTCCCTGTCAGTGGTCTCGTTGATGGCGACGGTGACCGCACGGCCGTCGCGGGTGGCGCCGGACACGGTGGTGAACCCGGCAATGCTCCCGACATGACCGAAGTATTCGGCGCCGCAGCTCAATCGGACCGAGCCGATGCCCAGTGCGTAATCGTAGGGGGCATCGGCCGAGTGCGGTTGAACGGTCAGCATCTCGCGCAGTTGCGCGTCGGCGACGATCTTCCCGGCGAGCAGGGCCATGAAGAAACGGTTCAGATCATTCCCGGTGGAGATCAGCCCGCCCGCAGACCAGGCGATCGACGGTTCGGACCGCGTCACATCGGTCGGCGTTTCCCCGACCATCGCGTACCCCTGCGGATGCGACCCACGGAAGCCGACCTCGCCGGGCCCGGGCAGATACGTGTCGGGCAGCCCGCCGGGCGTGGTGATGCGTCCGGCCAGCTCATCGGAATACATTCTGCCCGTCACCTTCTCGACCAGCATGCCCGCCACGATGAAATTGGTGTTCGTGTACTTGAACCGCTCCCCCGGCGCGAACTGCGCCGGCCTGCGCAGCGCGATGGCGATCTCCTCGCCCGGAGTGACCGTCCGCCCCGTCGCGGCCGCCCGGACCACATCCAACTCCGGATCCTTCGACATCTCCGGCAACCCACTGCGATGCTGCAGGATCTGCCGCACCGTGATCACCCGTCCGTCCACCCCATCCCCGCGCAGCAATCCCGGCAGATAGGTGTCCACGGGCTCATCCAGCCCCACCTTCCCCTCCGACACCAACTGCATGATGATCGTCGCCGCAAAGGTTTTCGAAATGCTTCCCACCCGCACCTGCTGCGGCGGCGCCATCGGGATCGGCGCCCGCGTGATGCGGTCGGCCACCCCGGCGGTCAACGTCACGGTCTGACCGTTCTCGGTGAGGGTGGCGATCACCCCGGTGGTACCGCCCCGAACCAACCCATCGATATCGTCCCGAATCTTCTCGACTCGTTTGGGCGACACCGCCATCGGAGTCGTCGACACCACCTGCGGCCCATTGTCGGACACGCTCCCACACCCCGCCGCCCCCAGCAGCGCCAATACCGTCACCGTCGGCACGATTCGCATATCTCGACGGTAGGGAGGCCCATGCGCCCGGACATCCGGACAACCCCTGAGACCGTCCCTGAGAAATCACCGGTCGTTGGATCGACCTCAGGCGGAGCGGACGGAATCGAGGGGCCGGCCGGTGGCCTTCGCGAGACGGGGTAGGTCGGCGGTGATGTCCGCGGTCGGGACGGGCGCGCCGTCGAACATCGAGACGACGACGACGTCTTCGTCGATGTCCCAGGTTCCGGCGATCCGGCCCCCGATCAGCACGAGCGGTGAGATCCAGCCGGCCGTGCGGCTGACCTTGGCGCGGTGGTCGCCGGGGAGCAGGGCGGTGTCGCCGGTGCCGGGGCCGAGCACGTACTGATCGAACTGCCCGAGCAAGTGGACGGCCGAGGTCGGTTGGGTCCCGGCCAGTTCGTCGAGGTGCTCGGTGAGGAATACGCCCTTGCGGCCTTCGACGTCGATCTCGGTCAGCTCGGCGTCGAGCTCCGAAAACCACCGGCGGACAGTCGGTTTGCTCAGAAACCCACGCGTCAGCCAGTTGTCGAAGATCTCGGGTGTGGTGGGGCCGTAGGCTCCGAGATAGGCGCGGATCACGAGCGGCGCGGCGATATCGGGATCCGGTATGCCCGACCAGCCGGGGATCACGTGGGAGGGGTGGGTGAATGTGACGGCGGTGCCGCGACTCTCGCCGTAGCAGAGTGCTCCCTGCCAGGCCAACGGCTTGAGCATGGAGCCCCAGCCCGAGCGCAGGTGCGTCTCCAAGGGCTGGAATCGAGGTTCCGCGATCAGCTCTGCGACCAGTTCGTCACGCGTCAGCACCCGGCCGTCGAGGATCTCGCCGACGGCCTTCACCAGGGCGGCGACATCGTCGGGCGTGGCTCCGGCGGCCTTGGTCCACGCCGGTTTCTCCCAGGTGCGAGCCGAGGCCATGAGCGACAGGGCCGCCGCGCCCAGCTCGGGGGTGAGCGCGTGCAGTGTCCCGCGCATGGCCCAGGTCTTGATGAGGGTGCCCGCGCCCAGCGCGGCCACCACCGCGCCGGGCTTGCCAGTCGAACGCCGCAGCGCCACAGCGATTTCCGCCGCCGAGGTGACCTGCGCCTGGAGGCCGCACAGACGCTCGGCCACGGCGACCGCGTCCCCCTCGGTCCGCGGTTCCACGAATTGCCGCCGGACCCGCCAGCTCAACACCCGGTCCCACGAAACCCGCACAACGCCTCCCACAGCTGAGTCGACCGATCGTCTCGATGCGAGTTCACCGACCGAGCCAGCCTACGGCGGATTACCGACACCGTCGGCGATCGGCTCGGGCGGTCGGCGGGGATCAGCGCGGTCCGGGGATCACAGACGCTCGATGATGGTGGCGTTGGCCAGTCCACCGGCCTCGCACATGGTCATCAGGCCGTAGCGGCCGCCGGTCTGCTCGAGGTGGTTGAGCATGGTGGTCAGGATGCGGATGCCCGAGGCGCCCAGCGGATGTCCCAGCGCGATCGCACCGCCGCGCGGATTGAGCTTGGCCGGGTCCGCCCCGACCTCGTGCGCCCACACCAGCGGCACCGGGGCGAAGGCCTCGTTGACCTCGTAGGCGTCGATGTCGTTGATGGACAGCCCCGCTCGCGCCAGCACCTTGCGGGTCGCCGGAATCACGGCGGTGAGCATGAGCAACGGGTCGTCACCGGTGACCGCGAACGAGTGGAACCGGGCGCGCGGCTTCATGCCCAGCTGAGCAGCCTTCTCCTCGCTCATGATCAGCGCCGCGGACGCCCCGTCGGTGAGCGGCGAGGAGTTGCCCGGGGTGATCGACCATTCGATCTCCGGGAATCGGGCCTTGAATTCGGCGTCGACGAAGGCGGGCTTCAGCCCGGCCAGCCCCTCGACCGTGGTGCTGGGGCGAATGGTCTCGTCGGCGGTGAGCGTGCCCGCGGCGACCAGTTCGTTGTCGAAGCCGCCGGATGCGGCCGTGGCGGCGGCCAATTGGTGCGAGCGGGCCGCGAATTCGTCCAGTGCGGCGCGGTCGAACTTCCAGCGGGCGGCGATCACCTCGGCCGAAATACCCTGCTGCACAAGCCCGTCCGGGTAGCGGTGAGCGATCGGCCCGCGGTTGGCGTCGCGGCCCTGGGCATTGGCGAACATCGGCACGCGCGACATGGATTCCACGCCGCAGGCGATGGCGATGTCGTAGGCCCCGGCCATGACGCCCTGCGCGGCGAAATGGGCGGCCTGCTGTGAGGATCCGCACTGCCGGTCCACCGTAGTGGCGGGCACCGCATCGGGGAACCCCGCCGCCAGCACCGCGGTGCGCGAGATATTGAACGCCTGCTCCCCGCTCTGCGTGACGCAACCACCGATCACATCGTCGACCAGCGCCGGATCGATCCCGGTGCGCTCGACCAGAGCTTGCAGGACGCCGGAGAGCAGTGTGGCCGGATGGACTTCCGACAGGCCGCCACCGGTTTTCCCTTTTCCGGAGGGGGTGCGGACAGCGTCGACGATGACGGCGGAGGTCATGACTTCTCCTTGTTCCCAATGGACATACCGGATGTGAATTCCAGTTAACATAGGCACTGTACCGCACCGGTCGGCATGCCGTCAGCCCCGCGCATTTTCACCTCCCGCGCACTGTGATTGAGGTTGCTAGTCTGTTGCTGTGACTGCGACACGCAATCGGCACCCCGTACCCTTCTGGGACCTCGAGATGCGCCTGTCCGCGGTGCTGTCGATCCTGGCGGGATTCATCGGCGCGGCGGCGTACACCCACTCCGAGGGCTACTTCGTCACCTTCATGACCGGCAATACCGAGCGTTCGGTGCTGGGCAATTTCGCCGGTGACCACCCCCTGGCTCTGGGCGCGGCCGCGATCATCGCGTGCTTCCTGGTCGGCGTGTTCGTGGCCTCTTTGTGCCGGCGCTTCTGGTGGACCAACCACCCGCACGGCGCGACCATGCTCACCACCGCCGCACTGCTGGGCGCGGCCATCGTCGATGCCGCGCACGAGGAGCACAGCCTGGGCCTGGCCCCGATTCTGTTCGTGGCCTTCGGTATGGGATCGCTCAACACCTCGTTCGTCAAGAACGGCGAGGTCTCCATCCCGGTCAGTTACATCACCGGCACGCTGGTGAAGTTCGCGCAGGGCGTCGAACGGCACGTGGCCGGCGGCGGCAATGCTCGCGACTGGCTCGGCTATGCGACGCAATATCTCTCGTTCGGCACGGGTGCGCTCATCGGTGGCCTGGTGTCGATCGTGGTGGACGGCTCCTACATGCTCAACGCCGCCCTCGCGGGTTCGCTACTGGTGGCCGCGTACACCTGGCGGGCCGACATCCGCTGGGTGCGGCGCAATGCCCGGCTCGTCGCCGACGGGGATTGACATCGGTCACGGCCGCGCAACACCTGGCTAATTAAACGCAATTCGCCCGAACTGGTCATATTCTGACCTGCATGACAACCAGCAAAGAGGGAGTTTACGAAGGGCCGGTCCAAGCACTGGCCCGCAGCGCGTGGCAGTCGATCCTGGTCACCGGCATTCTCTCGGTGGTGCTGGGCATCCTGGTGTTGGTGTGGCCCGGACCCACCCTGGTCGTCGCCGGTGTCCTGTTCGGTATCTATCTGCTCGTGTCCGGTGTCTTCCAGTTGATCGCGGCGTTCGGTCTGCACGTCAGCGCGTGGATGCGCGTGCTGTCGTTCATCACCGCGATCCTGTCGTTCATTCTGGGTTTCTTCTGCTTCCGCAACGAGTTCCAGGCCATCGGCCTGCTGGCGCTGTGGATCGGCATCACCTGGATCTTCCGCGGCACCGCGGTGCTGGTGGCCGCGATGTCCGATGCCGCGCTACCCGGGCGGGGCTGGCAGATCCTGTTCGGCATCCTGCTCATCGTCGGTGGCGGCCTGCTGATCGTGGAGCCGTTCCGCTCGATCACCGCGCTGGTCGTGGTGGTCGGCTGCTGGCTGATCGCCATCGGCATCTTCGAGGTCATCAGCGCATTCCAGGTGAAGAGCCGCGCCAAGGACGTCCCGGCGGGCCTCTGATCCTCGCAACCCGCACATCCGCGGCGGTCGCCCTCCGGGGCGGCCGCCGTTCTTATTGCGCCACAGCCATTCTCGAATTCACCGCAGCCGCTTGGGCCGCTTGTCCATCAACCGCAGGATCAGCGGCGTGAAGATCAGCTGCATGGCCAGATCCATCTTGCCGCCCGGCACCACGATGCTGTTGGGCCGCGACATGAACGAATCGTGCAGCATGGACAGCAGATACGGGAAGTCGATGACCTTCGGATCGGCGAAGCGGATCACCACGAAACTCTCGTCCGCGGTCGGAATGGTCCGGGCGGTGAAGGGATTCGAGGTGTCGACGGTCGGTACCCGCTGGAAGTTCACATAGGTCCGCGAGAACTGCGGGCAGATGTGCTTCACGTAATCGGGCATGCGCCGCAAAATGGTGTCGATGATGGCCTCGCTGGAGTAACCGCGTTCGGTCTTGTCGCGGTGCACCTTCTGAATCCACTCCAGATTGATGATGGGCACCACCCCGACCAGCAGATCGGCATAGTGCGCCACATCGAGGTCCTCGCCGACCGCCGCGCCGTGCAGGCCCTCGTAGAACAGCAGATCGCTGCCGGGCGCGAGTTCCTCCCACGGGGTGAAGGTGCCCGCGGGCTGCCCGAAGGGCTTGGCCTCGTCGTCATCGTGCAGGTAGCGCCGCACCGCGCCGACGCCGGTCTCCCCGTACTCGCGGAAGAGCGTCTCCAGCTCGCTGAGCAGGTTGGCCTCCGGCCCGAAGTGCGAGAAGGTGAGATTGCGCTGCTGTTCGGCCTCGGCCATGGCCAGCTTCATCTCGTTGCGGTCGTAGCGGTGGAACGAATCCCCTTCCACGATGGCCGCATTGATTCCCTCGCGGCGGAAGATCTCCTGAAAGGTTCGCGTGACGCTGGTCGTTCCCGCACCGGACGACCCGGTGATCGCGACCACGGGGTGTTTGACCGACATTGGCACCTCCTCGTTTGCCGGACAACAGCTTTCGCGCGCGCCTCAGCGGCGCGCGGAACGGAACAGGGAGCGGGAACCGAAGAGCGAGGCGTCGAAGACGGGTCCCTCCTCCGGCTCGCGGTGATAGCGCTCGATCCGCTCGACCTCGTTGCGGGACCCGAAGATGAACGGGACCCGCTGATGCAGCTCTTCGGGCCGCACCTCGAGCACCCGTTCGTGCCCGGTGATGGCCGCGCCCCCGGCCTGTTCCACGATGAAGGCGATCGGATTCGCCCCGTAGAGCAGCGAAACCCGGCCCGGCCGTTCCGGATTGCGGGTGTCGCGCGGGTACATGTACAGCCCGCCGCGGGTCAGGATGTGGAAGGTGTCGGCCACCAGCGAGGCCACCCAGCGCATATTGAAATCACGCCCGCGCGGCCCGTCCACGCCCTCCAGGCACTCGTGGACGTAGCGGCGCACCGGGCGCTCCCAGAACCGCTCGTTGGCGGCATTGATGGCGAAACCGGAAGTGTCGTCGGGGATTCGCATGCGCGGATGGGTGAGCACGAACGCGCCCACCTCGCGGTCGAGGGTGAAACCGTCCACGCCGTTGCCGGTGGTGAGCACCAGCATGGTGGCCGGGCCGTAAAGGGTGAAGCCCGCGCACACCTGTTGCAGGCCGGGCTGCAGGAAATCCGTGCCGGTGGGCTCGCGCCCGTCCTCGGGGGCCCGCAGCACGCTGAATATCGTTCCCACCGGCAGGTTCACGTCGATATTGCTCGAACCGTCCAGCGGATCGAAGACCAGCAGGTACTTCCCGCGCCGGAACTCGCTGGGCACCAGGTGGCAGTCGCGCATCTGCTCGGACACCAGCGCCGCGAGCGGCCCGGTCCACTGGCTCTCGGCCACCATGATGTCATTGGCGATGGCATCCATCTTGCGGTGCACCGTGATCGGCAGATTCTCGGCATCGGCAGCGCCCAGGGAGCCGACTATCGCTCCCCGGGTCACTTGATTCCCGATGATCTTGGTTGCGGTGGCGAGCACATTGAGCAGCGCCGAGAACTCCCCGGACGCGCCGGGCTGGCGGTGCTCCGACTCGATGGTGTAGCGGGTGAGGGTCTTCAATCCTTCTGGCACAGTCGCTCTCAATTCGTCATGGATGGGCCCCCTCGCCTGCCGGCTCGCTCGAGTCGGCAGACCCCTGCGAGTCGGTGGGGGCGTCCGCGAACACACTGCTGCCGAGGACGTCGCTGTCCGTCAGCGTGATCAGATCCGTGCGGCTCACCGGCCGGTGCAGCTCCACCAGGCGCTTGGCCTGACGCAGGCGGCAGCGGTCGAGGGCATTGCGCACACTGCGCGCATTGGCGAAGCGGGGGCGGGCCATGCGCAATCGCAGATAGCGCGAGAATGCCTGTGCGGCAGCCGGATCGAAGCGGAAGTTCTGCTGGCGCACCATGAGTTCGGCGATGGCCATGAGCTCGTCGTGGGTGTAGTCGGGGAACTCGATATGGTGGGCGACCCGCGAGGACAGGCCCGGGTTGGCGGAGAAGAAGGTCTCCATGCGATCGGGGTATCCGGCGAAGATGACCACGAGGGTGTTGCGCTCGTTCTCCATTTCCTGCAGCAGGATCTCGATGACCTCCTGCCCGTAGTCGCGCTCGTTCTCGGGGCGGAACAGGTAGTACGCCTCGTCGATGAACAGCACTCCCCCGGCGGCCTTGGCGAGGGCCTCCTTGGTCTTGGGCGCGGTGTGGCCGATGAACTGGCCGACCAGGTCGTCGCGGGTGACGGTGTGCACCTTGGGCTTCCGGATGTACCCGAGGGCGTGCAGCATCTCGGCCATGCGCAGCGCCACGGTGGTCTTGCCGGTGCCGGGGCCGCCGGTGAAGCTCATGTGCATGGTCGGGCGGGTAGCCTGGAGTCCGAAACGCTGGCGGGCGCGATCGATGAGCAGCAAAGCCGCGATTTCGCGGACGCGGCGTTTGACATTGGCCAGGCCCACCAGTTCCGCGTCCAGCCGAGTCAGGGTTTCCTCGACGTCCTTGCCCGCGATATCGGTGGACAGATCCAGGATCGCGTCCTCGGCCAGCACCTCGGGTTGGTCGGGAACCGGGCGGAGCAGGTGGCCGGCCGCCGAATCCTCCGGTCGGGGAGGGGCATCGGCGGCCGTACCGCGCAGCGGCGCGGGGCTCGTGACCCCGGGCCGGTGCATCTGGAACCCGCCCGCCGGGCGGCCGGCCGCAGGTGACCGGCCGCCCGGAACCGCGGGGCGTTCCGCGCTCACGATATCCTCCCGTCACCAAACACCCTCAGCCGCCATACCTTTCGCCCGGGCGATCGTCGGTGGCGTAGGCGTGGAAGCCGTAGTGCTGGCGGCGATCGTCGGATTCGGTGCGGTCCAGGCGGAAGCCCGGCTCGTGCTCGGGACGCTGCACCAGGAAGCTCAGGGCCGTGGTCTGGCGGCCGTAGGCGGCGTCATAGGCGTTGACCCGGATGTAGTGGCGCGGGAACGTGGCCCGGCAGGCATTGATCTCGGCGAGTACGCCATCGGGCTCGTCCAGATCGAACAGCGGCAGTCCCCACATCTCCCAGTAGCTGTTGCGGGGATGTGGATCGTCGGTGTACTCGATGGACACCGGCCAGTTGTTGAGCAATGCGTAGCGGACCTGCGCGGCGATCTCGGCGTCATCGAGGTCGGGCAGGTGCGAGAAGGTGCCCTGGCGCAAATGCATGGGGATTCCCTGTCTCTCAGCGGGTGGCCGTGGGGACGGCGTCGGGGGCGTCGGTGGAGGTGTAGTCGAAGGTGACATCACCCCAGGTGGTCAGTGCGACATCGAGCGGGCGGCAGTTCGCGGCCGTACGGCGCAGCACGTCCGGGCCCTCCTTGAGCAGGTCTCGACCCTCGTTGCGCGCCTTCACGACCGCCTCCAGCGCGACCCGATTCGCCTCCGCGCCCGCGGCGATGCCCATCGGATGGCCGATGGTGCCACCGCCGAACTGGAGAATGGCGTCGTCGCCGAACAGGTCCAGCAGCTGGTGCATCTGCCCGGCGTGGATGCCGCCGGAGGCGAGCGGCATGACGCCGGGGAGACTGGCCCAGTCCTGGTCGAAGAAGATGCCGTTGACCGGGTTCAGCGGAATGTGGTTGTCGCGCAACGTGTCATAGAAGCCCCTGACCGTGTGCGGATCACCCTCGAGCTTGCCGATGACGGTACCGGCGTGCAGGTGGTCCACGCCGATGAGGCGACACCACTTGGCCAGCACCCGGAAGCTGACACCGTGGGTCTTCTGCCTGGTGAAAGTGGAGTGCCCGGCGCGGTGCAGGTGCAGCAGCATGCCATTGCGGCGAGCCCACTTCGACATGGACTGCATGGCGGTGTAGCCGATCGTCAGATCAATCATGACGATGATGCTGCCGAGCGACTTGGCGAACTCCGCGCGCTCGTACATGTCCTCCATCGTCCCGGCCGTGACATTGAGGTAATGACCCTTCATTTCCCCGGTTTCGGCGATGGCCCGGTTGACGCCCTCCATCGCGAACAGGAAACGGTCACGCCAGCGCATGAACGGCTGCGAGTTGATGTTCTCGTCGTCCTTGGTGAAATCGAGACCGCCCTTGCAGGCCTCGTACACCACACGGCCGTAGTTGCGCGCGGACAGACCGAGTTTCGGTTTCACGGTGGCGCCCAGCAGTGGACGGCCGTATTTATTGAGGTACTCCCTTTCCATAACGATTCCGTGCGGCGGACCCTGAAAGGTCTTGACATACGCCACCGGAATGCGCATATCCTCCAGCCGCAGGGCCTGTAATGGTTTGAATCCGAATACATTGCCGATGACCGAGGATGTCAGGTTCGTAATGGAACCCTCCTCGAAAAGGTCGAGATCGTAAGCGACATAGGCGAAGTACTCGCCCTTGCGGCCCGGCACCTCGTCTACGCGGTAGCACTTTCCCTGGTAGCGGTCGTGTGCGGTGAGCCGGTCGGTCCAGACGACCGTCCATGTCGCGGTGGAGGATTCGCCCGCCACCGCGGCCGACGCCTCCACCGGATCGACGCCCTGCTGCGGCGTCACCCGGAACACCGCCAGCACATCGGTGTCCTTCGGTTGGTAGTCGGGTGCGTAGTATCCCATCGACGCGTAGGACTGCACACCCGGATCCCACCGGCCGCGCTGATCATCGGCAGATCCCGCCATCATTCCTCCTGCGAACCGGGTTGGGCCACTTGTGATTCCCAGGATGACGGGGCCGTTAACGACAAACAATTCGATTGTTTCTGGTCTCGCTCAACCTTTTCGTCGAGTTTGCTACCGTGAAGTATGGGTACGGTGAGCGCGGTGCGCATGGAAACCTTTCTCGCCGTTGCCAAGCACTCCAGCATTCGCCGAGCCGCCGCGCAGTTGCACATCACCGAGGCCGCGGCCTCGGCGGCGGTGGCACACATCGAGAAACAACTCGGGGCCAAACTCGTGGCCAAATCCGGGCGGGGTATCGCGCTCACCGAGGCGGGGCGGGTGTACGCGGACTACTGCCGCAGCATCCTCGGGTTGATGAAGGAGGCGTACGCGGCGGTGCGAGAGGCCGAGACCGGTCGGTTGCGTATCGGGGTGGTGGCGACCGCCGGGGAATACGTGCTGCTGCGGTTGCTGGCTTCCTTCCGGAATCGGTATCCGGATATCGAGCTGGGGCTCTCGATCCAGCCCCGCGACGTGCTGTTCCTCGAATTGACCCACCACGAGACCGATCTCGTGGTCGCCGGGCGGCCACCCCGCGACACCGGCCTGGTCACCCGCGCCCGTCGCCCGTGCCAGCTGGTGGTGGTGGGCGCGCCCGGACGCTGGCCCGACCCGTGTGAGGCCACCTGGTTGCTGCGAGGTAGGGGCTCGGGTACCCGTGACACCACCCTGGCGCTGTTCGACCGGCTCCAAATCCGGCCGCCCACACTGACTCTCGGCACCCACGGGGCCGCGCTGGCCGCCGCCCGGGAGGGTCTGGGCATTACGCTCATCCACTCCGACGCCATCGCCACCGACGTTGCCGCCGGGTTGCTCGAGGTGGTGGCGGTGGAGGGCACGCCCCTCAATCGGCCGTGGCATGTCGTCACCACCCGCACCCCCACCCCCGCCGCACGCCTGTTTCTCTCCCACATCACCGATCCGGAGCGAGTCGGCGAGCAGGCGTTCCGGGGTGTCTGAAACAGAGCAAGATCAACCTCGGGCACACTGGTCCGGTGCCCTTCGACCCCGAGGAAATCCAGCAGTCGGTGCTGCTGTGGGTCGACCGCCTCCATCGGGTCGCGCCCAGCCCAGCCACCCACGTGCCACCCATGATCGCCGGCCACCAGGGCCACCTGGACTTCGCCGAACCGTTCTATCGCGTCATGCCCGAGTGGCTGACCTTCGAAGCCTGGGAACGCAACAAGCAGATCCTCGACCGGCACACCACCTCACCCGATGAGCTGTTCTATTGGATCGTCGACCACGTGGCCCGGCAGATCGCGCTCGATACGGTTCATCTGCACCGGTCGCGGCCGCCCGCCCTGGATGCCCGGCGCATCTGGTTTCCGGAATGGCATCGGCTGGTGGGCGCGGTTCATCCCGAGTGGGGCAGTCGGACGCTGGCACAGATCAACGGCATCCTCGCCGTATATCCGTTCCACTGACCCCCGGCTCGAATCCCGCCGGGTATCGGCTCGGTCGTCAGTCGGGCGGGGCGGCCAGGCGGGCGCGGGCCTCCGCCCACAACAGCGGCAGGCCCTTGCCCGGAGCGGTGGACTCGACGAAGCGCGGATTGCCGACGCGCCCGGCCATGTCCGCCAGCATCTCCGCGTGCGCGCCGCTGCGGACGAAGGCCTCCATCGCCGCCTTGTCGGACCACGCCGACAGGGTCCGGAACGTCTTCGCGGTGAGCAGGGCATCGAGGCTGTACCCGGCACAGCCGGGGGCATCGCGCAGCTGGGTGCGGATCCGCAGGGTCCAGCGCAGGAACCGGGGGATGTCGCCGTAGCGTTTCAGCGGGAGTTCTGAGGTGAGCACATGCAGCTCGTCGCCGTCCTCGGGCTGGTAAACGCCTTTGGTCCAAGGTATTTCGGGCATGACAGCCCTCCTTCTCGATACCGCTTCGACCCCGTGGATCAGCGTGACATCCGGCCCGGTCCCCCGCAACCGAAGTGCGAGCGGCGGGTGGATACCAAGGGCGTCCGAGGTCGCCGAGGGCTACCAGCCCGCGTCGATCAGCTGCTGCGCCAGGCCGTCCGCCTGGCGAATACCCGCCTGGAACGCTTGCGGCCAGCCCCCGAGCACATCCGGATCGATTGCGGCGGCATTGAGTACGTCGATGGTGGCCGTGTCGGGACCGAACCGCACGACGGCATCGGTGCCCGTCGCCGCGAGTTCGGCCCCGACCAGTCCGGGCGGGAACCGATGCGCGAACGGCTCGACGACCAGCACCACGTCCGAGTCCGCGGCGAGGTCCGCATTGGTGGGCGACCAGACCCCGCCATCGATGTAACAGCGGTCCCCGACAACGACGGGCGGGAAGGCCCCGGAAACGAGCGGCTCGCGGTGACAGCGGTCGCCAGCGGCACACCGCTGCCGCTGTCCCACACCCGGCGCTCACCACTGGCCGCGTCCACGACCGCGACCCGCAGCCTGTCATCGGGCCATTCACTGCCGCCGACCAGCCACTGCATCGGTGCGATATGCACCGCCTGCGCCGGCTCCTCGCCCATCGCCAGCCGCCCCACCTCCCGCCGCGCCGCCTGGCGATCCAACGTCCGGTCGAACAGCACCGCGAAGGTCTTGGCGATCAACTCGGCCTTCACCACCGGCGCTGAGTCCACACTCCCCGGAAACCGCGGATCATCGGCGAACGAATCCAGATCCCGCCCCGCCACCAGCGCAGCCCCCACAACCGCCCCCGCCGACGTACCCACTATCGAGTCGGCCATCCCCAAATCGATTCCCCGGCGGCGCAATTCAGCGGCCAACCCCGCCATCCACGCCGTCCCCGCGACGCCGCCCCCACCCAGAACAAGCGAACGCCGGACAGGCGTCCGATCGACACTGCGACTCTCCATGCCCGCGATCCTAACGACAACACTCGGCTGGATATCGGGCATGCAACTGTAATGCCCTCCGCCCGTTGACTTTCCGCCACCGCGCCGAGTCGATGCGGTCCGCGCGCGACGCCGGGTGCACCTCGGGGCCAGGGCTGACGTGTCCGCTGAGTGGTACGTCACACCATTTCATTAGTTAGCACCATGCAACTATATTGAGGCGTTGTTCGTTCGTTGACTCGCGGGAGGCTCTGATGGTTGCGGCCCCTACCACCGGATTGGATTCCGGTGATGTCCAGGCCATTCGGAGGCGGCTCCGGATCGAGCATGATCATCCGCATTACAAGTGGGTGGCGTTGTCGAATACGACGCTGGGGATGTTGATGGTGACGATCAATTCGTCGATCGTGATCATCTCGCTGCCGGACATCTTCCGGGGGATCGATCTGAACCCGCTGGCCGCGGGGAATGTGAGCTACCTGCTGTGGATGATGATGGGCTTTCTGCTCGCGTCCGCGGTGCTGGTGGTGATGTTCGGGCGGCTCGGGGACATGGTCGGGCGCGTGAAGATCTACAACTACGGGTTCGTGCTGTTCGCGATCGCGGCGGTGGCGTTGTCGTTCGATCCGTTCACGCACGGCGGTGGCGCGGTGTGGCTGATCGGGTGGCGGGTGTTCCAGGGCATCGGCGGGGCCATGCTCATGGCGAACGCGGCCGCGATTCTCACCGACGCGTTCCCGGCCGAGGAGCGCGGGTTCGCGCTGGGCATCAATCAGGTTGCGGCCGTGGCCGGTTCGTTCCTGGGTCTGTTGCTGGGCGGATTGCTCGCGCAATGGGACTGGAAGGCCGTTTTCTGGGTGAGCGTGCCGTTCGGCATTCTCGGCACCGTCTGGTCGTATCGGTCGCTGCACGACAATGGGCAGCGCAATGCGGGGTCGCTCGATATTCCGGGCACCGTCACGTTCGCGGTCGGGTTGACCGCGCTGCTGACCGGCATCACCTATGGCATTCAGCCCTACGGCGATTCGAATACCGGCTGGTCGAATCCGTGGGTGCTGGCCGCGGTGTTCGGCGGTATCGGGGTGCTGGGGCTGTTCTGCTGGATCGAGACCAGGGTGCAGCAGCCGATGTTCCATCTGTCGCTGCTCAAGGTGCGGGCGTTCGGGCTCGGCAATCTGGCCGGACTGATGTCGTCGCTGGGGCGCGGCGGGCTGCAATTCATGCTGATCATCTGGCTGCAGGGCATCTGGTTGCCGCTGCACGGGTTCGACTACGAGTCCACGCCGCTGTGGGCGGGCATCTATCTGCTGCCGCTGACGGTGGGATTCCTTGTGGCGGGACCGGTCTCGGGCAAGCTGTCCGACCGCTACGGGCCCCGGCTGTTCGCGACTCTCGGCATGGCCATCACCGCGGTGACGTTCGTGCTGCTGGTGGTGTTGCCGGTCGATTTCTCCTACTGGGCATTCGCGGTGGTCATCGCGCTCAACGGTCTGGGCTCGGGAATGTTCGCCTCCCCCAACACCGCCGAGGTGATGTCCGCGGTGCCCGCCTCGCAGCGCGGTGTCGCCTCGGGCATGCGCGGCACGCTGCTCAATGGCGGTATGGCGCTGTCGATCGGGGTCTTCTTCTCGCTCATGATCGTCGGCCTGTCCAATACGCTGCCGGGCGCGATGAATTCGGGTCTGCAACAGCAGGGCGTGCCGGCGAATGTCGCGGCGGAGATTTCCGGGCTGCCGCCGGTGGGCAGTCTGTTCGCGGCGTTCCTCGGGGTGAATCCGATCCAGGCGCTGCTCGGTCCGACCGGCATCCTCGACCACCCCGGCGTGCACAAGGATGTGCTCACCGGACAGGAGTTCTTCCCGCACTTGATCTCCGGACCGTTCCATTCGGGACTGGTCGTGGTCTTCCTCGGAGCCGCCATTATGATGCTGATCGGTGCGGTGGCCTCGTGGTTCGCCGGTAGCCCGACCATTCCGGACGAGGCCGCCGATCTCAGCGAAGCCGCCCGCGAGGGAATCTGAACGGAGGAGATCACGCTGCCCGAGCCGAGTGTCGCCGACCCAGACCAGCTCACCGAAGCCGCCGAGCTGTACCACACCATCGGCCGCGTCATCCGGTTGCTGCGCCACTCCGGCGACCTCGGGTCCCTGAGCCCCGGCGCGGCCTCGGCCCTGGCCACCGTCGCCCGCTCCGGTCCCCTGCGCCTGGGCGACCTGGCGAATATCGAACGCGTCAGCGCCCCGACCATGTCGCGCATAGTGACCGGTCTGGAGAAGGCCGGCTACCTGACCCGCGACGCCGACCCGGAAGACGGCCGCGCCCAACTCCTCACCGCCACCCCGGCCGCCCACGACCTGGTCACCGGCCTCACCTCGGCCCGCATCCAGCGCTTCGCGGCGGCCCTCGAGCACCTGACCCCCGCCCAGCGTCAGGCCGTCACCTCCGGCCTGGACACCCTCATCGAGGCCCTCGACCAATAGCCTTCGGCAGGCTCGTTCGTCGGCAGATCGACCCGATTTCGCGATGCGGCACCTAGATTACGAAGCGTTCAGGTGAGTGGCTGTGCGAAGGAGTCGATGATGACGCGGTCATGGTGGGGCTGGGGCAAAGTCGAGGACGCGGTCACCGGTGCGGAGCGCGAGGGGCTGACGCGGCGGGTGGCGGCGATGATGCCGGATGCGGATCTCGGCGTCCACGAGCCGCCCGCATTGGAATCCCTGACCGTCGTTCCGGCGCGGGTCGAGGCGCCGGATTCGCTGGCCGCGTTGGTTTCCGGTGAACTCGGGGACCGGGTGTCGCATGGGCACGGGCAGGCGTTCCGGGATGTGGTGCGGAATCTGCTCGGTCGGGTCGAGAACGTGCCCGACCTGGTGGTACGGCCCCGGACCGAACAGGACGTCACCGATGTGCTGGATTGGTGTGCGGGCGCGGGGATTGCGGTGATCCCATTCGGTGGGGGCACGTCGGTGGTGGGAGGCGTGGAGCCGCGGGGGCTCGACGACTACGCCGGAGTGGTCTCTTTGGACCTGGGTCGGCTGAATCGAGTCGTCGAGATCGATCGCACCAGCCGCGCGGCGCGGATTCAGGCCGGGATCCTCGGTCCGGCATTGGAGCAGGCGCTGCGGCCGGAAGACTTGACGCTGCGCCACTTTCCGCAATCCTTCGAGTTCTCGACCCTCGGCGGCTGGCTGGCCACCCGCGCCGGTGGCCACTACGCGACCGTCTACACCCATATCGACGACATGGTCGAGTCCATGCGGGTCGTGACGCCGACCGGGATCAGTGAATCGCGACGGCTGCCCGGTTCCGGGGCCGGGCCGTCGCCGGACCGGATGTTCCTCGGCTCCGAGGGCACGCTCGGCGTCATCACCGAAGCCTGGATGCGCCTGCAGGACCGGCCCCGCTGGCGCGCAACCGCATCGGTCCTCTTCGACGACTACGGTGCCGCCGTGAACGCCACCCGAGTGATCTCCCAATCGGGCTTGTTCCCCGCCAACTGCCGACTCCTCGACCCGGCCGACGCCTTCCTCAATGCCGCGACCGCAACTTCGGGCGGCGTACTGGTCCTGGGTTTCGAGTCCGCCGACCACCCGGTGGACGAGTCGATGCGACGAGCACTGGAAATCTGCGCCGACTTCAATGGCAAAGCGCCCGAAGGCATCTCGACCACCGGCCCCCGGGAGGACTCCGCCCACTCCGGTGCGGCCGGAACCTGGCGCTCATCCTTCCTGCGCATGCCCTACCAACGCGACGCCCTCGCCGCCCAATCCATGATCGTCGAAACCTTCGAAACCGCCTGCACCTGGGACCGATTCGACAACCTGCGCGCCACCGTCCTCGATGCCGCCCAAGCCACCTTCACCTCCTTGGGCATCACCGGCGTGGTGACCTGCCGCTTCACCCACGTCTACCCCGACGGCCCCGCCCCCTACTTCGGCATCTACGCGGCAGGCCACTGGGGCCGCACCGTCGACCAATGGGACGAAATCAAAGCCGCAGTCTCCCAAGCCCTTTCCTCTTCCGGCGGCACCATCACCCACCACCACGCCGTAGGCCGCGACCACCGCCCCTGGTATGACCACCAACGCCCCGCCCCCTTCGCCCGAGCCCTCCAAGCCGCCAAATCCGCCCTCGACCCCACCCACATCCTCAACCCGGGCGTCCTGATCGACCCGAACCCAGCCGCCCGGCTACCGTGACCCCATATCCGCCGGACTGTCGGGCGGAATCAGCCACCGAGCGAAAGTCCGCTCCGGCTGGACGGTAATCACATCGGCCCGAGCCACGAGATCCCCCGGCACCGCACCGTTCTCGAAATGCTCCAGCCCCGGCACGATAACCGCGTCGGCCCCCAGATTGGCAATCAAAACCCGCAGCCGATGAACGGGCCGATCAGTCTCCGGCCCGAACACCGCAACCTTCCGCAGGTCATACCCCAACCGCCCCGCCAACGCCCGAATCCGCCCCTCTTCCCACTGCCGCCGAGATCCCGTGCACACGTGATCTCGGCGGCGTCGAATCTGGTGGAATAGCTACAGGTTGACGCTACGACCGCGCACCCGCCAACCCCGGATACGGTGTTGACAAGGTGTTTTCAATCGACGAGGGACGAATGGAACTTGGGTCGATGCTGCGGGCAGCCCGTGAGGCGGCCGGACTCGGGCTGCGTGAAATGGCGCGGCGAACGCACTTCACGGCGTCCTACCTGAGCCTGATCGAGACCGGACGGCGGCCGGTCACCGCCGAGATCGTTGCCGCCTATGAGGGCACGCTCGGTCGGATGTCGACACCACCTGCGCGATTGTCGGTGGGATCCTTGGTGCCGGGGCACGATCCGGGGGCGTGCCCGCGGAGTGGCTCGAACGATGCGAACCACTGCCCGAATGGGCAACGCCCCCGGAGGGTGTGACTCGGTGATGGGTCGGTTAGTAC
>NZ_BJWY01000129.1 GCF_007990715.1 Nocardia seriolae NBRC 15557 | reverse complement strand
GTATTAAGACTCTGAAAAGTTAGGGGTCTTACCGAGTCCCGGCCGGTCATGGTGAGAATCCTCACCGCTGGGCGTCTGCCCAGTTAACCCGGATGCCAAGGGGTTGCCGAAGGGCCGGAAGCGGGGTGAACCGGTAGGACCCACCCATATATCGTCCCGTCCCGCAATCCCGACCGGTAGGGCTGCGAAACCGGCCCGTGGGCGGCGCATAAGCTGAGCCCATGGCACGCATCACCGGCTCATGGCTGTCCGGACCGAACGCCGAATCCGGAGACAACCCGCCCGGTGAGTATCAGGGCAAGGAACTCGGCCTGCCTGCCTCCGGTCCCGGCGCGCTGGCACCCTTCACCCGGCGCGTGGTCGCCATCCTGGTCGACTGGTTCATCTCCATGGGCCTGGCCGCGATCATCGTGCGGCCCGATGCCGAGCACATCATCTCGAAGATGACGATTCCCAAGGGGCAGCAGCCGCCCTCGCACTTCGAGGTGATCACGCAGGCGCTCTCGACGCCGACGCTGCTGGTGTGGTTCGTGCTGGGGATCGCGGCCGTGACGCTGTTCGGCTTCACGCCCGGGCAGTACTTCCTGAAGCTGCGCGTCAGCCGCGTGGATGCGGACGCTCCGGTCGGTTTCGTCCGAGCGCTGGCCCGTCAGGTCATCCTGCTGTTCGTCATCCCCGCGCTGTTCACCGACAGCGACGGCCGCGGCATGCACGATCGCGCCACCGGCACCGCGCTGGTTTACAGCCGCTGACCCGGCGCGCCCTCACGAATTCCTCACGGGCGCTGTTATGTAATTTCCGCTCGGGCCGATTCGAATATACGAGCCCGGGCCGAGTTGACCCGGATTCCAGTCGTTACCTGCGATGCTGTTGGTGAAGTGTGTGGCGAGACGTTGCCAAATGTTCACCGCAGTTTGCTTTCGATCGGTATGGTGGCGGCGATTTGCCGTGACGCACCGATGGCCCGGTCCCACGGCAGGTAGCTATTGAAGTGCTGATGGAGGATCCATGGTCGAGGAGTACAGGGCGGCCGCGCGGAGATTCAGCCGGCGGTCCCTGTTCGCGACCACGGGACTGATCGGTCTGGCCGCGGCGGGCGCGGCGGTGAGCGCGGGCGTCAACGCGGCGGTCGACACCGACGAGGTCAAGCGCACTCTGAACGCGTCCGAGATCGGGCAGGGCGTGCTCGGCATCAACCCGATCGTCCGCACCGAACGCGTGTTCTCCAAGGCCCGCGGCCGCGAGATCGACCTGGTCACCATCCTGCCGCCGGGCGTCCCCGCCGAGAACCTGCCCATCTCCCTGCTGCTGCACGGACTGCACGGCAGCGCCCGTACCGCGGCCGTCGGCAATATCGCCGACCTCATGGCCGCGGGTGTCGCCAGCCGCCTGTCCCCGGCCTTCGGCTTCGTCGCCCTCGACGGCGGCGACAACTACTGGCACGACCACGGCACCGGCGACGACCCGATGTCCATGCTGCTCAACGAGGTTCCCGGCTGGCTGGCCCAGCGACGCCTGGGCGGACCGGACGGCCTGCCCAGCGCCGTCACCGGCACTTCCATGGGCGGCTTCGGCGCGTTCGTCTACGCGCGCCGCCGCTTCGAACAGGGCCGCCCGGTGAACGCGGTCGCCACCATGTCGCCCGGCCTGCTCACTTCGTGGACCGAAATGGCCAAGCGCAACGCCTTCATCAATGCCGACCAGTGGGCCACCCTCGACCCGCTGCGCAATCTCGACAAGCTCGGCCCGGCCCCCGTCGGCCTGTGGTGCGGCGACCGCGATCGCTTCATCGACGGCTGCCGCCGCTTCATCGCCATCGCCAAGCCCGAGGTCGGCCTGGTGACCCCGGGCGGGCACACCGAGGAATACTGGCGCACGGTGACTCCGGACGTGGTCCGCTTCCTGTCCCGTCACATCGCCTGACCGCGCCCGAAAGGCCCGGTTCCGTAGCCGGGCGGGCGTAGGCTACCTCCAGCGCGTTCGCGGCTGTCGCAGCGAAGGAGTGGTCGGATGACTGGCTTTTCGCCCGGGTTCCAAGGACGGCCACGTCCCGAGAGCGACCGCGTGCCGCCCGGCCAATACCTGGTCGAGGACTTCCCGGTGCTCTCCGCCGGACCCACGCCGCGGGTGGATCTCGACCGCTGGCAGTTCACCATCACCAACGAGACCGGCCGCCAATACGCTTGGAGCTGGCCACAATTGATGTCACTGCCCCAGGAACGCCCGCACGTCGACATCCACTGCGTCACCCGCTGGTCCAAACTCGACACCGACTGGCCGGGCATCTCCCTGGACGCCCTGATCGAAAACGTCGAAACCCAAGCCGAATACGCGCTGATCTCCAGCCACGGCGGCTACACCACCAACCTCCCGCTCGAGGAACTCACCGACGGCCGCGCCTGGATCGTCCACACCTACGACGGCCAGGACCTGCACCCCGAACACGGCGGCCCCGCCCGCCTACTGGTCCCGCACCTCTACCTCTGGAAATCGGCCAAGTGGGTCAAGGGCATTCAGCTCCTCGACCACGACGAGCCCGGCTTCTGGGAGTCCGGCGGCTACCACAGCCTCGGCGACCCCTGGCGCGAACAGCGCTACCAGGGCGACTGATGCGCTGGCAGCCCGCCGAACTCCTCGCCACCCGAGCCGAATCCGCCACGGCCCGCACCCTGATCCTGCGCGTCCCCGGCTGGCCCGGACACCGCCCCGGCCAGCACCTCGACGTCCGCCTCACCGCCCCCGACGGCTACCACGCCGAACGCAGCTACTCCCTCGCAGCACCGGCCGACGGCGACCACATCGAAATCACAATCCAGCGCGTCGAAGACGGCGAAGTCTCCACCTACCTCGTCGACACCTTCCCGATCGGCGCCTACATCGAAGTCCGCGGCCCCGTCGGCGGCTGGTTCGTCTGGACCCCCGAAACCGGCGCGGCCGTCCTCATCGCAGGCGGCTCCGGCATCGTCCCCCTCGCCGCCATGCTTCGAGCCCGCCGAAAATCCCCCAACCCCACCCCCTTCCGCCTCCTCTACTCGGTCCGCACCCCCGCCGACCTCCTCTACACCGACGAACTAGCCGAACTCCGCCGGCACACCCCGACAGCGCCTGTCACGTCCACAGGCGGACCCGGCGGGAGTCCGGGCCTCGTGCCCGGAGACCGTCAGGGCCGGAATCCGGACCGCCTCTCGGCCGACGGGTTCGGCGTCGAGAGCATCGCACCCGGCGGCCACGCGGGCGCGGAGGACGACATCGAAGTCCGCATCGCCTACACCCGGACCGCGCCCGCCGACGATCCCCGCCCACCGGCCCGCCTGACCGCCGCCGAGATCGCCCGCTTCGCCCTCCCGCCGTCCCCGGCCGTCACCTGCTACGTCTGCGGCCCGACCCCTTTCGTCGAATTCGCCGCTGACGCTTTGGTTTCCGCCGGTCACGCCCCCGCCATGATCCGCACCGAACGCTTCGGCCCCACGGGGAGATAACCATGACGATCCCGTACACCTACGCCTCGGCAACCTCCGGCGACCGCTACGTCGACGGCAACGCCCTCGCCGGTCTGCTCTCCGAGTTCTTCCCCGGCGACCCCACCCTCCACGAATGCCGCTGCGGCACCTGCGGATCCACCGAACCCCTGGCCCGAGCCCTCGTCTACCTCAACTGCCCCGGCACGGTAATCCGCTGCCCCCACTGCGCAGCAGTCATCCTCCAACTCACCACCACCCCCGCAGGCACCTACCTCACCATCACCGCCACCCTCCACTTCCCACCCCAGCCCTGATCCGCCGAGTGGCAACTCCTGGAGGCTGATCCGGACAAATCCCCTCCAGGAGTTGCCACTCGGCGGGTGGTCATCGGCTGGAAATGGTGAAGCCCGCGTCGGGGACGCGGGCTTCGGGTAGGTCGGGGTGGGTCAGCGGCGGCGGATGCTGCGTTGGACGCCTCGCATTTTTGCGCCGGAGGGGAGGGGGCCCTTGGGGAGGGCGGGGCCGCCTCGGGTGGCGAGGGCCGAGAGGCGGCCCTCGATGAGGTCCATGCGCTTGGTGTCGATATTGCGGGGGAGCTTGGTGAGGTAGCGCTGGAGGTCCTTGATGGCGACCTGGTCGGACTCGTTGCCGATGACGATGTCGTAGATCGGGGTGTCGCCGACGAGGCGGGAGACCTTCTTCTTTTCCTGGGCCAGCAGGGACTTCACGCGCTGGGGCGAGCCCTCGGCGACGAGGATGACGCCGGGGAGGCCGACCACGCGGTGGACCGCGTCGAGCTGGGTGGTGGCGGCGACGCCGGGGGTGACGCGCCACTTGCCCTGGAGGTTGTCCAGGACCCAGGCGGCCGCGCCGGCCTGGCCTTCGGCCTTGGCGTACACGTTCTTCTGGACGCGGCGGCCGAAGATGATGAAGGCGGCGAGCGCGCCCAGCAGCAGGCCGATCGGCAGCAGGAACCACTGCATGCCGAAGATGAAGCCGATCGCCAGGAACAGCACGGTCACGCCGACGAAGGCGCCGATCATCAGCGGCAGCAGGAGTTTGTCTTCCTTGCGCTGCATCTGGAACGCCTGCCAGAGCGGTTGGCGACGCTCCTTCGACGCCTGCTTGCGCGCCGCCTTCGCCGCGGCCTTCGCTTCCTTCGACGGATTACCGCCCTTGCCTGCTGCCATGGCGTCCAGCTTAGTGGCCGGGTACGCCCGGTTCGCGACGGGATCACCGCCGTGGTGGGCGGTTGCTTTCCGGCCGGAAATCCGGACCCGTCACAGTGGAGCGAAGCTGCGGCCTTTCTCTCACCGGGTGGCGTCGATCGAGGCTGGACCGGCTGGTCTGCGGATTCCGCGGTCCCGGCGGTTTTGGTCAATCCCGCTTGGATCTGCTGTTCTGGTTATAACCAGCAGGCGAGTGAAGGGAACCGGAAGGACATGCGGTCGACCGACCACAGGCCCGCCCGTGCCGCGCTCCGCACGCGGCCCCCGGGCGCGACCGCGCTGCTCCTCGGTGCGTTCATCCTCGTGGCCTGCACCTCGCACGGCCTGACCGTCGACACCGCGACGCCGATCGAGTCGACCACCGTCGCCGGTCAGACGCTGCCGCGCTCGGCGGCGCTGCTGTTCTCCGAAGCCGTCGCCCTGTCCCCGTCCGACGCCCGGGCGGTGCTCGAGACACTGCCGGTGAAGGGCCGCGCCCCGAAAACCGGGTACGCCCGGAATCAGTTCGGCGACAACTGGACCGACGATGTCGATGTGGCGGGCGGCCACAATGGCTGCGACACCCGCAACGACATTCTCGGCCGGGACCTGGCGGACCCGGCGTTCCAGGCGGACACCAATCACTGCGTGGTGCTCTCGGGCACCCTCGCCGACCCCTACACCGGGCAGACCATCGATTTCGTGCGCGGCAAGAGCACGTCGAACGCGATCCAGATCGATCACGCGGTCGCGCTGTCGGACGCCTGGCAGAAGGGCGCGCAACAGCTCACGCCCCGGGAACGCGCGAACCTCGCCAACGATCCCCGCAACCTGCTGGCGGTGGACGGCCCGGCCAATCAGCAGAAGAGCGCGAGCGACGCCGCCTCCTGGCTGCCACCCAACGAATCGTTCCGCTGCACCTACGTGGTGAAGCAGATCGAAGTGAAAGCCGCGTACTCCCTGTGGGTTACGCAGGCGGAGAAGGATGCCATGATCCGCGTCCTCGACACCTGCGCGCACTGAGATCCAGCAAGCGCGCCCCGAGATCTGCCGAAACACCCGAGATCTACCGAAATCACCTGAGATCCACCGAGAATGGAGTGAGAAGTATGAACAAGGCCCTGGCCACCCTCGGCCTGACCGCCACCACCGCGGCCACCCTGCTGGCGGTGACCGCGGCCCCCGCCGCCGCGGAACCCCTTGCCGCCCCGGCCTCCCCGATGGTCTTCCGGACCGCCCCGGCCCAGATCCCCGCGATCCAGCCCGAAACCCCCGCCCCGGCCGACATTCCGGCCGTCCCCGCACAGACCGCCGCCCGTGACCTTCTCGAAGGCACCGGCCTCGTGGTCCCCGCCGACGAGGTCTACTACAAGAACTGCACCGAGGCCCGCAAGGCCGGCGCCGCCCCGATCCGCAAGGGCGAGCCCGGCTACCGCCCGGCCCTCGACCGCGACAACGACGGCATCGCCTGCGAATAAGGCGTCGCGAGATCAGTTGGCGCTCTTGGTCTTCTCCCGCATGGAGTCCGCCAGCTGTTGCGGCATGGCCTCGTGGCGGGCGTAGGTCCGGGTGAAGGTCGCCGCGCCGTGGGCGAGTGAGCGCAGGTCTACGGCATAGCGGCTGAGTTCCAGTTCGGGGACCTCGGCGCGAATCACGGTGCGGCCCAGGCCCGCCGGTTCGGTGCCGAGGACCCGGCCGCGGCGGCTGGAGAGGTCGCCGAGTACGGGGCCCACGTATTCGTCCGAGACCACCACGCGCACTTCGGAGATCGGCTCCAGCAGGTTGATGCGGGCGAGTCCGGCCGCCTCGCGCAGGGCGAGCGCGCCCGCCATCTGGAAGGCGGCGTCGGAGGAGTCGACCGAGTGCGCCTTGCCGTCGAAGAGGGTGACCCGCACGTCCACCAGCGGGTATCCGGCCGCCACGCCCCGGATGGCCTGGGCGCGCACGCCCTTCTCGACCGACGGAATGAACTGGCGCGGAACGACTCCGCCCACCACCTTGTCCACGAATTCGATGCCGGACCCCTCCGGCAGCGGCGCGACCTCGATCTCGCAGATGGCGTACTGCCCGTGCCCCCCGGACTGCTTCACGTGCCGCCCGCGCCCGGACGCCGAGTTCCCGAACGTCTCGCGCAGCGCCACCTTGTGATCGATGGTGTCCACCTGCACCCCGAAGCGGGACCGCAGCCGCTCCAGCGCCACTTCCCGATGCGCCTCGCCCAGGCACCACAGCACCAGCTGATGGGTGTCGGGATTCTGTTACAGCCGCACCGTCGGATCCTCGGCGACCAGCCGCGACAACCCCTGCGAGAGCTTGTCCTCATCGGCCTTGCTGTGCGCCTTGATGGCCACCGGCAGCAGCGGATCCGGCATCGACCACGGCTCGATGATGAGCGGACAGTCCTTGGCGGACAAGGTATCCCCGGTCTCGGCCCGTGACAGCTTGGTCACGCACACGATGTCCCCGGCAATGGCCTGCGGCAGCGGCCGCTGCTGCTTGCCGAACGGCGCGGACACCCCGCCGACGCGTTCGTCGACATCGTGATTGGCGGTCTCGGCGGGCCCGTGCCCGCACACGTGCACGGTGTCGTCGGCGTGCAGGGTGCCGGAGAACACAAGCACCAGCGACATCCGGCCCACATACGGGTCGGAGGCGGTACGGATGACCTCGGCGGCCAGCGGCGCGGCAGGATCGCACGCCAGCGCCGACGCCTTCCCGCCCGCACCGGTCGCCGAGACGGGATGCTCTGCGGGCGTGGGGAATCCGCGCGTGATCAACTCCATGATCTCCACGGTCCCCAGCCCCTGCCGCGCCCCCTCGGGCGGCGGCGCGGCGATCAGCACGGGGTGGAAACTGCCGCGCGCCACCGCCTTTTCGAGATCGGTGACCACCGTGGCGAGGTCGATCTCCTCGCCGCCGAGGTACCGGTCCATGAGGGACTCGTCCTCGCTCTCGGCGATGATGCCCTCGATGAGCCGCCCGCGCGCCTCCTCCAGCTGCTCCCGTTGTTCCTCGGAGGCAGGGGTTTCCGTGCGTTCCCCGGTCGAATAGTCGTAGACGTGCTGGGTGAGCAGATCGATGAGCCCGGTCACCGGTCGGTGCCCGTCGGCCCCCTTGGGCCCGTACACCGGAAGATGCAGCGGCAGCATGCTTTCCGACCGCCCGCCGCCCAGAATCTCGCGGCAGGTCTCGGTCATGTCGTCGAAATCGGCTCGGGCGGTGTCCAAATGGGTGAGCACGATCGCGCGCGGCATGCCCACGCTCGCGCACTCCTCCCACAGCGCCAGCGTCGGCCCGCTCACCCCCTCCACGCCTGCGGCGGCCGAGAGTACGAAAAGGGCCGCGTCCGCTGCTCGCAGACCGGCCCTGAGTTCCCCGACGAAATCCGCGTATCCGGGGGTATCGAGGAGATTGACCTTGATGTGGTCCCACCCCATCGGTACCACCGACAGCTGGACCGACCTATGTTGTCGCTGCTCGATGTCGTCGTAGTCGGACACACAGGTGCCGTCTTCCACCCGCCCGGCCCGGGGTACCGCCCCCGCCGCCACGGCGAGCGCCTCCACCAGCGTGGTCTTCCCTGACCCGCTGTGGCCCACCAGCACCACATTCCGTATGTCGTCCGGCCTTTCGGCCACGACTACCCTGCCGTTGACACCTTGCGACGTCGTCGTTCGCTCGACCATGGCTCGCTCCGGGGGTCGATGAAAGCGGTCCTTCGAGCTTCCCACCAGCGGCGCGCTTCCGTCCACGAATCAACCGAACCGATTTGTACGGCACGCCGATACCGCCCGTTCACCTGAGCGGACGCGCCGAATCGTGATCAGCAGGGTGTACAGGGGCCGGCACACGGGCGAGGCCCGGACATATGCAGTCCGGGCCTCGTCGTCGATCTGAATGGCAGGTGGTCGAGTCGGTCCCCGCACCCGACGGAGTCGAGCACCGCGCTCGCGGAAGCGGACTCCCGTTCGCGCGGAACCGAATCAGGCCCCCGTGGAGCCGAAGCGGGCCAGGACGCTGTTGGCCTCCTGGGCCGCCGAGCCTTCCTCGGTCAGGTGCAGCATTTCCGGGGAGATCTCGCGGCCGTGGTGGCGCATGGCCTGGGCGTAGAGGCGACCGGCGCGGTAGGAGGACCGGACCAGGGGGCCCGCCATGACACCGGCGAAGCCCATTTCCTCGGCGGCCTTGGAGTGCTCGACGAACTCCTCCGGCTTCACCCACCGGTCGACCGGGTGGTGGCGGGGGGAAGGACGCAGGTACTGGGTGATGGTGATGATGTCGCAGCCCGCCTCGTGCAGGTCGCGCAGCGCCTCGGTGATCTCCTCCGGGGTCTCGCCCATGCCCAGGATGAGGTTGGACTTGGTGACCAGACCGGCCTCGCGGGCGGCGGTGATCACGGCCAGCGAGCGCTCGTACCGGAACGCCGGGCGGATGCGCTTGAAGATGCGCGGCACCGTCTCCAGGTTGTGGGCCAAAACCTCGGGGCGCGAATCGAATACCTCGGCCAGCTGCTCGGGCACCGCGTTGAAGTCCGGGATCAGCAGCTCGACGCCGGTGTGCGGGTTGAGCCGCTTGATGGCGCGCACCGTCTCGGCGTACAGCCACGCGCCGCCGTCCTCGAGATCGTCGCGCGCGACACCGGTGACGGTCGAGTAGCGCAGCCCCATGGCCTGCACGCTCTCGGCCACGCGCCGCGGCTCGTCGCGATCCAGCGCGGCGGGCTTGCCGGTGTCGATCTGGCAGAAGTCGCAGCGCCGCGTGCACTGCTCGCCGCCGATCAGGAAGGTGGCCTCGCGGTCTTCCCAGCACTCGAAGATGTTGGGACACCCGGCTTCCTCGCAGACCGTGTGCAGCCCTTCACGTTTCACCAGGCCCTTGAGTTCGGTGTACTCGGGGCCCATGGTGGCGCGGGTGCGGATCCAGGAGGGCTTGCGCTCGATCGGGGTCTCGGCGTTGCGCGCCTCGATGCGGAGCAGCTTGCGGCCCGCGGGCGCACCGACGGGCCCGGATGCGGAAGCCTGCGTAACCGTGGAGGCCGCCGCGGGGTCTGGTGCGGCCGAGTTGTTGGATGCCGGGGTATCGACAGAGGTCACTTTGTTCACCCTACGCTCGTGATTCTTCGGCCTTGGCGGGCACGGCTGCGGGCACCACCGGGAGCTGATCGGTTGTCGACGCGGGAAGCGGTTCGGGGCATTCGGCCGCGGACTTCGCGCAGCGGGAGATGGTGTGGTCGGCCACCTTCAGATCGCCGTCGAGGGCGCGCGCGATGGCGTCGGCGGCCAGCGGCCGCACCTCGTCCACGGTCACCTCGCGCCCGAGTTCGCGGCTCAGGGTGGTGACCCCGGCATCGCGAATCCCGCACGGCACGATGGCGTCGAAGCCGTCCAGGCTGGAATTGCAGTTCAGCGAGATCCCGTGCAGGGTGACCCCGCGCTGCACGCGCACGCCGATGGCCGCGACCTTGCGCTCGGGCTGGAATTCCGACTCGGGAACCCAGACGCCCGAACGTCCTTCCACCCGGCCCGCTTCCAGGCCGAGCTGCGCGCAGACGGTGATGAGTGCTTCCTCGAGCCTGCGCACGTAGGCCACCACGTCGACGGGTTCGGCCAGCCGGACGATCGGGTAGCCGACCAATTGCCCGGGTCCGTGCCAGGTGATCTTCCCGCCGCGATCGACCTCGATGACCGGGCTGCCGTCCGTGGGCAGATCCTGCGGTTCGGTGCGTCGTCCAGCGGTATAGACGAAGGGGTGTTCCAGCATCAGCAGCCGGTCCTGCCCGATTCCGTCGGCGCGTTCGGCGGCGATTCGCCGCTGCAGCTCCCAGGCTTCCTGGTAATCGATGAGGCCCAGATTCTCGACGACGAGGGGTGTGCCGTCGAAGCGGGCGGATACCGCACAGGGTAACGGTGCGGTGGCCGTACTGCTCTCACTCACGATTGCGACGTTACCCCTCCATCGAGGACGCGTTGCATGAGCGTCAAATCCATCCACCGCCCGAATTTGTGCCCGACTTCGGGCAGCTGACCGACGATCGCGAAACCGAATTTCTCGTGCAGTGCGATCGACGTGCGGTTACTCGATTCGATGGCCGCGATCATGGTGTGCACATCAGACTGCTCCGCGCGTGCCAGCAGCTCGTTCATCAGCGTGGTGGCGACTCCGCGCCGCTGGAATATATCTGACACGTAGACCGAGTTCTCCCCGCAGAAGCGGTAGCCCGATTTGGGCCGGAACTGCCCGTAGCTGGCGTACCCGGCCACCCGGCCGTCGATCTCGGCGACCAGGATCGGGAAACCGGCCCCGGTCCGCGTCGCGAACCACGCCTTGCGCTCGTCCAGATCGGCGGGTTCGGTATCCCAGATTGCGGTGGTCTCGGCGATGGCGTTGTTGTGGATCACCAGGATCTCCGGCAGATCGCTCTCCCGCGCATCCCGCACCAGCAGCGTCACTTGCTTACGGTAACGACCAGTCCGTTGTGACGCGCGCCGCGCCCACCGGCGATGTGGTTCCGGCCTTCGCCACCCGGCTGCCCGCGTCCTCGCGGTGTGCTCTCGGCTGGAATCCGGCTGTGGCACTCCGGGATCCCGGCCGACAACCATGTCGGCGGTCGCGATCGGGATGTCGGCTGGCGACTCAGTCGGTCTGGCCGAGGGTGGCGGTCAGCGCGGCCCCGATGGTCGGGTGCTGGAAGGTGTATCCGGCCTCTTCCAGGGCGGTCGGAATTGCCCTGGGGCCGTGCAGGATTGCCTCTTCGGCGAATTCCCCGATGGCCAGCCGCAGCGCGAACGCGGGCACCATGAGCGGGGTCGGCCGGTGCATGACGCGACCCAGCGCGCGGGTGAACTCGGCATTGGTGACCGGCGCGGGACCGACCATATTGACCGGGCCGGAAAGGTTTTCGTGCGTCAGCGCGTAGACGATCGCGCCCACTTCGTCGTCCAGCGAGATCCACGGCACGTACTGCCGTCCGCTGCCGAGCCGCCCGCCGAGGCCCAGGTAGTACAGGGGATACAGCATCCCCAGCATGCCGCCGTGCCGTGCCAGCACCACGGCCGAGCGCAACAGCACGGTCCGCACTCCGGCATCGGCGGCCTGTTCGGTGGCGGCTTCCCAGTCGGCACACAGTCCGGCCAGGAATCCCGTTCCGGCGGGCGAGGTTTCGGTGATGATCCGGTCCAGGCTGTCGCCGCCGTAGTAGTGCACGCCACTGGCATTGACCAGCGTCGGCACCCCGGTGGCGGCGACCGCCGCGGCCAGCACATCGGTCGGCACGATGCGGCTGTCGCGCAGTTCCTGCTTGTAGCTGCCGTTCCAACGCCGCCGCCCGATGCTCGCGCCGCAGAGATTCACCACGGCGTCGGCATCGCGCAGCGCGCGCTCGTCGAGATGGGAACGGACCGGGTCCCAGGTGAATTCGTCGCGGGCGTGGACGGGACGGCGCACCAGGCGGGTGACCTGGTGCCCGTCGCGGCGCAGGGCCGCGACGAGCGCCGTCCCGATCAATCCGGACGAACCGGCGACCACGACCTTCATGCGACTACAGGCCGAGATCGCCCTCGAACGCCGCCTCTTCCAGCCGGTGCTTGACCGTGGTCAGGAAGCGACCCGCGTCCGCGCCGTCGATGAGGCGGTGATCGTAGGTGAGCGGCAGGTAGGCCATCGAGCGGATGCCGATGAACTCGTTGCCGTCATCGCTGATCACCATGGGGCGCTTCACGATCGCGCCGGTGCCCAGCATGGCGGACTGCGGCGGCACCAGGATCGGGGTGTCGAACAGCGCGCCGTTCGAGCCGATATTGGTGATGGTGAAGGTGCCGTTGGCCAGCTCGTCCGGCTTCACGCCGCCGGTGCGGGCCCGGTTGGCGATATCGGCGATGGCGCGCGCCAGTCCGGCCAGCGACAGGTCGTTGGCGTTGTGGATGATCGGCGAGAGCAGACCCTGCTCGGTGTCGACCGCGATACCCAGGTTGACCACCGAGTGGTAGGTGATCTCCTTGGTGTCGGAGTTGTAGGACGCGTTGATGTTCGGGTGCACGGCCAGCGCCTCGATGACGGCCTTGGCGTAGAACGGCAGGAACGTGATGTTCACGCCCTCGCGCTGCTTGAACGCGGCCTTGGCGCGGTTGCGCAGGGACGCGACCTTGGTCATGTCGACCTCGTGCACCTGGGTGAGCTGCGCGGTGGTCTGCAGCGACTCGACCGTCTTGGTCGCGGTGATCTGCCGGATGCGGGTGGCCTTCTGGACCGTGCCGGGCAGGTGCGACAGCGACGGGCGCGGCGCGGCGGCGGCAGCGGCCGGGGCGGCAGCCGGAGCAGCGGCGGCGGGCGCGACGGCGGCCGGGGCCGGAGCCTTCTTGGCCTCCGCGGCGGCGAGCACATCCTGCTTGCGGATGCGGCCGCCGACACCGGAGCCGGAGACCGAGGCGAGGTCAACGTTGTTCTCCGCGGCCAGCTTTCGCACCAGCGGGGTGACGTAGGGGCCGCCGCCGTTGGTGGAGGGCTCGTCGGCCGGGGTGGCCGCGGCCGGAACCGCAGCGAGCTTGGGAGCCGGGGCGGGGGCCGGGGCAGGAGCCGCGGCGGCCGGAGCCGGGGCGGGCGCGGGAGCAGGGGCCGGAGCGGGAGCCGGGGCCGGAGCGGGCGCGGGAGCCGGAGCGGGCGCGGCGGCGACGACACCGCTGCCGATGACGCCCAGCTGGCCGCCGACCGCGACCACGTCGTCCTCGTTCGCGGAGATCTCCAGCAGCGTGCCGGCGACCGGCGACGGGATCTCGGTGTCGACCTTGTCGGTGGAGACCTCGAGCAGCGGCTCGTCCACGGCCACCTGGTCGCCGACCTGCTTCAGCCAGCGGGTGACGGTGCTCTCGGTGACGGATTCGCCGAGCTCGGGCATCTTGACCGGGGTGCCGGAGGCGGCAGCGGCCGGCGCGGGCGCGGCGGGCGCCGGGGCCGGGGCGGCGGCAACCGGCTGCGGGGCCGGGGCGGGAGCGGGGGCCGGCGCGGGCGCCGGGGCAGGGGCTGCGGCGGGGGCAGGTGCGGCGGCCGGGGCGGGAGCCGATCCGGCCTCACCGATCACGCCGAGCTCGCCACCGACCTCGACTACGTCGTCCTCCTGGGCGACGATCTTCACGAGAACGCCTGCGGCCGGGGACGGGATCTCGGTGTCGACCTTGTCGGTGGAGACCTCGAGCAGCGGCTCGTCGACCTGGACCGTGTCTCCTTCCTGCTTCAGCCACCTGGTCACAGTGCCCTCGGTGACGCTCTCACCAAGAGCCGGCATCTGGACGGAGAAGGTCATGTCCGTGGACTCCTCTGACTGCTCGTCGGGTTAAACAGTTCGTCTCTCCGCGGGCGTGGCACCGCGGGTCGCGGTGTCGTCCCGGCGGTCACAAAACATTCTGTGGCACCGGAGATCCGTGTTGGTTCTTGTTCCAGCCACCCATCCTTGCACTCGTCGTGGTGCGGCGTGTCACAGGGCGGCGCTTCCACCGACCTCTCCGTGTCGCCTTCCGCCGCGTGAGCACCGGATGTCGCTGGCGTGAGCCCGCATTGACGGGATCCCATGACACGTATCACGTTTCCGCCCGCCACAGGCCGCCGGGGTGCCGCTGGACGGGAGCCGGAACGGTAGCCGTCAGCTAACTGTGATGCGCACCGTACGCCCGGCGCACACATCGCTTGCACGATGCGTGCCGGGTCCGAACGCCGCACATCCATTCACGAACGTACGCCCGGCGGCGCATCGGCCGCCATGAGATCGGAAGTGCTCTCACCCACTCGCGGGGCCGCCCCTGAGCTGGTGCTGAACGGTTTCTGTGGGGGTGCTTAGGAGTTGGGTGGGGGAGTGGCGACCGGGGTCAGGGGTGGGCAGTATCGAAATATCCGGCGGTGCGTATTCCGGTCCGGAGAGGAGGTTTCGGGATGAGTTTCCTGGATCTGTTCGGTCGCGGCGGCACCGCTCGACGAGGCGACGCCGACCCCGCCGACATGGCGCACCTGGTCGCCTGGACCCGAAACCATTACGGCGTGGAAGCTTTCGTGGAGCCCCGCACCACGGTCACCGACGTGACGGTCATCCTGATCGCCCACGACGGCGAATGGACCCGCCGAGTGGTCGGCGAACGCGGCGCCCAACGCCTCTCCGCCACCCTCGACATCCCCGTCTACGACGCCCGCCGTCTCGGCTACCCCCAACGCCTCCGCGACTATGAATCCCGCCGCCGCCTCCTCGAACGCCGCACCGCCGAGTGGTCGTAGCCGCCGAATGGTCCCGGTCGCCGGGTGGTCCTACCGGTCGAGTGGTCTTGCCGCCGGGTCGTCCTGGCCGTCGAGTGGTCGTAGCCGTCGAGCGGTTGTGGCCGCCGAGTGGGCCTGGTCATTGAGCAGGATGAACGACGCCCGCCGCCGCATTGAGCGGGGCGGGCGTCGCTGTGAGACTGGACCGTTGGCTATTCGGCGGCGATGTTCTCGAGGGTGGTGATCAGGGTGCGGACCGGGACGCCGGTGCCGCCCTTGCCGATGTAGCCGAAGGGGGCGCCGGTGTTGTAGGCGGGGCCCGCGACGTCGAGGTGGGCCCACTGGACCGACTCGGGGACGAATTCCTTCAGGAACAAGCCCGCCGAGAGCATGCCGCCCCAGCGGTGGGGGGCGACGTTCGCCAGGTCGGCGATCTTGGAGTTGATGTCGGCGCGGAGTTCGGCGGGGAGGGGCATGGCCCAGGCGTTTTCGCCGATTTCCTGGGAGATGCGGGCGACTCGGTCGCGGAAGGCGTCGGTGCCCATGACGCCGGGCGTGCGGGTGCCGAGGGCGACCATCTGCGCGCCGGTGAGGGTGGCCACGTCGATGAGGTAGTCGGGCTCGTCCTCGCCCGCGCGGACGATGGCGTCGGCCAGGATGAGGCGGCCCTCGGCGTCGGTGTTGATGACCTCGACGGTGGTGCCGCCGTACTGGGTGAGCACATCGCCGGGGCGCTGCGCGGTGGCGGACGGCATGTTCTCGGCCATCGGCACGGTGGCGATGACGGTGAGCGGCAGGCTCAGTCGCGCGGCCAGCAGGGTGGTGGCGATGACCGCGGCCGCGCCGCCCATATCGGAGGTCATGTTCTCCATGCCCGCGGCGGGCTTGATGGAGATGCCGCCGGTGTCGAAGGTGATGCCCTTGCCGATGAGCGCGACCTTCGGGTCGCCGCCCGCGTAGGTGATGCGGATCAGCCGCGGCGGCCGCGAGGAGCCCTTGCCGACGCCGAGAATGCCGCCGTAGCCCTGGTTTTCGAGTGCGGTCTCGTCGAGAATCTCCACCTGGAGCCCGGCGGCCTTGGCCAATTCCGCCGCGCGGTTGGCGAATTCGCCCGGGAACAGGTCGCTCGGCGGGGTGTTCACGAAATCCCGTGCGGTGGCGACGGCCTCGGCGATGGCCCGCGCCCGGAACAGTTCCTCTTCACCGAATCCCGGCTCGGGAACCAGGAACTCGACCCGCTTGACCGGCTGATCGTCGGCCTTCGGCGCGGACTTGGCCGACTTGAACGCGGTGAACTGGTACGCGCCCAGGTAGAACCCCTCGGCCGCCGCACCCAGATCCAGCCCGGACAGCGTGGTGACCGCGGTCGCGACCCCGGTCAGCGCCCGCCCGGCCGCACCGGCCGAGCGGCGCACCTGCTCGGCGTCGATCTTGTCCGCCGCCCCGAGCCCGACCGCCAGCACGAAATCCACACCCAGCCCGGCGGGAGCCGGAACCCGGGTCAGCTCCTCACCCTTGCCCTTGGCCCCGACCGCCCGCAGCGCGCTCAGCAACGCCGCCCGGGTCTCGGAGTCCAGCACGTCCTCGAAGGCGTCGGCGGGCGCGATAACCGGCCCGTCCTCCGACGAGGTGAGCCCGATGACGAGCACATCGGCCTCCCCGATGCCCTCGGTGCGCGCCAGTTCCGGTCCGAGCGAACGATCTGCAACAGCTGTCATAGCAGCCCACGTTACTGCGCCCCTCCGACCGCAGCCGGTTGGGCGCTGGTCCGAGTCCGCACGGTGGCGCACCCCGGTACGTCAACCGTCCTCTACGCCCGGTTCGGCCTGTTCTCGACCTTTCCCGCGGCGCGTCTGAATACCCTGGATTCCGACACCGCCGTCGGGCATGACTTCGCGGTGTCCCCACCCTCCGGTGCCCGCCTCGAATCGCACGGGCGCACAGGAGGTCTCCAGTGGCGAAGGCGAAGTTCCAGCGGACGAAGCCGCACGTCAACGTCGGCACCATCGGCCACATCGACCACGGCAAAACCACGCTCACCGCAGCGATCACCAGGGTGCTGCACAACAAATATCCGGATCTGAATCCCTATACGCCGTTCGAGGCCATCGACAAGGCCCCGGAGGAGCGCCAGCGCGGCATCACCATCTCCATCGCCCACGTGGAATACCAGACCGAGAACCGCCACTACGCCCACGTCGACTGTCCCGGCCACGCCGACTACATCAAGAACATGATCACCGGCGCGGCCCAGATGGACGGCGCGATCCTGGTGGTCGCCGCCACCGACGGGCCGATGCCGCAGACCAAGGAGCACGTGATCCTCGCCCGCCAGGTCGGCGTCCCGAAAATGGTGGTGGCACTGAACAAGTGCGACATGGTGGACGACGACGAGATCCTGGAACTGGTCGAACTCGAGGTGAGCGATCTGCTCAGCGAATACGAATTCGACGGCGACAACACCCCGATCGTGCGGGTCTCGGCCTTCCAGGCGCTGGAGAACCCCACCGGCGCATGGGGCGAGAACATCACCGAACTCCTTGCCGCCGTGGACGATTGGATCGACACCCCGACCCGCGAGGTGGAGAAGCCGTTCCTCATGCCCATCGAGGACGTCTTCACCATCACCGGCCGCGGCACCGTGGTCACCGGCCGCATCGAACGCGGCGTGCTGAAGGTGAACGCCGAGGTCGAGATCGTCGGCATCCGACCCAAGACCACGAAGACCACGGTGACCGGCATCGAGATGTTCCGAAAACTGCTGGACGAGGGCCAAGCCGGTGAAAACATCGGCCTGCTGCTGCGCGGCATCCGCCGCGAGGACGTGGAACGCGGCCAGTGCGTCATCAAACCGGGCTCGGTCACCCCGCACACCCAGTTCGAGGGTCAGGCCTACATCCTGTCCAAGGAAGAGGGCGGCCGCCACACCCCCTTCTTCAACAACTACCGCCCCCAGTTCTACTTCCGCACAACCGATGTCACCGGTGTGGTCACCCTCCCGGCGGAAGTCGAAATGGTCCTCCCCGGCGACAACGTCTCCATGGAGGTGGTCCTCATCCAGCCCATAGCCATGGAGGTCGGCCTGAAATTCGCCATCCGCGAGGGCGGCCGCACGGTAGGCGCGGGCCAGATCACCAAGATCCTCAAGTAGTTCCGCGCGCAGGAATGTCCCGGCGGCGTGGCCACCGCGCCAACGCCGCCAGCGCGAACATCCGCGTGGCCGGGTGCCGGGTCGGATAGAACGAGTCTTCCTCGGCGGCCGTCATGCGCAGACTGTCCATCAATTCGAAGAAGTCGCGCTACCGCCGTCGGAGATCGTCGGTGGTGTTGAACGGGTGATCGTCGGGCGTCAGATCCATGTCGTCGAGGTATCGCGCGACCGCGGGCGCTGGATCGTCGGTGTCGGTGGCCGCGCCCAGGAGATAGATCATGATTGCCGCGTGCTCTTGCCGGAACCCGGCCGCGGTGAACGTCACTCGTTCGGCGAGATACCAGAACAGCCCGAGCGGCTCGTTCACATAGTCGCGTCCGAGTGCCGTCAGCTCCAGCCGACCCAGGTATCGGGTGATCAGATCGTGCCGTTCGGCGGCTTGGCGCAAGAAGGTGATCGGAACCGGTTGGCATCCCGCGCGACCGCGCCCGAACCAGTACGGGTTCATTCCGAGTCGGTGGAAGAGCACGGCGGAGTCCACGGGCGGAATGTCGCCGTACTCGTTCAACTCCAGCCCGTCGTTCCCGATCAGCGCGAGCAGTCGTGAGAACGGTTGCACGGCCGCGATCGCCAGCGGCTTGTCGATCTGGACCGGTCGGTCGATCATGGCTTGGGCCGCCAAATGCGTGACCTGCCGGCCGATGCGACCCGTCTCCCACTTCATGATCCGCTGGAGTGGCTCGGGCACCTCCTCGGGATCCAGCTGGACTTCGGCCGCGGAGCCCTGGCCGAATCCGCTCAGCGTGAGATTGACGGCCTCGATATCCAGACTCTTCGGGCCGCCGACGCATTCGACCCGTGGGTCGTCGGGCCCGCGCGCCTCCACGGCCTCGAGCCTGATCACCCGCTGCCATTCCTGCCGTGTGCCGTACCGGTGGTAGATGGCGTCGCCGGATTCGCACAGCAACTCGTCCAAGCGAACCGTGTACAGGTCCACCGCCGCCCGCTCGCCCCGCGCGGTCTCGAACGGGCACGGATAATGCTCGGTCGCGCGGTCGTTGTCGACGGCGGCGGATCCGAATCGAAAGCGCCGCTTGTCTTTCCAGTCGTACAGCTCTTACAGGACATCGTGGAGCTCGTCGAGGAACAGGCCCGATACGAGGGCGAGCCGTCGCCACGTGCGGGCATTCGATTTGACCGACTCGATCCGTACCCGCAGCGTCACCACCTGGTCGCGCCGTGGCCGACGCGGGGACTCCGGGGGCGGCAGCAGCATGTCGTCCCAGCTCCCGCCCGGACGCAACCAATTGTCGTAGGCGACCTTGCGGGCCTCGGGAGACAGCGCGTGCAGTTTATTGCTGATTTCGATGAAGGATTCCCAGTCCGACACAGGGGAAGGCTAGCCGAACAGCACTGCGGCCGAGCCCCGTTCGACGAGGCCCGGCCGCAATATGCGAGGTCTATCCCATTTCCTCCAGCGACTTGCCCTTGGTCTCGGGAACCCACTTGAGCACGAAGGGGATCGAGAGGAGGGCGAAGACGGTGTAGATGACGTAGGTGCCCGACAGGTTCCAGTCGGCGAGGCTGGGGAAGCTGGCGGTGATCACCCAGTTGGCGATCCATTGCGCCGACGCGGCCACGCCGAGAGCGGCGGCGCGCAGTTTGTTGGGGAACATCTCGCCGAGCAGCACCCACACCACGACACCCCAGGACAGGGCGAAGAACAGCACGAACACGTGCGCCGAAACCAGCGCCACGATGCCCTGCGCGTGCGGCAGGGCGACGCTGTCGCCGGAGCCGGTCTTGGCCGAGAACGCCCACGCCTCCAGCCCCAGTGCGATGGCCATGCCCGCGGATCCGATGAGCGCCAACGGCTTCCGCCCGATCCGGTCGACCAGGGTCACGGCGATGACGGTGCCCACGATGTTGATGATCGACGTGGTGAAGGAATAAAAGAACGAACTGGACGGGTCGATACCGACCGACTGCCACAGCGTCGCCGAGTAGTAGAAGACGACATTGATGCCGACCAACTGCTGGAACACCGACAGCCCGATGCCGATCCACACCACCGGCAGGAACCCGAACCCGCTACCCAGCAGATCCTTGAACGTGGACCGGTGCTCGCTGTGCATCGCCCGCTCGATCTCGGCGACCCGCGCGTCCAGATCCCCGGTGTTCCCCTCGACCTCGGTCAGCACCTGCTTGGCCTTGTCGGTCTTACCGACGGAGATCAGATACCGCGGCGACTCCGGAATGGTGAAGGAGAACAGCCCGTACAGCGCCGCCGGCACCACCATCACCCCGAGCATCCACTGCCAGGCTTCCAGGCCGCCGATGTGCCCGCGCTGTTCGCCGCCCGCCATCTTGAGGATCGCGAAGTTCACCAGCTGCGAGGTGGCGATGCCGATCACGATGGCCGCCTGCTGGAACGAGGCCAGCCGACCGCGATAGGCGGGCGGCGAGACTTCCGCAATGTACGCGGGTCCGATCACCGAGGCCATGCCGATGCCGATGCCGCCGATAACCCGCCACATCGCCAGATCCCACAGCGCGAACGGCAGCGCCGACCCGATCGCACTACAGGTGAACAGCGTTGCCGCGATGCGCATTACCCAGATGCGCCCGATGCGGTCCGCGACCCGCCCCGCGATGGCCGCGCCGACCGCGCAGCCGATCAGGGCGATGGCGACCACCTGCGCCAGGGTCGCCGACCCGATGTCGTACCTGCCGCGGATCGCCTCGACCGCGCCATTGATGACCGAGCTGTCGTACCCGAACAGGAACCCGCCCATGGCGGCCGCGGCGGAGATGAATACGACGTAGACCAGCGCGTCCGCCCCTTCCTTCTGGTCGCCGGGTGTTCGCGCCCCTACCGTTGAATTCACGCAGACTCCTTCGTCTCGCCCCGTATTCCCGTGTCGACCCGCGTTTCGACCATTGTTGCCTCCGGGTTGCTTGTCAATGTCTGTGCAACGCCGGGCTTCGATGGCCACTTCTTCCAGTGCGAGCCGCTCGGCCAGGACGAGTAGGTGCCGAGCCGCGTCGACCTCACCGCGCCGGGCCGCGACCGCGGCCTCCGACACCGTTCGCACGACCCGGTGCTGTTCCACGTTCCCCTCCCGCAATCGATGTCCGTTGCGGAGGTATTCGTCGCGGTTCGCGGCGATGTTCGTTCGAAGTGCCGGAAAAGCGCAGTTAGAGAGGCGATTTGACTTTGGTTCACCGCACCCCGTACCTTATTTCAGGTCAGAGCGACACGGACACCGACCCGGAGCCCACAGGGCCTGGGAAACGAGGTTGGACGAGGAGCGCCTGATGATCACACTAGTTCGGTCTGACCAGCGGATTTGGTTCTGCTGATGGATGCGAGCTAAGCTTTAAAAGTTGCCCAGCCGATCTAACGGGTTCACCGCCCGGTGGATGGCTT
>NZ_BJWY01000128.1 GCF_007990715.1 Nocardia seriolae NBRC 15557 | reverse complement strand
AGTACTAGGCGAAACCGGCCCCCAACAGGTCAAACAACCTCGTTCCAAATGCCATGTCGCCGAGGGGGTTCCGGCGGGGTCAGACCAGGCCGTGCTCGTGGGTGAACACGACGATCTGCACGCGATCGCGCAGGCCGAGCTTGCGCAGGATCGAACCGACGTGGGTTTTCACGGTGGACTCGCTCGCGAAGATCAGCGCCGCGATCTCGAGATTCGAATTGCCCTTGGCGACGAAGGTGAAGACCTCTCGTTCCTTGTCGGTCAGGGCGGCGTACTCGGACGGAACGGGCACCCGGGCGCGGAATTGGCCGTCGAGGAGCGTGGCCAGATCGTCGGGGGCGAGTACCGCATTGCCGATGTGGACGGTGCGGATGGCCTCGCACAGCATGGCGGGTGTGGTGTCCTTCAGCAGGAAACCGCTGGCGCCGTAGCGGATCGCGGTGGCCGCGCGGTCGTCGAGGTTGAAGGTGGTGAGTACCAGGACGCGCAGCGGCTTGCCGCGGCGGGCGGCGCGTTCGGGGGCGAACAGCTGGCGGGTGGCCTCGACGCCGTCGGACTCGGGCATGCGCAGATCCATCAGGACCACATCGGGGTCCAGGGCGTCGACCTGTTCGACGGCCTCGAAACCGTCGGCGGCGTGGCCGATGACCCGCATGCCCGGCTGGGCGTCGATGATCACCGCCACACCGGTGCGGAACAGCTCCTGGTCATCGACCAGCAGGACGCGGATGTCGTCGGCCTCGGTCACGGTTCGAGCCTACGCACGGGCACCCGGGCGATGGCGGTGAAGGTGGACGGGCCGGGCTCGCCCGATTCGTGATGGACCTCCAGTCGGCCACCGATCGATTCCAGCCGTCGCCGCATGCCGTCGAGTCCGCTTCCGCCGGGCCCGGTTCCGGCCGCGGATGCGGGTGCGGCGGCATTGGCGGTCCGGATCCGCAGTTCCTCGCCCCAGCACAGCTCCACTTCGATCGGGGTCTCGCGGCCGCCGTGCCGGATCGCGTTGGTGAGCATCTCCTGCAGGACCCGGTAGGCGACGGTGGCCGGTTCCGGCAGCATCGCGCGCGCGGTCCCCGTCTCCGCGAAGCGGATCTCGTGGCCGCTCGCGGCGACACCGTCGACCAGCGTGCGCAACTCGCCCGGCCCGGTGGCCGACGGCGAGTTCGCGGTGAGCACCTGCCGGACCTCCCGCAGCGAGTCTCGGGCCAGGGTGGCGATATTCGCCATCGAGTCCCGCAGCACGGCGCTGTCGCCGTCGGGCACGAACGGGGCCGATTCCGCCTGCGCCAGAATCACGGCCAGTGAATGCCCGACCACGTCGTGGACATCGCGCGCCAGCCGCGCCTGCTCCTCGCGCAGACGGGCGATCTCGTCGGCCTGCTCGCGCTCGCGGTGCGCGCGCCGGGCCTCGGCCTCGGCCGCGTGCTGGGAGGCCAGCGATGCGGCCGCCCGATCGTCCGACCGCCGCAGCGCGAGCCCGGCCAGCCATGCGACGCCGCACAGCACCACCAGTAGGAATGCCGCGTACGCACCGAGATCCACCACCGCGAGACCACCGATGAGCACGACCGTCGCCGCGCCGGCCACCGCGGTCGCGACACCGCCCCAGCGGGCGGCGGCGAAGGTGACCGCCGCCAGGGCCACCTCGGACACCAGCATCGGCGCGCCCGTGAGTGCCTGGTATCCGCACAGCAACCAGGCGAGCGCCACGGCGACGCCGGGCCGGTACCGGCACATCCCGACTGCGGCGGCGGTAGCGGCGGCCACCGGCACCACCGTGCCCCGGTTCGGAAACACGTTGTGGCGCATGCTGATCAGCGCCTCGGCGATACCGACGGCGAAAACGGCCGCCGCGGCCAGACCCGCGAGGGCCCGGCCGCGGCGGTCGGCCCGAATGGGACTCACCCGACCTCCTGCCCGGGATTCGGCACACCCACGGAAACCATCGAACCACGGCTCAGGGCCGCCGCGACGTTCATGACACCGACGCGCACCAGCAGACCGGCGAGCACCAGCACCCCGCCGATGGCCAGCCCGATCAGTCCCAGCACCCCCGGCACCTGTCCCGACTCGCCCGCCGCCGTGTTCGCGGTGAGCCCGCCGATCAGCAGGAACGCCGACGGCGCGAGCACCAGCGCGCCGAGCGCCCAGACCGCCCGGAACAGCCACTGCTGCGCGGGCGAGGCCACCTCCTGCCATCGCGGGCGGGCAATTGCGGAATTCTCGCGGGTAACCATCTCGGCTCTGCTCCTTCGACTGTCGTGGCGTCGGCCGCCGAACCGGCGGCCTCCACCACTGTCGCCGCCGACCGGTTGCCGCCGCCTCCGCCGCAGGTACCGGATCGGTGGCCGCGGGTACCGATCCGGTGACCCCTCGGCCAGGGCGAGTGCGGCCGGGGGTTGCCACGAGCGGTCAGACGCGCGTCAACAGGGTTCGGGCAGTGCGGATTTCGGGAATGCCGATGACCTTGGCGGCGGCGAGGAAGGCGGCCGAGCCGACCAGGGTGCCCGCCGCCAGCGCCGTCGGGTGCGCGAGATTCGGGGTGGTGATGGTCGTTCCGGTCAGCACGATGGCCGCGAAACCCGAGGCGCCCGCGATCGCCGTCGCCCGCACGACGCGGTGCGCGGCGGCGGCGACCGCGGTGAAGCCGAGCAGGCCGTGGCGGCGGCGCAGCAGCAGGTGCGCGGTCGCCGCACCGACGGTGTAGGCCGATGAGCTTGCGATGCTGAGCATCACGATGACGGCGTGGGGCGGCAGGAAGGACACCGCGAGGGCCAGGACGCAGACCTTGGTGGTGACCATGGCCAGGTTGATCAGGGTCGGGGTGCGGGTGTCGTTGTGGGCGTAGAAGACTCGCATTTGCAGCATGACCAGCGCGAAGGGACCCAGACCGAAGGCCGAGCACGCGACGGCGGTGCCGATCAGGCGGGCCGCGGCCGGGTCGACCCGGCCGGTGAACACCAGGGTGGCGAAGCCGGGACCGAGCAGGCTCAGGGCCACCGTGACCGGGATCAGCGCGGTCGACAGGTAGCGGGCGCCGCGGGCGAGATCGGTGATGACCGCGCGCTCGTCGCCCACCGCGGCCGCGCGCGCGATGCGCGGCATGAGAACCGTCAGCAGCGAGGCCGCGAGAATGCCGTAGGGGACCTGGAACAGCAGATCGGCGTAGGCGTTGATGGAGACGCCGCCGTGGTCGAACGCCACCCGCATGGTGACGGCGACGCCGAGCTGGCTGATGGCCGCGTACACCAGCAGCCAACCGGCGATGGGCACCGCCGCGCGGACCGGCCGCCAGGTGTAGGGCAGTGGGCGGGCGCGCCAGCTCCAGCGGAATCCGCTGTGCCGCAGCGCCGCGACCGTCCACCCGGCCTGGGCGGCGATGCCCGCGGTGGTGCCCAGGCCGATGGTCAGGATCTGCGCGGTGGTCATGGCTGCGGGCGTGAGGGTGAGCGGGCCCGGCACCAGCACGAAGATCCCGCAGGTGGCGAGGACGACGAGATTGTTCACCACCGGCGCCCACGCCGCCGCGGCGAAGCTGTCGCGGACATTGAGGACCGCGCCGACGACGACGGACACGCCATAGAAGAAGATCTGCGGCAGGAGCAGATACGCCAGCGCGGTGGCCAATCGGCGTTGCCCGGCATCGGCGATGAAGGCGCGCACGATCAGCGGCGCGCAGGCGACGGTGAGCACGGTGACCACCGCCAGCATCAGGACGGCGGCAACCAGGATCCGCTGGGTGAACTCGCGCGAACGCGGTCTCCCGCGCCGGCGCGCCAGCAAAGGCACCACCGCGCTGGCCAGCACACCGCCGAGCAGCAGCTCGTAAACCATGTTCGGCAGGTTGTTCGCACCGTTGTAGGCATCGCCGACCGCTGCGGTCCCCAGCACCGCGGCCACCGCGATCGTGCGGGCGAATCCGGTCGCCCGGCTGATCGTGCTCGCCACGGCCACACCGCGACCGGCCCGCGCCAATCCGGCCCCGCGCCGGACCGGTAGCGGCTGGGTCGGTAGCGGCTGGGTCGGGAAACTGCCGTAGTCGCTCAATACGCCCCCTCGCGTTCGCCGGACCCGTTCAGGCTACGTGGCGCGGGCGGGCGATCTGCCAGTTACGGCGATCGCGCCCGCCTGACCTGCATCGTTGCCAGACCTCCCGAATAACTGGAGTATCGAAGGGGATCGGCTCCGGTCGGTCGAGAAGTGTTGGGGCAGGGTGGCCGACGGCGTTCGTGTGATGAAACTCGATGAGCCGCCCAGTGTGTCGCGCTTGCGCTCGAGTGCCGGGCGGACCCACAGTGAAAAGGTCGCGTCGCCTCGATGAGCGAATGCATGGCTACCGCCATGGGAGAGTGCGGATCTCCCGTTCGCTCCGCGCCCGGCACCGATCCCAGATGGATTTTCGGCACGGAAGGATCGCAGGCGATGACAGACCTCATGATCGACGCGGCGGCCGCGCGAACCCAGTTCGCCCGCCCCGCCACACCCGCTCCGGCCCCGCGCGAGCACTCGGGCCCCGCCGCGGTCTGGCAGGAGGCCAGAACCGTGCTGGTGACCAGAACCACCGGCCCGCGCCAGTTGGTGACCGTGCCGCGGCTGGTGGTTCCGATCGGCGACAACGGGCTCGCCTTCCGGGCCTCGTCGTACTCCGTCGAGGCCGAGCAGCTCGCCGAGGACGGTCGGGTGCTGGTGCAGCCCGGGGACTGGCGGGGCAATCCCAAGGTCGGCTCCCGGCAGTTGCAGGGGCAGGCCCGACTGATCAGCACCGGCACCTTCGTGCCGCGCGTACAGGCCGAACTCGAGGCCAAGTACCGCTGGCGCACCTCCCTGGCCCGAATGGCGCATCGCATGGCCAATGGCTCTGCCCCGTACGGCAATCTGGTCGTGCTGGTGACGGTGTTCGAACCCGGACCACTGGCCCTGCCCTACTAGTACTGCGCCGCCACGGGTTTCACGACCGACCACTGGGTGACCGGCAGCTGTGGCCGCCAGGCGGTGAAGCCGCCCAGCGGTTCGGCGCGGTAGATCTGGAACCGGCGCAGCGAACCACCGTGCCGCCCGGCCAGTCTCAGCAGCAGCGCATCGGATTCGGCGGTGACCGCGCTGGCGACCAGCCGGCCGCCGGGGCGCAATCGGGCCCAGCAGGCGTCGAACATGCCGTCCTGGGTGAGCCCGCCGCCGATGAAGATCGCGTCCGGCGCCGGGAGCTCCGCGAACGACTCGGGCGCGGGTCCGGCCACCTCCACGCCCGGCACGCCCAGGCTCGTCGCATTGGCGGCAATCTGCTTGCGGCGGCTCTGCATTCGCTCGAAGGCGATGGCGCGAGCCGACGGGTGCGTGCGGCACCATTCGATGGCGATGGTGCCCGAGCCGCCGCCGACATCCCAGAGCAGTTCCCCGGGCGCGGGCGCGAGCGCCGACAGCGTGAGGGCGCGCACCTCGGATTTGGTGAGCTGACCGTCACCGCCGTACACCTCGTCCGGCAGCCCGGGGACCCGGGTCAGGCGCGGCGCGTCCGGATCGGCGGCGCACTCGACGGCAACGATATTGAGGGCGTCACCGGGCTGGTGATCCCACCGCGCGGCAATACCATCGACGACGCGTTCGGCCGGTCCGCCCAGCTGCTCGAGCACCGTGAGCGCGGACGCGCCGAAACCATTGCGCGCCAGCAGTTCCGCCAGCTGCGCGGGGGTGTGCTCGTCGGAGCTGAGCACGAGCAGCCTGCGCCCGCCCGACAATTCCGGGAGCACGGTCTCCACGCGTCGGCCGACCGCGCTCACCACGGGTGTCTCATTGAGGGCCCAGCCCAGCCGCGCGCACGCCAGCGACACCGACGACGGCTGCGGCAGCACCCGCAGGGCCTGCGCGCCAACCAGTTTCGTCAGGGTGACCCCGATGCCGAAGAACATCGGGTCACCGCTGGCGAGCACGCCCAGCCGACGACCGGCGTAGCGCGCCAGCAGCCCCGGTAGCGCGGGCACCAGCGGCGAGGGCCACGGCACCCGCTCCGCGCCGGTCTCCCCCTCGGGAATCAGCGCCAATTGCCGTGCGGAGCCGAGCAATACCTCGCACGCCGCGATCTCGCGCCGGGCCGCGCCACCCAGGCCGTCCCAGCCGTCGGCACCGATCCCGATCACGGCCAGCGGCCGCTCGGGACCGAACCCGGCGACCGTGGGGCCCGGAGCGGCACTCATCGGCGCGCCCGCCGCCACAGTCCGTACGGGGTGAACCGCATGGCAATGAACAGCAGCCGGATCCGGCGTGGCACATCGACATTCCGCGCCCGCCGGTACAGTCCGGCCACCACGGCGTCGGCGACCGAGTCCGGGGTGCTGGACATGACGGCCGGTTTCATGCCCGCGGTCATCCGGCCGATCACGAAGCCCGACCGCACCATGAGCAGGTGAACTCCGCTGCCCTCCAACGCCATCTGCAGACCGGAGGCGAAACCGTCGAGCCCGGCCTTGGCCGAGCCGTACACGTAATTGGCGCGCCGCACCCGCACGCCCGCGATAGAACTGAACACCACGATCTGCCCGTCGCCCTGCTCGCGCAGCAGGTTCGCCAGGCTGGTGAGCACGCTGACCTGCGCCACGTAGTCGGTCGTCACGATCTCGACGGCGTGCGCGGGATCCTCCTCGGCCCGAGCCTGATCGCCCAGAATCCCGAACGCCACCACGGCCACGCCGATCCGGCCGTGTTCGGCGATGATCTTGTCCAGCAGCGGCCGATGCCCGGCCATGTCGTCGGCGTCGAACTCCACGCAGTGCACCGCCGCCGCCTCGGCGATCAGGAGCTCCTTGGCCTGTTTCTGTAACTGGTCACTGCGGCGCGCCGCCAGTATCACCACCCGGCCGGGCGACAGCCGTCGCGCCACCTCCAGCCCGATCTCACTGCGCCCACCCAGCACCAGCACGACGCCCTTGTCGACGTCCCGCGATCCGAAACCCATGGCCCACAGTTTGCCACCCGGGCACCACCGTCCGGTGTGCCCGAGTCCGGATTGCTAGCGTCGGATCATGACCAGCACCGCCGCACGCCCCGAACTGTCCCCCGCCGCCGCCGACTTCGTCACCGAGCGGCACCTGGCCACCCTCACCACCCTGCGCGCCAACGGCACCCCGCACGTCGTCGCGGTCGGCTTCACCTGGGATCCGGAGTCCGGCATTGCCCGCATCATCACCAACGACGGCTCGGTCAAGGTCAACAACGTCCGCCGCTCCGGCTACGCCGCGGTCAGCCAGGTCGACGGCCCCCGCTGGATCACCCTCGAGGGCCCGGCAACCATCCTCGACGACCCCGCCGCCGTCGCCGACGCCGTCGACCGCTACGCGGGCCGCTACCGCCAGCCCCGCGAGAACCCGACCCGCGTCGTCATCGCCATCAACGTCCAACGCGTCCTGGCCAGCAGCGTCTTCAAGACGGACGGCCCCGCCACCGACCACTGACCGCGGCGCACCGCCCCTGGTTCTCCGGCCGTGTGCCCCACTGATTCCGGACCCGCGGCCCGTCCGGCACGGCGGGGCCAAGGCTGGGGTTGCGGCGGCTCGGTGGATATCACCGTGACCGAGCCGTGGAATGTCCCCGGGCTACGGCTGGGTTGGCGGCACACCGAGACCTGTGCGCACATCGTTCCGGCCACCGGCACCGTCCTGCTCCCCCGGGTCGGCATGGACGGCCCGGCACCGGACTCGACCATGCGCGACTTCTGGAGTTACACCGCAACTTTCGACGCGGGCTGAGTTTTCAGGCCAGCCTGGTCAGACCGTGCGGGCGCTTGTTCATGGACTCGCAGCCGTCCTCGGTGACGATCACGATGTCCTCGATGCGGGCACCCCAATTGCCCGGGAAGTAGATGCCCGGCTCGATGCTGAAGGCCATGCCCGGCTGTAGGACCAGGTCGTTGCCCGACACGATGTAGGGCTCTTCGTGCACCGACAACCCGATGCCGTGGCCGGTGCGGTGCACGAAGTAGTCGCCGAGACCGGCGGCGATCAGCACGTCGCGGGCGGCGGCGTCGATGGATTCGGCGGTCGCGCCGGGGCGGACCGCGGCGACGGCGGCGGCCTGGGCCTTCTCCAGCTCGGCGAACTGGTCGGCCACTTCCGCATCGGGCTCGCCGAGCACGTAGGTGCGGGTGGCATCGGAGAAGTAGCCGGGCTCGACGGGGCCGCCGATATCGATGACCACCACGTCGCCGGGCTCGATGACCCGATCGGACACCAGGTGGTGCGGGTCGGCGCCGTGCGGGCCGCTACCCACGATGACGAAATCGGCCTCGGTGTGGCCCTCTTCGACGATGGCGGCCGCGATATCCGCGCCCACCTCGGCCTCGGTGCGGCCGGGGCGCAGGAACTCACCCATACGGGCGTGCACCCGGTCGATGGCCGCGCCCGCGCGCCGCAGCGCCTCGATCTCGCTGGGGTCCTTCACCATTCGCAGCTCGCGCAGCATCGGCGTGGCCGCAACCGGCAGCGAGCCAAACTGATCGGCGAGCGGCAGCAGGTGCAGGGCGGGCATCACATCGGTGACCGCCACGCGCGCACCGGCATTGAGCACCCCGCGCACGATCCGATACGGGTCCACCCCGTCCACCCAGTCCACGATCCGCAACCCGAGCTCCCCCGCCGCGGACCCCTTCAACGAGGCCAGCTCCAGCTTCGGGATGACCACCGACGGCGTCTCCCCGCTCGCGGGAATCACCAAACACGTCAGCCGCTCGAAGGAATTGGCCCGCGACCCCATTAGAAACCGCAGGTCAGGCCCCGGAGTAATGAGCAGCGCATCCAGATGGGCAGCACGCACCAGCTCCGCCGCCCGCTCCAATCGCGCCCCGTAGACCTCCGCCGCGAACCGTGACTCGTCATGAGAGCTCATGCCATCCGACGCTACTCCCCAACCCCCGCCACCCTCCAGCCACCGACGAACTTCGCACCCCCGCCGACCCCGCCACCCGCCACAGCCATCCCCGACCGGACTGCGCCCCACCATCTTTCACCCCGCCCGACCAGCGACTGTGGCCTTCACCGCACCGGCGCGCCCCACCTCCACCGCCCAGGGGCAACCCTCCGGCGGGCCACCACCGCAGGGAGCAACCTCGACGAGTCACAGCGGCACCGCCGCTGTGCGCCGAAGTGTCGGCCGGTCCCGGTAGGGTCGTGCGCTATGAGCAACCCTGCCGCCGGTCCGCTGTTGCTGCTCGATGGGGCCAGTCTGTGGTTCCGGGCGTTCTATGCGATCCCGGAGAAGATCACCGCGCCCGACGGGCGGCCGGTGAATGCGTTGCGCGGGTTCACCGATATGGTCGCGGCGCTGGTCAAGCAGCATGCGCCGGGTCGGCTGGTGGTGTGCCTGGATCTGGATTGGCGGCCGCAGTTCCGGGTGGATCTGCTGCCCTCCTACAAGGCGCACCGGGTGGCCGAGGACGCCGCGGTGGTCGACGGGGTCGAGGCCGAGGAGGTGCCCGACACCCTCACGCCGCAGGTCGACATGATCATGGAGGTGCTCGCGGCGGCCGGGATCGCGACCGCGGGGGCCGAGGGTCTCGAGGCCGACGATGTGATCGGCACGCTCGCCACCCGCGAGGGCATCGACGAGGTGATCGTGGTCAGCGGTGACCGGGACCTGCTGCAACTGGTGCGCGATACGCCGGTGCCGCCGGTGCGGGTCTTCTATGTGGGCCGCGGCCTGTCCAAGGCCGAGCTCTGGGGTCCGGCCGAGGTGTCCGCGAAATACGGTGTGCCGGAACGGAACGCGGGCCCGGCCTACGCCGATATGGCCACCCTGCGCGGCGACGCCTCCGACGGCCTGCCCGGGGTGGCGGGCATCGGTGACAAGTCCGCGGCCCAGCTCATCTCCAAATTCGGCTCGGTGGAAGAGCTGCGCGCCGCGGCCGCCGACCCGGACTCCGATCTCGCCAAGGGCGTGCGCGCCAAACTCGTTGCCGCCGAGGACTATCTGAAGGCCGCCGCCCCGGTGGTCCGGGTCGTCCGCGACGCCACGGTCGAATACTCCGGTTCCGATCTGCTACCGGCCGCCCCGACCGATCCGGAGCGGTTGGCGCAGTTGGCCGTTGCCTACAACGCCGAGAGCCCGGTCAAGCGACTGATCACCGCGATGGCCAAACGCTGAGCGATCAGTGCCGCAGCGGTCCGACCGGCCAGGTTTCGGGGTTGCCGTTCGGATCGGTGATGACCGCCTCGGTGAAGTGCCCGTCCTGCGGCGTGCGCAGGGTGATGTGGGTGGCGACGGAGGCGGTGTGCCCGGCCGCGCAGCTGGGCTCACAAACCCGCCGGTACTCGGTGCCCTCGCCCTCGGCGGTATCGGGTCCCCAACTGCTCCAGGTGATATCGCGGACGCTGAGCCCGCCGTCCCCGCAGGCCAGCAGCAGATTCGACGGCCGCGTCTCGGACCGGTCGGTCACGCAGTCGTTCACCACGGGCGAGGTCCCCTCGGCCCCGGCGAACGGCGCGGACGCCAGCCCCAGGCTCGCCACCGCGACCACCATCGCGCTCCAGCCCGCAGTTCGCAATGTCAGGTGCACAACTCGCCCCCGATCATGATCAAGCAGAGAATATCCGCCCACTGTACTCCCGCAACGCGACGAGACAACCCCCAGCAACGGCGCGGGCCCGGGTGCGATCTCCCCGATCGCGCCCGGGCCCAACACAATTGCTCACGCAGTTACCACCGAGATCAGCTCGGGCGGCCCACCTCGTAGGTGCCGTCATCCTTGGTGATCTTGATGGTGACCTTCTTGCTCTCGCCACCCACCTTGAGCGTGCAGTCGAAGGTCTTGTCCACCTGGACCTTCTCCCCCGACGGGCAGCTCACGTCCTGGACGTCGTCGATGCCGTAGGAGTCCTTGAGCACCTTCTGCACACCGGTCTGCACGGCCTTGTTGTCCAGCTGGTCCTTGCTCAGCAACCAGGTCAGGCCGACAACGGCTCCGGCCAGGACCACCACGACGACCGCCACGATGCCGACGATCATGCCGGTCTTCTTCTTACCGGCGGGCGCCTGCTGCTGCGGCCACTGCTGACCGGACTGCTGGTTCCAATCCTGCGGCCCGGGCTGACCCTGCTGCGGCCACTGCGGCTGGCTCTGCCCCCACTGCTGAACCGGCTGCTGCGGCTGACTCTGCCCCCAGGGCTGCTGAACCGGCTGCTGCGGCTGCGACTGTCCCCACGGCTGCTGCACGGGTTGCTGCGGCTGGCTCTGCCCCCAGGGCTGGGCCGGCTGCTGCGGCTGGGACGGATCGCCCCACTGCGTGGTCGGCTGCGCGGGCTGCTGGCCACCCCACTGCTGAGTCGGTCCGGCGCCGGGCGCGGGCTGCTGGCCGCTCCACTGCTGCGTCGGATCGTTGCCTCCCCCTTGGCCAGGGGCGTCATTCGGTCCGTACGGGCCGCTCATTTGCTTGCCTCCAATAGCAATCCGTTGTACTCACGCTAGCCCCCCGGAGCGGGAACACGCGCATGTTCCCGCTGCGGTCGGTACATCCCAAGAATCAAAGCACAGTCGTTTCTACTACGCCGCGTCCACGGCCACGACACCCCGGCGGATCGCGCGCACCGCCTTGCTCGCGGTGGCCGCCACCTCGACGTCGTCGGCGGTGCTGTGAATCTGGTCCAACAGGTCGATGACCTGACGGCACCAGCGCACGAAATCGCCCGCCGAGAGCGGGTTTCCGCGGTCACCGCTGGCGAGCAGGGCGTCGGCCAGGTCGTCGCCGCGGGCCCAGGTGTAGACGCCGGTGACGAAACCCAGGTCGGGTTCGCGGGTGGGCTGCAACCGGTGCCGGGCCTCGTCGGCGCGCAGCTGCGACCACACCCCGATGGTGGCGTCCACGGCCCGGCGAATGGGCGCGGTCGGTCCCGACGCGCCCAGGTAGCCGCCCTCCTGCCGGGATTCGAAGACCAGGATCGACACCACCGCCGCCAGCTCGGCCGGTCCCAGCCCGCGCCAGAGGCCCTGCCGAAGGCTCTCGGCCACAACCAGATCCGCTTCGGCGTAGATGCGCGCCAGCCGGCGACCGTCCTGGGTCACCTCGCCGTCCTCGACGTACCCGCGTTCCTCCAGCAGCCCGAGGATGCGGTCGAAGGTGCGTGCCAGCGAGTTGGTGGTGGCCGCCACCTGCTGGCGCAGGTGCTCGGTCTCGCGCTCGATCCGGTTGTAGCGTTCGCCGATGCGCGCCAGCTGCTCTCGATCCGGCCGCGAGTGCGCCGGATGATTGCGCAGCGCCCGGCGCAGGGTTTGCAGGTCCCGGTCGTCGGCGGCCTTGGACTTGCCGCCCTGACGCCCGCGCCGCGGCGCGGTGAGGCCGGTGCTGCGCAGCGCCGAGGCCAGGTCCCGGCGCACCCGCGCGGTGCGGTGGTCGACATGCTTGGGCAGCCGCAGCCGTCCCAGCGATTCGGCCGGGGTCGGGAAGTCCGCGGCCGAGACGCGCCCCGCCCACTTGTCCTCGGTGAGGACCAGCGGGCGCGGATCACCCGGCGTCTGATCGGGTTCCAGGATCACGGCCAGCCCCTGGCGCCGCCCGGACGGAATCGCCACCACGTCACCGCGCCGCAGCGCGCCCAGCGAGGCCACCGCGGCCTGCCGCCGATCGGTGCGGCCCTGCCGTTCCAGGTGCCGTTCCCGTTCCCGAATGCGTTCGCGCAGTTGGATGTATTCGAAGAAGCTCTCGTCGCCGAGCTGCGAGCGCAGCTTGCGCAGCTGGGACTCGTTGCGTTCGATGCCCCGCACCAACCCCACGACCGACCGGTCGGCCTGGAACTGGGCGAAGGACCGCTCCAGCAGCGCCCGCGACTCCACCGCGCCCATGCGATCGACCAGGTTGATCGACATGTTGTAGCCCGGCCGGAACGACGAACGCAGCGGATAGGTCCGCGTGGAGGCCAGGCCCGCCACCGCACTGGTGTCGACCTCGGGCTGCCACAGCACCACCGCGTGCCCCTCGATATCGATGCCGCGCCGCCCGGCCCGCCCGGTGAGCTGGGTGTACTCCCCCGGCGTCAGCTCGGCGTGGCTCTCGCCGTTGAACTTCACCAGTCGTTCGAGCACCACCGTCCGCGCGGGCATATTGATGCCCAGAGCCAGTGTCTCCGTGGCGAATACGGCCCGCACCAGCCCGCGCACGAACAGTTCCTCGACGGTGTGCCGGAAGGCGGGCAGCATGCCCGCGTGGTGCGCGGCGAATCCGCGGTGCAACGCCTCGCGCCACTCCCAGTAGCCGAGCACCTCGAGGTCGCTGCGCGGCAGGTCGCCGGTGTGCTTCTCGATGATGGCGTCGACCGTCTCGCGCTCGTCGTCGCGGGACAGGTCCAGGCGCGAGCGCACGCACTGGGCCAGGGCCCCATCGCAGCCCGCACGGCTGAAGATGAAGGTGATGGCGGGCAGCAGCCCTTCATCGTCGAGCTTGGCGATCACCTCCGGCCGCGGCATGGGCCGGAACGAGCGCCGCGGCCCGCCGCGCCCGCGCCCCGGAACGGCCCAGTTGTCCATCCGGTCGGTGGCTTCGCGGTGCTTGATGTAGCGCTGCAGATCCTCGTCCACGATCACCTTGGCGTCGCTGGACTTGGAGTCGAACAGGTCGAACATGCGCCGCCCGACCATGACGTGCTGCCACAGCGGCACCGGCCGGGTCTCGTCCACGATGACCGCGGTGTCGCCGCGCACGGTCTCCATCCACGCGCCGAACTCCTCGGCATTGGAGACGGTGGCCGACAGGCTGACCAGGCGGACCTCCGGGGGCAGGTGCAGGATGACCTCTTCCCACACCGCGCCGCGGAAGCGGTCGGCCAGGTAGTGCACCTCGTCCATGACGACGTACGAAAGTCCGCGCAGCGCATCCGAACTCGCGTAGAGCATGTTGCGCAGCACCTCGGTGGTCATCACCACCACCGACGCGTCGGGATTGATGGACTGGTCGCCGGTCAGCAAGCCGACCTCGTCGCGACCGTAACGTTCGGTGAGATCGGCGAACTTCTGATTCGACAGCGCCTTGATCGGCGTCGTGTAGAAGCACTTGCCGCCCGAGGCCAGCGCCAGGTGGACGGCGAATTCGCCCACCACGGTCTTGCCCGCGCCGGTGGGCGCGCAGACGAGCACACTGTGCCCGCCCTCGAGCGCCACGCACGACTGCCGCTGGAACGGATCGAGCTCGAATTTCAGTTCGGCGGCGAATGCCGCCAGTTCGCCAGGCAGGGCTTTTTCGGTAAGCGACCTTGATGTCACTTTTCAGAGAGTATCGGAGTAATCCGACACGCTTCCTGTTGTTTTCTCCACCGGTGTGGCGGCCACCGGCTCCGCGGCCGGGACCGGACTCGGCGCATCGACGCCGCCGGGCGTGGTGTCCAGCGGGGACGCCTGGTCGTCGGCGAGGTTGGCCCAGTTCTCGGCGTTGCGGGCGCGACGCTTGTCATTGATGCGCGCGACCTGCACCGCGATCTCGAACAACAGGGTCAGGGCGAGCGCCAGCGCCAGCATGGAGATCGGGTCCTGCGGGGTCACGATGGCCGCGAACACGAACAGGCCGAAGATCAGCCCGCGCCGCCACTTGGTGAGCCGCGCGTAGGTGAGCACGCCCAGGAAGTTCAATCCCACGATGAGCAAAGGAGTTTCGAAGCTCACACCGAAGATCACCAGCAACTTGATGATGAAGCTGAAGTACTGCGCACCGCTGAGCGCGGTGATCTGCACGTTGTTGCCGATGGTCATCAGGAAGCTGAGCGCGTGGGCGACAACCCAGTACGCCAGCACCGCACCGGCGATGAACAGCGCGGCACCCGCGGCCACGAAGGAGATCGCGTACTTGCGCTCCTTGGCGTAGAGCCCGGGGGTGATGAACGCCCACAGCTGGTAGAGCCAGAACGGGCTGGCCACCACCACACCCGCGGTGGTGCCGACCTTCAAGCGCAGGGTGAACTGCTCGAACGGCGCGGTCGCCAACAGCCGGCAGGAGCCGTCGGCACTCAGATTCGCCCGCGACGAGGCGGGCAGATCACAGTAGGGGCCGCGCAGGATGTCGCCGAGGCTCTCGATCCCGAACAGGGAATGCGAGTACCAGAAGAACCCGAACAGGGTGCCGAGGGCGACCCAGGCCAGGGCGACGAGCAATCGCCTGCGGAGTTCCGACAGGTGATCCACCAGGGACATGGTGCCGTCGGGGTTCGTGCGGCGCTTGCTGCGCCGGGGATCGAACGGGATGCGCATGTGAGTGTGACTGCCTCCGCCTTGCGGCCAAAGAAGACGCGGGCGTTACCGTGCACGCCCCGGACCCGGACAACGATCTACCCGGGATGAGACGTTCTCATCCCGGGTACCCGTGGCCTCAGGCCTTCTGCTGGTCGTTCGGCTGCGGCGCGGGCTGCTGGACCGGCTGAGCGGGCGGCAGCTGCGCGGGCGGCTGCACCGGCTGGGCCTGCGCCTCGGGAGCGGCCTCGCCCGTCTTGCCCTCGTTCTGCATCTGGCTGACCTCGGTCTTGAAGATGCGCATCGAGCGACCCAGGCTGCGGGCCGCGTCGGGCATGCGCTTCGAACCGAAGAACAGCAAGAAGATCAGCACGACGATCAGCAAGTGCCACGGGCTGATGGCGCCTGTCATTCCATTACCTCCAAAGACTCTGGGTGAGTCCGATGCTACCGGACCCGCATACAGCGAAGCTTCTTGTCAACCCTTGTTCGCCGTGCCGTCACGCGCGGCCCGCTCGAGTTGTTCCAGCAATTCCGGGCCCGACCAGGTGCGCCGGTCACCGTTCTCCGCAGCTGTCACGAGCTCGATCAGCTTCTGGTTCACCGGCGTGGGTATTCCTACCATGGCGCCCAGGCTCACGATTTCGCCGCACAGCCAAGGGATTTCGGTTTTGCGTCCGGCGGCCAGATCGTCGGCCATGGAGGAGCGCGCCACCGGGTCGACGGCCAGCACCTTCGCGGCAACCCTGCGGAACAGGCTATCGGGCACGGTCAGCAGCCGGGCCATCGCCTCCGGCGGCAGCGGGGTGAGCCGGGCCGGTCGGATGCGGGCCGCGGCCATGGCGGCCAGGGCCTCGCGCTGGGCCAGCGACAGGCAGCGGCGGTAGTCGCGGGTGCCCAGTTCCTCGCGCAGCGGGCGGCCCGAGAGCGCGTTGATGGGGTTGTTCAGGTTGAGCAGCAGCTTGGCCCACTGGACCGGCAGCAGGTCCGGGTGCCGTTGGAAGCCGAGCCCGGACCGGTCCAGGATCGGCGCGAAGCGCTCGAGCGCCGGATCGTCGGCGATATCGACGGTGCCCGCGGTGCCGCGGTGGAAGCGGCCCTGGCCGTGGTGCACGACATTGAACATGACCATGCCCGCCAGCACGACACAGCTAGGCAGGATCTCCCGGATCACCGCGTCGTTGCCGATGCCGTTCTGCAGGCTGATCACCACCGTGCCCGGCTTCACCAGACCGGCCAGTTCGGCCGCGGCGGTGGCGGTCCCGGCGGACTTCACCGTGATGAGCACCAGATCGGCGTCGCCGGACGGTGCGGTCGCGGTGTGGAAGGCGGTGGGGTCGACGCGCTGATCGTCGCCGTCCAGATCGGTGAGCCGCAGGCCGAAGGTGCGCAGTTCGTCGAGCACGCGCGGGCGGCCGACGAAGGTGACCTCCGCCCCCGCCGCGGCCAGCCGGCCGCCGACAAAGCACCCGATGCTGCCCGCCCCCAGCACCGTCACGCGAAAACTCAAGCGGGACCGACCCCCTCGAACCCGGTCGCGAAGGTACTGCCGCCGGCGGAGAAGGCATTGTCCGCACCGGCCGCGGCATAGGCGGCCAGCGCCGAACTAGAGCGTTCCCGCACCGCGGTGACCAGTTCGGCCGGGCCGAGCACGGTGACGCCCGCGCCGAAGCCCAGCAGCAACCGCGCCATCCAGTCCAGGGTGGCGAAGCGCATGGTGGCCTCGACGCTGCCGTCGGGGTGGGTGGTGACCTTGTGCATCGGGTACTGCTCGAGCACCCAGGCGTAGTCGGGCCGAATCAGCAGGCGCGCCAGCGGGACCGCAGGGTCGTCCACGAACAGGTCCAGGGCCGCGGTCTCGTCCGCGGCGGCCTCGGCGGGCGGGCGCGCGGGCTCGTCGAGTTCGGCGGCCTCCTCGATGCGGTCGAGGCGGAAGAGCCGGACACCCTCGGCCTGCCGGCACCAGGCCTGCAGATAGCTGTTGTTGTCCACCAGCACGATTCGGATCGGATCCACGACGCGCTCGGAGACCACATCGCGGCTCGCCGAGTAGTAGACCAGGCGCAGGGCGTGATCGTGCTCCAGGGCGGACCGGACGGTCGCCACGGCGGGCGCCTCCACCGGCACCGGCAGCGACGGGCCCGCGAATTCCCGTCCGGCAATGGCGGATTCGATCTTGGCGATGGCCGCGTGCGCCGCGCTCGGATCCACCATGCCGGGTAGGTCCGCGATGGAACGCAACGCCACCAGCAGCGCGGTGGCCTCCAGCGAGGTGAGCCGCAGCGGGCGATCGATGCCCGCGGAGAAGGTGACCTCGATGCTCTCCTCGGAGAACGACAGGTCGATGAGGTCACCGGGCCCGTACCCGGGCAGCCCGCACATCCACAGCTGATTCAGGTCCGTCATCAGCTGTTTGGTGGACACGCCGAGTTCGGCCGCCGCCTCCGCCGCGCTGATCCCCGGATTGGCCTGGAAGTACGGGACCATGTTCAGCAGCCGCGCCAGGCGCGTGGACAGCCGCGTGGTGGCGGCCGCACTGCCCTTCCGGTCCTTCGCGCCGTCGGACGCCCGTGCCCCGTCGGTTACGTTGTCTGCCCGGCGTTTCCCACTCATGCGCTGACCTCCGTCCGTTCCAGCACCGACTTCAGGCGCGCGATCACATTGTCGCGCAGCTCTTCCGGCGCGAGCACCAGGGCGTCGGCACCGAGTCCGGTGATGAGCCGGGCCAGCCAGTCGCGGGATCGGATGGGCACCTCCACGATCGAACCCTTGCGGCCGCCCAGGGTCCGCTCCTCCATGATGGGGCCGAGGCGGCGGATCTCCTGCCCGCGCCCGTCGGCCACCCACACCGTGGCCGACCCGGTGATCGGGGTCTGCGCGGTCACGTCGGCGACCACGGCCCGCAGGTCCAGGTCCTCGGGCTTGTGCACGGCATTGGCCGGGCCGTATTCGGTGACGTCCTCGTCGATGCGGGAGATGCGGAACACCCGCTGCGCGTCGCGGGCATTGTCGTGCCCGACCAGATACCAGCGGCCGTGATGGGTGACCACACCCCAGGGCTGCACATCGCGTTCGACCGGATCCCCGTGCGACTGGCGGTGTTTGAACTTCACCGACCGTCCGGCATCGATGGCGGCGAGCAACTTGCCCAGCACCGGCTCCGAGCCTCTGGTGCGCGCCGGGACCGCGGGCACCGCCGACACCCCGGCGTCGGGCTCCACGTGAATTCCGGCCGCGCGCAATTTCAGCAGCCCGCCCTCGGCGGCCGCGGCCAGCTCGGGCGACTCCCACAGCTGCACCGCCACCGCGACCGCGGCGGATTCCTCGCTGGAGAGATCGATATCGGGCAGCTCGTAGGCGTCCCGGTTGATCCGATAGCCCTCGACGCTCGAATACCGGCCCACCGGACCGATTTCCAGCGGTATGCCCAGATCGCGCAGCTCGTTCTTGTCCCGCTCGAACATCCGGCTGAACGCCTCGTCGCTCGCGGACTCCTCGTACCCGGCCACGCTGTCGCGAATCCGCTCCGCGGTCAGAAACTGCCGGGTGGACAGCAGCGCGATAACCAGATTCATCAACCGCTCGACCTTGGATATCGCCACCCGATAGAGAGTAATGGGCGCGTCGCCGCCATGGAGCATGGGCGGTCGCCTTTTCCCCCTAACGTCCCCTGACGGACCGGGCTCGGACGCGGAACGGGCCGCGAACCCAGGGTTCGCGGCCCGTTCACGCTGCTCACATGGAGGCGATGAGGCGATCCACGCGCTCGTCGACCGAGCGGAAGGGGTCCTTGCACAGGACCGTCCGCTGCGCCTGGTCGTTGAGCTTGAGGTGGACCCAGTCGACGGTGAAGTCGCGTCCGGCCTCCTGGGCGGCGGTGATGAAATCGCCGCGCAGCTTGGCCCGGGTGGTCTGCGGCGGCGTGTTGACCGCCGCATCCACCGCCTCGTCCTCGGTGACCCGCTTGGCCAGACCCTTGCGGGCGAGCAGGTCGAAGACGCCGCGGCCGCGCTTGATGTCGTGGTAGGCCAGATCCAGCTGGGCGATCTTGGGATCGGACAGCTCCATGTTGTAGCGGTCCTGGTAGCGCTGGAACAGCTTGCGCTTGATGATCCAGTCGATCTCGGTGTCCACCTTGGCGAAGTCCTGCGCCTCGACGGCGTCGAGGGTCCGGCCCCACAGATCCACCACGGCGTCGACCTGCGGGTCGCGGTCGCGGTTGCGCAGGTGCTCGACGGCGCGGGCGTAGTACTCGCGCTGGATGTCGAGGGCGCTGGCCTGGCGGCCGCCCGCCAGCCGCACGGGGCGGCGGCCGGTGAGATCGTGCGACACCTCGCGGATGGCCCGAATCGGGTTGTCCAGGGCGAAGTCTCGGAACGCGACGCCCGCCTCGATCATTTCCAGCACCAGCGAGGCCGTGCCCACCTTGAGCATGGTGGTCGTCTCGCTCATGTTCGAGTCGCCCACGATCACGTGTAGCCGGCGGTACTTCTCGGCGTCGGCGTGCGGCTCGTCACGGGTGTTGATGATCGGCCGCGAGCGGGTGGTCGCCGAGGAGACGCCCTCCCAGATGTGCTCGGCCCGCTGCGACAGGCAGAAGGTGGCAGCCTTCGGGGTCTGCAGCACCTTGCCCGCGCCGCAGATGAGCTGACGGGTAACCAGGAACGGCAGCAGCACATCCGAGATCCGGGAGAACTCACCGGCGCGGACCACGAGGAAGTTCTCGTGGCAGCCGTAGGAGTTGCCCGCGGAGTCGGTGTTGTTCTTGAACAGGTAGATATCGCCGCCGATACCCTCCTCGGCCAGCCGCTGCTCGGCGTCTATGAGCAGGTCCTCGAGCACCCGTTCACCGGCCCGATCGTGAGTGACCAGCTGCACCAAGCTGTCACACTCGGCCGTCGCGTACTCCGGATGGGAACCGACGTCAAGGTAGAGCCGGGCACCGTTGCGGAGGAACACGTTAGAACTACGGCCCAAGGAAACCACCCGGCGGAACAAATACCGGGCCACCTCGTCTGGACTCAACCGTCGGTGGCCGTGGAAGGTGCACGTCACCCCGAATTCGGTCTCGATCCCCATGATTCGTCGCTGCACCCTATCGACATTACAGCCATATCCAGGCCGAAAAGGGTGCAGTCGCAGAGCCGATGCAAACGTCTTGGCAACAATTTCGCACGGGATGCAACAACGCATGAGCTGTCAACCGCCGCAACGAAACTGACCGAGGGCCGCGATGGCAGGTTCCTGCCGGGAGATCTTCCCCGGGTGCGGGTTCGGTGATAGCTTGGCATCGAACACAAAAGCTACTGGCCGGTAACATGACTCTTGTTGCTGTTCAAGGGCTTCTGGGGAGCATTGGGGGACGACACTTTGAACACCGCGACGATCACTTTGGGGGTCATCGGCGGCCTCATCACCGCGCTCTGCTGGGGGCTGTTCTTCGGCGGGCTGGTGCGGATGACCCGGCTCTTCCGGCGCGGCAGACCCGACGGGACCCGGCTGCGACCGGTGCTGCCGCGCGTGCGGACAGTTGTCGTGGAGGTTGCCGCGCACACGCGGATGAATCGGTTCCGCAGCGTCGGCTGGGCACACTGGCTGGTGATGGTCGGCTTCCTGCTGGGCATGGTCTTCTACTTCGAGTCCTACGGCCAGACCTTCGATCCCGAGTTCCATTGGCCGGTGGTCGGTGAGAGCTCCGGCTATCGGCTGCTGGAGGAAATCCTCAGTGTCGGGACCATCGTCGGGATCGCGGCGCTGATATTCATCCGGCAGCGCAATCACCCGCGCCGTCCCGAGCGGCTGTCCCGATTCGGCGGCTCCAATTTCCCGGCCGCCTACCTCATCGAGACGATCGTGGTCCTCCACGGTGTCGGCGATGTCCTGGTCAAGGCGAGCAAAATCGCCACCTACGGGCACGGGCGGCTCGCGACCGATCCGCTCACCATGCAGGTCGCGCGTTTGCTGCCCGACAGCCCGCTGCTGGTGTCGATCTTCGCGTTCGTCAAGATGCTCGCGGGTGCGGCCTTCCTCTACATCGTCGGCCGCTACCTCACCTGGGGCGTTGCCTGGCACCGGATTTCGGCGTTCTTCAATATCTATTTCAAGCGGGAGGCCGACGGCGGCGTTGCGCTCGGCGCGGCCAGGCCGATGATGTCCGGCGGCAAGGTGCTGCTGATGGAGACCGCCGATCCCGACACCGACACCTTGGGCGTCGGCAAGGTCGAGGATTTCACGTGGAAGGGCCTGATCGACTTCACCACCTGCACCGAGTGCGGTCGCTGCCAATCGCAGTGCCCGGCCTGGAACACCGGAAAACCATTGTCCCCCAAGCTCTTGATCATGTCGCTACGCGACCACGCCTATGCCAAAGCCCCATACCTGCTCACCGGGAAACCCGAGGCCGCGCGCGCCGAGGCGGAGCGGCCGCTGGTCGGTGGCGAGGATGTGGG
>NZ_BJWY01000127.1 GCF_007990715.1 Nocardia seriolae NBRC 15557 | reverse complement strand
GGGCGCGAATTCTTCTCGGAAACATCCGTGGCTATTATCAGCGCGTGAATATCGGATCCGGCCGCTCTACAGCGCATTCCCGCAGTGATGCTGCGGTTTTGCGCGGTGGGGCGGCCGGTTCGGTTTCCGGGGCGCTCGCGGTCGCCGCGCACGGCTGGATCTCGGGGGCCGCGCCCCTGGCGTCGGGGCCGTTGACGCTGCTGGTCGCCGCCTCGGCCGCGGTCGGCGCGGTGGTGGCGAGCGTGCGCGCGCTGCGCACCACCCGGCTCGGGCTGGTGGTCGCGCTCATCGGCGGGCAATTGCTGGGTCACTTCAGCATGATGTGGGGCTCGCCGGGGCAGAGCATGCACATGCACCATCACGCCTCGATGTGGAGTCCGGCCATGCTGGGCGCGCACATCGTGGCGGCGTGCGCGGCGGCCGTTTTCATCCTCGGCGCCGAGACCGCCTATCGGGTCGGCACCACGGTGCTGTCCTGGGCGCTGCCGGTACCCATTTCGCTTCCCGTGCTCTCGGGGCCGCCGCGGCTGCCGATCGAGCACCGGGCTCGGGTCGTGCCGCGGATCTTCGCGGCCGATGTCAGTCATACCCGCGGCCCGCCCGCGCTCGTTCGAGGCTGAATTCTTCCTTTTCAACCCGGGCACACGGACTTTCGCATCCGTGTGAATTCGCTGTACGCACCCGACCGTCACGGTGGCGCCGTGCGCGTTCCGGTGCGTCCATAACCGCTGGGCACATGCGATGGCAGTCGCGTGCGCGCACATGAGGGGGTTATGGGCGTCCGAACCGTCGCCGCCGTACCGGGTCGATCCCCTGTGCCCCTTGTGCCCCGGGTGTTCCCTCGAACACGAAAGACCCTTTGGTGACAATCACTGACAGCGGTGTCGATTCGGCACCGCCGCCCTCCCCTACCCGGGAGACGGAACCGCCGTCGGCCGGGAAGCCTCCGAAACGCAGCGCGGGCAATGCCTTCCAGGCGCTCATGCTGCGACTGCACTTCTACGCCGGTGTCTTCGTGGCACCGTTCATCCTGATCGCGGCCGTCACCGGTGCGCTGTACGCGATCTCGCCGACGCTGGAGAACATCACCTCCGGCGCGCTGCTGCACACCGATTCGGCCGGACCGGCCAAGCCGCTGAAGGAGCAGATCGCCGCGGCGCAGACCGTCGAGCCGAAGCTGGCGCTGGTGGCGGTGGCCCCCGGCCAGAATGTCGGCGACACCACCCGGGTGATCTTCAGCGATCCGGCGCTGGGCGCCTCCGAGCGGCGGGCCGTGTTCGTCGACCCGGTCACCGCGACGCCGGTGGGCGACAGCGTCGTCTACGGCAGTTCGGGCGCGCTGCCCATGCGCACCTGGATCGACAAGCTGCACAGGGATCTGCACCTGGGCGACGTCGGCCGCTACTACAGCGAGATCGCGGCCTCCTGGCTGTGGCTGGTGGCGCTGGCCGGGCTGGTGCTCTGGTATCGGCGGGTGCGGGCGCGGCGCGAGAAGCGTTCGGCCGGTTGGCTGTTGCGGCCGGATCGCTCGCGACCGCGGGCGCGCACGCTGAATTGGCATGCGGTGGTGGGCGTCTGGATTCTGCCGGTGCTCCTGCTGCTGTCGGTGACCGGTATGACCTGGTCGAAGTACGCGGGTGAGAACGTGACCCAGTTGCGGAAGACCATGAGCTGGACCACGCCCGCGGTGAGCGCCAAGCTGCCGGGGACTTCGGGCCCGGCCATGTCCGCGGGCGGGGAGCACGACCACCACGGTGGCGGAGCGATGGCGGCCGTGCCCGCGGCCGACAAGGCGGGACTGGTCGACACCGTGTACGGCGTCGCCCGGGCCAATGGGCTGACCGGGCCGATCGAGATCAGCATTCCGGCCAAGGACGGCATGGCCTTCGTGGTCCAGGAGCTGCGCCGACCCGGCCAGTACACCCGCGATGCCATCGCGGTGGACGGCGCGACCGGCAATGTCACCGACAAGCTGCCCTACGCCGACTGGCCGCTCATGGCCAAGCTCACCAACTGGGGCATCCAGTTTCACATGGGCCTGATGTTCGGCCTGGCCAATCAGCTGTTGCTGCTGGCCATCATGGTCGGGCTGGGCACGGTGATCGTGCGCGGCTATATGATGTGGTGGCGTCGCCGCCCGACCAAGGAGCGGGCGCTCGCGGTGGGCAGGGCTCCGCGCCGGGCGCTGGCGCAGACCCCGCTGATCGTACTGCTGCCGTTGGCGGCGGCCGCGGCCGTGATCGGCTGGTTCGCGCCGATGATCGGCCTTCCGCTGCTGGCGTTCCTGGTGATCGACGTGCTGGTGGGTGTGGGAGCCCGCCTGCGCCGCAGCGCCGCTTAGGCAGCCACACCCCCGAAAACAGCTGAGCGACACGGCCTCCGGGCCGTGCTGCCGGTATGTCACATCCTCTCGCGGCTCACCGTCGTAGTAGAGCCGCGTCATCCGTGCGGACCCTGACCCGCACCGACCGAAAGAAACCTGATGAAGCTCGAGAAGTTCGCCGTTTCCGCCGCCCTCGTCGCGACCGCCCTCGGGGTGAGCGCCGGAACCGTGAACGCCGCGCCCGCCGCCACCGACGCGGGTGTGGTCAACTACACCGCCACCAACAGCGACCGGGATGTGGTCATCCGCACCGACGCCGGTTCGCTGGTGGTGGACAACGGCGTCCTCAAGATCAAGGCCGCCGACGGCACCGTGGTCGCGGGCACCGAATTGTCCTTCCGGGTGGACGATTACGTCTTCCCCATCGCCGCCGACATCCACGACCGCGTCGCCACCCTCACCCCGCAGTTCGACGCCGCGCACGCGGTCTACCAGCCGGTCGCCCTGCCTCTCGAGAATGTGGCGATGCCCTTCGAGAACAGCGCCCCCTGGAAGTCGGACTACGACCGTGAGCAGGCCGCCTGGAGCCGCATGACCAGCACCCTGTCCATGGGCGCGACCATCGGCACCCTGGCGGGCGGCCTCGGCGGCGCGGCTCTGGGCTGCCTGATCGGCGCGGTCGGCGCGGCGGGCCTGGTCACCCTCGGCTCCGCGGGCATCCTGGCCGCCATGTTCGTGCCGCTGCTCGGCGCGGCGGGCACCGGCTGCCTCATCGGCGCGGCCGCCGTCGGCTTCCTCGGCACCATCGCGGGCCAGCTGTTCGTGACCGCTCCGGTGGCCATCGCCGCCGCGGTCCAGTACTTCACCACGATCAGCCAGCCGTCCATCACGCCCGCGAAGTAACCGGCGATCCCGGCCGGAGCCATCCCAACCCCCGTTATTTCGGCGGGATGGCTCCGTCGGGCATGGGGAGACGATCCAGGATTCGGATCGTCACCGAGTCGGGAATCACTCCGCCGGAGGCGATTTCGCGTTCTACGCCGGGGCGGTGACGCCAGGCGACGGCGGCTTCCGGGGAGTCGAAGTGGACGATTACGAGCAGGCGGTGGGGGTCGGTGGGGTCGGTCAGGACCATGAGGAGTTCGCCGCCGGATCCGCGGCGGCGGGCGGTGGCGCTGGAAAAGGCTGTCTGCCAGCGGGTTACGTCCTCTACGCGCTGGTCAACGACCAGATAGGTCATGACGCGGCTCTTTCGGTGAGCACGGGGTCGAGATCGCGGCGGAGGAGGCGGGTTTCGCGGGCGTGGGCAGGAGCGCCGAGGAAGCGGTAGAGCAGGCGGACCGGGCCGGGGATGTCGGCGAGGAGGTCGGTGCGCTCGGTGGGGTCGGCCTCTTCGAGGATGTGGGCGAGAAAGACCAGGGCGCGGCGTTTGGGGAGGGCGGCCATGCCGCGTTCGCCGAGTTGGGCCCATTCGGCCTCGGCGAGGGTGCGGGCCACGATGGGCAGGACCGTGAGTTCCTCGTCGCGCAGGTGTTCGGCCATGACCGGGTGCAGCAGGGTCGCCGCGACGGTGACCTCTCTCGTCAGAGACGGTGCGCACCGGCCGACGGGGTGACGATGAAATGCCGGGGCGCGTCGAATCCCTTGGTCGCGAAGGCTTCTCGGACCGATGCGAGTACCGCCTCGGTGCGGCCGGAGTCGACGAGGGCGATGATGCTGCCGCCGAAACCGCCGCCGGTCATGCGGGCACCGTGCGCGCCCGCGGCCAGGGCCGCGTCGACGGCGGTGTCCAGGGGCGGGGCCGATACCTCGAAATCGTCGCGGAGTGAACGGTGTCCGGCGGTGAGGACGGGGCCGATGGCGCGGGGATCCGCACCGGCGCGCAATTGTTCGGCAATTTGCAGGACACGGGCGTTTTCGGTGATCACGTGCCGGGCGCGTCGCCGCAGCACCGGGTCGGCGAGCCGCTCGGCATCGGCGGCGCGGGCGATATCGCGCAGCGATGGCACGCCGAGTTCCGCTGCGGCGGCGGCGCATTCGGCGCGGCGCACGGCGTACTCGCCGTCCATCAGCCGGTGCGGGCTGCCGGTGTCGAGGACCAGCAGCGACAACCCGAAGGCGTCGAGGTCGAAGGGGATCTGCTCGGCCGCGCCGGTGCGGACGTCGAGGAGCAGCACGTGCCCGGCGGTGCACAGCATGGCCGCGGACTGATCGAGCAGTCCGGTCGGGACGCCGACGTGGACGTTCTCGGCGGTCCGTGCGATATCGATGATCTCGGCATCGGAGACGGTGGGGGCGAACAGGTCCCGCACGGCGATGCCGACCGCACACGACAGCGCCGCCGACGAGGACAGGCCCGCGCCGACCGGGACGGTGCCGTCGAGGTCGAGCCGCACGCCGGTCACCCGGTGGCCGCGGCGCTCGAATTCGCGGATCACGCCCAGCGGATAGCGCGTCCAGGCGGGCAGCTCGGACCAGGCGGCGGTTTCGAGCGCGGCGACGGTGGTGGCGATCTCATCGTGCGGGGCCTGGCGGGATCGCAGGCGCACCACGCCATCCGGCCGGGCGGCGGCGGTGCAGGTCATGCCCAGTGGAAGGGCCAGCGGGAGCACGTAGCCGTCGTTGTAGTCGGTGTGCTCGCCAATGAGATTGACCCGGCCGGGCGCCCACCAGCGTCCCGCTCTCGATGCCACTTCGGCTCCTGTTCAGCGAGTCGTGCAGGCCGTTCGGTTCGATTCGCAGGGAGCATAGCGAGTCTCGCGAACGGCGATCCTACGGGTTCACCGAACTCCGCTCCGGAGCGGGAGATTTCGTGTCATGATCGGTTCGGTTGCCCAAATAGTGGCAGCGCCTTTCTCGACCGGGCACTCTGCCACCGCTGCGCGGGGACCTATGCTCGTACCGCAACATACTCGGTTGATGATCGGCGGTGTCTTTTCGAGTGCTGCTCGGATAAGGGGGGGCTGGTGGGAACGGACGCACAACCGGCCGAGCAGTCTGGTCGCGAGCAGACCCCGTGGCGCTCCAGAATCTGCTGGCGCACCGTGCTGTTCGCGGCGGGCATCCTGATTCTCGGTCTCCCCCTGCTTATCAACAGCCGCGTCGTGGCGCTGGGCACGCTGTTCGTCTCGGTCGCCATCAGCCTCACCATGATCGGCTCCGGCGTCCGCAAGTACCGTCCCCGCCATCCGCTGCCCTGGTATCTACTGTCCGCGGCGGCCGTGCAATTCACCATCGGCACCGCGCTGCGCCACGTCTCCGAGTCCCAGCGTCACCCCTTCGACGACCTGTTCACCCTGAGCGGGTACTGCTGCGTCGGCGTGGCCGCGGTGCTGTGGCTACGGCCCCGGCAGAACAGCACCGACCACGATCTGCTGCTGGACTCCGGGCTCATCGGCCTGGGCGCGCTGCTGCTGTCGTGGACCTTCCTCATCTCGCCGGTGCTGCGCGCGGCCCATCACATCCAGCTCACCACCATCACCTGCGTGGCGGATCCGATCGTGGACGCCCTGCTGCTCACCGTGATCGTGCATTCGGGGATCACCTCGGCGCGCTCGGAGACCTCGCTGCGGCTGGTGCACCTGGCCATGCTGGTCATGCTGGCCGGCGATCTGGCCTACAACCTGGAGACGGCCGGCTCGGCGGTTTTCGGCCGCCAGATCCAGCTGCTGCCACTGCAACTGGGCTTCACGCTGATCGGCGCGGCCGCGCTGCATCCGAGCATGACGGTGCTGGGCGGGCCTCGCGATATCCATCCGCACCGCTCCCGGCAGCGGGCCAGCATCATCGCCATCGTCATGATCGTCGCCTCACTGGTGCCCGTGGTCGGCTCCAGCCTCGACACCCTGGACCGGGTGGTGGTGTCCTCGCTGTTCGCGCTGCTACTCGGCGGCGTGCTGCTACGCAGCGAACGCGCCATCGAACGCAGCGCCCGCAGCGAACGGCGCGCGCAGTACCAGGCCGATCACGACATGCTGACCGGACTCCTGAACCGCGCCGCCCTGCTGCGGGCGCTGCATCGTAATCGGGAGCGTTGGGCCGGACAGCCTTTGGCCTTGCTGTTCATCGACCTGGACGGCTTCAAGCGGGTCAACGACAGCTACGGGCACGCCGTCGGCGACGAGCTGATCGCCAATGCCGCGGCCCGCATCCGCCGGGTCATCCGGCGCGACGACGCGGCCGCCCGATACGGCGGTGACGAATTCGTGGTGCTGGCCCCGCTGGCGCGGCAACAGGCGCTGCAACTGGCCGAACGGCTACTGGCGACCCTCGGGGAGCCGTTCGAGTTGAGCGCGGCCGAGGTACGCATCGCGGCCAGCATCGGCATCGCGTGCTCGCGGCCACGGGAGACCGAGACCACCGTGTACGAGCTGCTACGCGAAGCGGATTCGGCCATGTACCACGCCAAGGAATACTCCCTCGGCTACATCTTCCACGACGATCTGCGCCGCGGTCGCCCGGAAGCGGGTCCGCGCACCTGGCACCGCGAATCAGCGGTGTGACGCCGACGCCCGGCCGAAGGAGGCCCAACCCCGCCGAAGGGGTTGGGCGCTGATTACCTTCAGGCCAGGTCTTCGAGTAGCCGACGGGCCGATTCGAGTTCGGCCTGCAACTGCTCCACCTTGGCCTGCTGGGCGGCGCGCACGGCCTCGTGGATGGAATCCACCACCTCGGCGAATTCGGGGTGCAGGATCTTGGCGGCCTGCGACACAGCCGAACTCGCGACCGCCAGGCCCTTGATGGTGCGCTTCTTGCCGTTGACCACATCGAGGGTCCACTCGCCCTCGGCGGTGCCGGAGAGCGTGACCGTCACCTCGGTACCCGCGGGCTTCTTCGCGGCGGCGGCATTGCGGGCCGGGCGCGAGGCGGCGGGCTTGGTGGCCTTGGCCTCCGGCGCGGACTCGGCGGCGGGCTGCGGGGCTTCGGTTTTGGCTTCCGGTGCGGCCGGGGCGGGGCTCGGCGCGGGGGCCGGGGACGTCACGGGGGTCGACATCGTCACGGGGGATTCCTTCCTGGTTGCCGGTTTCGGGTTGGTTCCAGTCGGTTTCGCGGCCGATGACGCATTGGCCGGTTTGGTGGTGGTCTGGCGGGCCGGTTTGGTCAGTGTCACCTCGGTGGGACCGAAGGACAGCACATCCTTCGAGCCCGTGGGCTTCACCTGCAGGAAATCCCCCTCGGACGGATCACCGAGGGACATCACCTTTCCGGACCGACCTTCCGGTACGCCGACGGCCGACGCGGTGAACCACACCATCGGCGGACGGCCCGCGTCGATCTCCGCGGCGATCTGCCGAATCTCGGTATCCGACAAGGGCTGTGGCTTGGTACGGGTCGACATGGGGCACTCCGGGCGGACGGGCGGACATCTGCGTGCCAAGAGCATGCACCATGGCACCGACAAATCCACATCCGGAGTTAGCCCGATGTCACTACCGCGCAGGTCAGTGAACGTTTGGCTATTCCGTTTGGTACGGCCCACCGAGCATGGCCGGCGCTGGAGATCCTAGGCGTCCGCCCCTGTCCCCGCGCAACTTTCGAGCCCGCTCGACCTAGTGGATGCCCGATTCGCGAGCATCGTTCAGAGCTGCTCCACCCCGCGCAGCACACACCGGACGGTCTGCGGTCGGGTCACCGGATCCAGCCGCGTCTCAGTGGTGAAATCCTGGGTCGCACCGGGCGCGACCAGCACCTCGGTGCGGGTGCGCTCGAGGTCGGTGGACTCCGGCGTCATGAAACTGATCACCACGAGGTACCGGTGCTCGATCGAATCCCGATTGCTCACCACCGCCGTCGCCTGCCACCCCGCCGAGGTCCCCGTGCACGCGGTGACGAACGCGCTGCGCTGCGCCTCGGCGGTATCGCTCGCCGCCTGCGCGCTGTCGGCCGCTCCGGAGCGCGCGGCATCGGTGGACCCGGCGTGCGCGCACCCGGTCAGCAGCGCCACACAGCCCGTGACGACACTGACGAGCCCTCGGCCGGGGGTGATCATGCAACTCCCATTCCACCGCGCACTTCCGCCCCCGCAATCCCGTTGCGGCTGATTAGCCGCGCGCCGAGACTACCCCAGCACACCTGCGTGTCGTCACATGACGCGATAGGCGTGTCGCACACGGAAACCCACCGTACGCTCGGCTTTCGCGCCCGACAGGTCGCTTGCCTACGATCGTGCGGGTGAAGGTTCTCGGCGCATGCCCGCTCGACTGCCCCGACGGTTGCTCCTGGGTGGTGGAGGTGGCCGACGGCAAGGCGGTCGGCCTGCGCGGCAACAAGGCGCACCCGGTCACCCGCGGCGCGCTGTGCGTCAAGGTGAACCGCTACCTGGAGCAGGTCCACTCCCCCGACCGCATCACGCACCCGCTGCGCCGGGTCGGCCGCAAGGGCGAGGGCCGCTTCGAGCGCATCACCTGGGACGAGGCGCTCGACGAGATCGCCACCCGGCTCACCGGGATCGTCGACGAATTCGGCGGCGAGGCCGTGTGGCCGTTCCACGGCACCGGCAGCCTCGGCTACCTGCAAGGGCTGGAAGGGTTTTCCGGGCGGCGCTTCTTCAACGCGCTGGGCGCGTCCCTGCACGATCCGACCATCTGCTCGATCGCGGGCAGCACCGGCCTGAAATACACCCTCGGCACCGCGGGCGGCATGGATCCGGAGGATCTCGCCGAATCGAAGCTGATCCTGCTGTGGGGCACCAATCCGCTCAGCTCCGGTCATCACGTGTGGAAGTTCATCCAGGACAGCGGCGCGTACACGGTGGCGATCGATCCGGTGCGCACCCGCACCGCCGAACGCTGCGACGAACACCTGGCACCGCTGCCCGGCACGGACGCCGCGCTGGCGCTGGGACTCATGCACATCATCGTGTCACTCGGCGCGCAGGACAGCGGGTTCTTGGCCGCACATACCGAGGGCTGGCCCGAATTCCGCGCCCGGGTCGAGGAATACACACCCGAGCGCACCGCCGAGATCACCGGACTGCCGGTCGAGCGCATCGTGGCCCTCGGCGAACGCATCGCCCGCACCCGCCCGACCGCCACTCGCGCCTCCCAGGGCATGCAGCGGCACGCGGGTGGCGGCGCGGCGCTGCGCACCCTGGCCTGCCTGCCCGGGGTGACCGGCGATTGGGCGATTCCCGGTGGTGGACTGCACTATTCGACGAGCGGGCATTTCGAGCTGGATGTGCCCGCGCTGGTGCGGTTCGACCTGCTGCCGAATCCGGTACGGACACTGTCCATGACGCGTATGGGCGAGGCGCTGCTGGAAACCTCTGGGCCGCCGGTGAAAGCGCTCTTCGTCATCGCCGCGAACCCCGTCGCCTCGAATCCGGACCAAGCCAGAGTGATCGAGGGGCTGGCCCGCGAGGACCTGTTCACCATTGTCCTGGAACATTTTCGGACCGACACCGCCGACTACGCCGACATCGTGCTCCCGGCCACCATGCAGCCCGAGCACCTCGATGTCATCGCCGCGTACGGCAATCTCTACCTGGCCTGGAACGAACCGGCGGTGGCCCCGCCCGGCGAATGCCTGCCCACCACCGAGACTTTCCGCCGCCTGGCCCGCCGGATGGGCTTCACCGATCCCGCGCTGTACGAATCCGACGAGGAGCTGGCCGACCAGCTGCTGAAGCACTACGACATCGACCGCCTGCGCGCCGACGGCTTCCTGAAGATCGCCCCGCGCTCGGTCCCCACCGACAAGCTCCGATTCGTCTCCCCGCTCGCCGCCATGGCCGGGCACGACCCCCTGGCCGGACACACCCCGCCCGCCGACCCCGGCGACGGCCTGGTCCTCATCTCGGCCGCGTCGCACTACTTCCTCAACACCACCTTCGGCTCGAACCCCGAATTGCGCCGCCGCGCAGGCGAACCCACGGTGACGATCCACCCCGACGACGCGGCAGCCCGCGACATCACCGACGGCGATCCGGTGACGGTCGGCAATGACCGGGGATCCTTCGACGCGATCGCAGAGGTATCCGACGCGGTCCGGCCGGGTGTGGCCGCGACCCCGAAGGGCCGCTGGGCCAAGCACACCGGCGGCGCGACGGTGAACGCGACAGTGGCAGAACGTGACTCGGACTACGGTGGCGGCGCGGTCTTCCACGACAACCGAGTCCGGATCACCCGGCGCGCTGCCAGCTGATCCGGGCCGGGCGGGACTCGTCGTCATCCCGGCGTGGGTATGGCCGGGATGACGTAGACCGAGTGAGATTCCGGCCAGAGCACGCCGGAATGACGGATGGGCGACGCTCAGGCCGTACCCAGCGTTTCCAGCACCCGCCGGGCCTGATAGTCGGCACCCAGCTGGTTGGGGTGGAACGGAACTGCCAGGCCGAGCGGGTTGCCGGAGTACGGGAGCAGGCCCTCGACCCAGCGGGTGCCGACGGGCTTGCAGGCGTCGTGGCCCGCGCTGCCGTCGTAGGTGTTCACGAAGTCGACGCCGGTGGCCGCGGCCACGTGGGCGAGCATGTCGTGGAGTTCGATCAGCTTGTGGCCCAGCCAGATCGCGTCCGGGTCGGAGATGGGGATCTCCGGCCAGCAGCCGCCTTCGAGGCCGATGCCCTCGAAGTAGTCGAGCAGCAGGATGCGGGCGCGGGGTGCGCGGTCGCGGATGCCGGCGATGGTGGCGGCCACCCGGGGTTCGGTGCGGGCGATGTTCTCCGACATCCGATCCACGCCGTCGGTGACGAGATGGTCCAGGCAGGGGCTCTGGGCGGGATCGAGGGTGATGCAGTCGGTGACGGTGGCGGCGAGTTCGGCGTCATTGCCGCCGATTTCGAGGGTGACCAGGTCGGTGTTCTCGGTCAGGCGGTCGAACTGCGGGGCATTCTCGGCTCCGCCGATGTGCTGGGGCTGGGTCATGTTCGCGGTGACCGCGCCGCCGCAGGTGGCGTCGTGGAAGACCGGGACGGCCAGCGCCGCGGCGACCTGCTTGGCGTAGTTGTGGGCGCTCTGCACGCAGGGCGCGGGGGTGAAGATCGTGGTGAGCTGGCTGAACGTGGCGTCGGCGGCCCACGAATCACCGAGCGCCACATATTCGTTGACGCCCGCGCCGGTGTCCGGGGATATCGGCTCGGCCTGGGCGGCTCCGGCGGGTAGGACGGCGGCGAGGGCGGCGGCGGTCAGCAGTGCACGCGAAATCTTCATGTCTGTTCTTCCCTGCATCCAGCCCAATACCGAATGTTGGACTGTTTTCAGTGCCGAAACCTAACAGCTGCCCGGACATCCCGCTCGGCAAACAGACACATTCTCGTTTCGCTAGGACTCCACCCGTTCCAGCGACTCCACTCGCTCATAGCCGAGCAGGACATCGTGGGCGACCTCGCCGTCGGCGACCGTCACCCGGCTGAACGCGGCCGGATACCCCCGCGCCATCACCGTGTAGCGCCCCTCGGCCAGAGCCGGGACCACGTAGCGGCCGGTGTCGTCGGTGCGGGTGACGGCGATCAGATCCCCGGCCTCGTCGAGCACCGTGATCTGCGCGTCGGGCACGCCGTCGCCGCGCTCGTTGCAGGCCGACCCGGCCAGCACCGCGCGCGGGGCCAGATCGATGTCGTGGCGCAGCATTCCGCTGTCGGGCACGGTCAGGGTGACGGCCGCCGGGCGCATGTGCTCGGCCACCGCGACCAGGGTGTAGGTACCGGCCAGCACGCCGCGGCAGGTGAAGTCGCCCTCCGCGGTGGTGATGGCCGAGCCGACCACATCGCCGAACGCATCGGTGAGTGTGACGGTGGCATCGCGCAGTGGCGCGCCCACCGCCCGCACCGTGCCCGACACCTCACCGGATCCCAGCAGCGACACGTCGAGTTGATGCGGGCGGCTGCCGACGCTGAGGCTGACCGCGGCGGGCTGGTAGCCGAAGGCCGAGACGATCAGAACGTAGCCGCCCGCGCGCGGGACGCCGATCAGGTAGCCGCCGTCCGGCTCGCCGACGGCCCGCGAAACCTGGCGTCCGCGTTGATCGATGAGCGTCAGCACGGCATCGGGCACCGATTGGCCGTCCTCGCGGCGCACGCACCCCGAGACCGACAGCCCGGACGGCTCGACGAAGTGAAAATCGGGTTCCGGCTCGGGTTCGGCGATCTCCTCGACGACCGGCGCCGGAACATCCTGCAGCGGAATCTCTTTCATGAACAGCAGCACGAGGGCCGCCAGCACCGCGACCGCCGCGGCGACGTAGAACACCCCGCTCATGGCATGGGTGAACCCGGTCAGGATGGGCGTGCGCAACTCCGCGGGCAGCGCCGCGATATCGCCGGTATTGCTCTGGATCCGGCCCAGCCGGCCCGCGTCGAATCCGGGCGGCAACTGCCCGCCGAAGGCCGCGATGATCTTGCGCGGCAACAGGTTGAACAGGATGGTCAGGAACACCGCGACGCCCAGCGTGCCGCCCATCTGCCGGAAGAAGGTGGCCGCGGCGGTGGACACGCCCATGTCCGCGCGCGGGCCCGCGTTCTGCGCCGCGATGATGAGGGTCTGCATGCACCCGCCCAGCCCGAAACCGATGACGCCGCAGTACAACAGCGGCTGCCACAGCGGGCTGTCGAAGCGCACCAGCGCGAACAGCACCGAGCCGAAGCCGATCACCAGCGAGCCGAGGATCGGCAGCGCCTTGTAGCGTCCGGTGAATTTGGTGATGAGCCCGGACAATTGCGCGCCCAGCATGATGCCCAGCACCAGCGGCAGCATGAAAAGCCCGGAGCGCGTGGGCGAATACCCGCGCACCACCTGGAAGTACAGCGGTACCAGCATGATCGCGCCGAACATGGCGACGCCGACGATGAAGCCGCCCAGGATGGCGATGCTGAAGGTGGGTTTGCGGAACAGTCGCAGCGGGATCAGCGCGGCGTCGCGCATCAGCAGCTCGACGATGAGGAACAGCACCAGCCCGGCCGCCGCGACCGCGTAGCAGAGCAGCGCGCGATGGGACTGCCAGCCCCATTCCCGCCCCTGCTGGGCGATGACGAGCAGTGGAACCGTGCCCGCCGCAAGGGTTATCGCGCCCAGCCAGTCGGTGCGCTGCCGGTGCCGTTCGAACGGCACGTCCAGCACCTTGCCGACCACCAGCAGCGCCAGCACGCCGATGGGCACGTTCACCAGGAACACCCAGCGCCAGCCCGACAGTCCCAGAATGCGGTCGGCATTGGAGAAGAAGCCGCCCAGCACCGGCCCGAGCACCGTGGCGATGCCGAAGACCATCATGAAATAGCCCTGGTATCTGACCCTTTCACGGGGCGGGACGATGTCCCCGATGATGGTGAAGGCCAGCGACATGAGCCCGCCCGCGCCGACGCCCTGCAGCGCACGGAATCCCGCGAGCTGGTACATGGAGGTCGCGAAGGTGCAGGCCACCGAGCCGATCACGAAGACGCCGATGGCGATGAGGTAGCAGGATTTTCGGCCGTAGATGTCGGCCAGCTTGCCGTAGAGCGGGGTGCTGATGGTGGCGGTGATGAGGTAGGCGGTGGTGGCCCAGGCCTGCTTGTCGAAGCCGTGCAGGCTGTTGGCGATGCGGACGATCGCCACGCTCACGATGTTCTGGTCCAGTGCCGCCAGGAAGACGCCCAGCAGCAGACCGGACAGAATGGTCATGATCTGGCGATGCGAGAGCGTTCTTTCGATCCGGACCGGTGCTGCCACCTTCGTCTGGGTAGAGCTGTTGGTCATGTTTGGGGCCCTTGTCGGATTTCGGCTGTCCGTGCGTGCGGTGCTACTCGAAAAGACCTCGCCATGAAGCAATTCGGGCAGCTTACTCCCGCCGATCGGGCCCCTGCCACCGAGGTGGCGGTTACGCCTCCGTTTGCGCGTAGAGCGGAATGCCGGTGTGGAAGAAGCGAATGAGCCGGCCGATGCGCACGCAGTGGTCGGCCCCGCGCTCGTAGTGGTGGGCCAGCAGGGCGATATCGATGGCCATGGCCGGGCCGAACGCCCAGCCGTCGTCGGCGGCCAGCTCGACCAGCTGCACGCGCAGCCGCTCGACATTCTCGTCGCGCGGGATGAGCGCCCGGTCGCGCGGCGGGTTCTGGGCGGCAATGACGCTAACCGCATTGTCGACGAGTTGCGTTATCGCGCCGGACATTTCCGCCAGCAGAGCCAGGATGTGGGGCGGGGCCACCGGGTTCGGATAGCGGCGCACCACCGCGTCGGCGACCCGGCTCAGGGCGCTGCTGACGGCGAGCAGATCGTCGGCGATCTGCATGGCGGTCACCACCTGGCGCAGGTCGCGGGCGACCGGGGCCTCCAGGGCGAGCAGGATGACCGACCGGTCCTCACATTTGGCGTGCTCGATCTCCACCTTCTCCTCGAACGCGAACACCTCGTACGCGGCCGTCAGGTCGCTGCCCGCGAGCGCGGCCGCGGCCCGCTCGGATGCCTCGTGTGTCAGCCGCGCCATATGCGCGAGCTCATCGGTCAGCGCCATCAGTTCGCTGGAGAATTTCGTGCGCACTCGCATATCTTGGCCGCCAACCCGCATACCTGCACACTATCGCGGGAAAACCTTTATCCCCGAATGGCTCTCGGTTCTTTTTGCCCGACAAAAACAGACCGACCGGATTTGTATGCCGGTCGGCGCACGGTGCGTCATCCCCCGAAACGCCTTCCGGTGCACGAGACTGACCCGGTGGCCGCCGACAATCCCGCCGCCGGGCAGCAGCCCGAGGCGACGGACGACACCCTCAGCACGGCAACCGACGACACCGAGGTATCGGTCCGGGCAGCCATGCCCGTGTGGCTGCCCCGGGCCATGGTGCTCGCCCTGGCGCTGCTCGGGCTCTTCGAACTCGCGAACTGGGCCGCCCACCAGCTGATCGGCATCGCCGTCATGATGACCGTCGCGTTCTTCGTCTCCCTCGCCATGGAACCGGCGGTGGACGGGCTGGCCGCGCGCGGTGTCAATCGCGGGCTGGCCACCGCGGTGGTGTTCATCATCGTGTTCGCCTGCACCGCGGGCTTCATCGCGACACTGGGCGTGCTCATGGTGGAGACCGTGGCCAATGTGGTGGGCGAACTGCCGCGGCTCATCGACGAACTGGTGAACTGGGTCAATCACACCTTCCACCAGAAGTTCACCCTGGATCAGCTGCGCGATCGGCTGTTCAAGGACTCCGACATCATCAGCTCCTACGCCGAGCGGGCCGCCAACAATGTGTGGGGACTGTCGAGCACGGTGCTCGGCGGGCTGGCCAAGTTCGTCACCATCGCGCTGTTCAGCGTGTACATGACCGCCGATGGGCCGAAGCTGCGGCGCACCCTGTGCTCGCTGCTGCCGCCCGCGAAACAGGGTGCGGTACTGCATGCTTGGGACCTGGCCATCGACAAGACCGGCGGCTATCTGTACTCGCGGGCACTGCTGGCGGTCATCTCCGCCGTCGCGCACGGGGCCTTCCTGGCGTTGCTGGGACTGCCGAATTCGCTGGCGCTGGGCATCTGGTTCGGTGTGGTGGCCTCGTTCGTGCCGACCATCGGCACCTATCTGGCGGGCGTGCTGCCGATTCTGGTTGCGTTGACGATCCGGCCGCTGGACGCCGTCTGGATCCTCATTTTCGTGGTGGTCTACCAGTGGATCCAGGACTACGTGCTGCAGCCGCGCATCACCGCCAAAACAGTGGACGTGAATCCGGCGGTGGCGCTGCTGTCGGTCATGATGGGCGGGGCGCTGCTCGGCGCGGTGGGCGCGCTGCTGGCCATTCCGGCCACCGCGACGTTGCAGGCGTTCCTCGGCGAATACGTCAAGCGCTACGAGGTCGCCGAGGATCCACGTATCGAACGCCGCGACCGAACCCGCAAGGCGCGCAAGCGGAATCCGGGCGCGGCGGCCGAATAGGCTAGGCGTTGGCGGGTTCCCGGGCCGGGGCCTTGGCGCGCGCGGTGCCCACGATGGAGCCGATGATCACCAGCGGGAAGCCGATGGCCATGCCGGCGGTCAGCGGCTCGTCCAGCAGCGAGACGCCGATCAACAGGGCCACCGCGGGATTGATGTAGGTGATGACCGTGGCCCGCGACGGGCCCACCTCACCGATGAGCGCGAAGAACACCACGAACGCCAGGGCGGTGCAGACCAGGCCGAGGCCGACCACCGACCAGGTGGCGTTCGCCGGGTAGTGGGAGGGCAGGCGCCACAGCGTGAACGGCAGATAGATGGCGGCGGCGAAGACCAGCGAGGCGGTCACCACGCCGATCGGCGGGAGGTCGGCCAGCTTGCGGTCGATGATGATCGGTCCCAGGGCGTAGCCGACGACGCTCACGCCGATGGCGGCCAGCGCGCCCAGGTTCGAGACGTCGATATCCAGGCCGACCAGGGCGGTCACGCCCGCGAAGCCGACCACCAGGCCGAGAATGCGGCGCATGTCTAGACGTTCGTGACCCATCCGGGTGGTGAGGACGATGGCGATCAGGGGCACGGCGGCGATGAGCAGGCCGACCGTGGAACTGGTCAGCTTGGTTTCGGCGTGGCCGATGAGCAGCCACGGGCCAGTGATCTCGACCAGCGTGTAGACCAGCACCCAGCGCCATTTCGCCAGTGCGGGCATGAACACCTTCATCGACAGGGCGATCGGCAGCAGCACCAGCGCGCCCAGCAGGGTTCGGCCGAAGGCCACGAACATCGGGTCGAATTCCCGCACCGCCACCCGGATCATGGCGTAGGGGACACCCCAGATCACGCCCATGCCCAGAAACAGCAGCCAGCCGCGCTTGCTCACAACTCCGCTCCCTTCCAATCCTGCGGAGCGTATGCCACGCCGCCGACACGCTGAGTCGGTCGTCCAAACGCCCGTGGTGTCCGAACTATTTCGGTGACGACTGCGAGACCGGCGGCAAGACAGGCACGAAGATGGCGGGTTCAGGCGGGGATGGCGGTGGCGGCGGTGCTGCTGGCTCTGGGCACGGTGCCCGCGGCGGGGGTGCCGGGCGGCGATCCGGTGCCCGCCGGGGGCGGGGATCTCGTGCCGACCTCCGGGACACTCGAACCCGCACTGGACTGTGAACCCGCGCCGGAGCAGCCGAATCCGGTGGTGATCCTCGGGGGCTTCGGAGCGGTCGGGGACATTCGCGCGACGCTGGACAAGCAGATGGCGGGGATCACGAGCGGGATTCGGGGCATCGGGGGCTGCCCGTTCATCTTCGGATACGGCATCATCGGGCCGATGCAGGCGGCCGCGCCGGTGGCCGAGTCGGCGGGGCAGTTACGGGACTTCATCGAGAAGGTGCGCGCGAGTACGGGGGCCGAGCGGGTCGATATCGTGGCCCACTCCTCGGGGGCGCTGATCGCGAACTACTACCTCAAGTTCCTGCACGGCGGGCCGCGGGTGGATCGCGCGGTGTATCTAGCGCCGGTGACCAAGGGAACCACGGCGGCCACGCTCATCGGCGGGCTGGATCTGCCCGGTTCGCCCGAGGGGTTGGCGGGCGTGCTGAACGATGCCACTAATCCGTTGCGCGACAGCGTCTTCCGTGGCGTGCGGGGTGCGCTTGACTGCCTGGCCGGGTCGAGTGTCACGCGGGCGCTGCTCGACGGCGGGGTGACGGTGCCGGAGGTGACCTACTCGGTGCTCGCGGCCCGCGGCGATCAGGTGCTGACGCCGCCGGGGGCGGCCTCGTTCATCGATGAGCCCGGGGTGGTGAACGACTACTTCGAGGATCTGAATCCGGGGGCGGGCCCTGCCTCCCATGCCGCGCTGCCGATGCAGCCGGGGGCGGCGTGGTGGGTGGTGGAGCAGCTACTCTCCGAATAGGTCAAAACCTTCCCAGTGAGAAACATTGCCCGCTGGGCACGTTTCTTGCTTACTGGGTTCATGCCCGCAGAACAGGAGCCCGGACTCCGCGAACGCAAAAAGGCCGACACCCGAAAGGCCTTGAGCGACGCGGCATTACAGATCATGTTCGAACGCGGGCTGGAAAACGTGGTGCGCGAGGACATCGCCGCGCGAGCGGGGGTGTCCGTGCGCACCTTCAACAACTACTTCTCCGGCAAGTACGACGCACTCGCCTACCGGCAGCTGGCCCGAATCCGCGGCGGCATCGAGATATTGCGTTCCTATCCGGCGAAAGCGCCGCTGTGGGAAGCGATCACGGCCGCTCTGGTCGAGCCGCTGGAGGCCGAGCTGGCGGGCGCACCGCAAGCCGGAATCCCGACGCGCGCCCAGCTCGACGAGACCAAAAAGCTGCTGGCCGCGCCCGAAATGCGGTCCATGCTCTACCGCGGCGTCGAGGACGATCTGATCGCCGCCGTCGCCGCGCGCACCGGCACCGACCCGGAAAGCTCCATGTGTCCGCGGCTCGTGGTCGGCGCGATACTCACCGCCCAGCACGCCGCCATCGAGGCCTACGTGCGCGCGGACCCACCCGTACCCATCGTCGATCTCATCCGGCAGGCCCTGACCGCCCTCGCGGCAGGACTGCCCGAACCACCGGCGTAGCAGCGCCGCTGCGTCGGTCATCCAAATACCCTCAGCGACAAGAGGTTTATTTGCCATGCCCGAAAACACCGTGCCCGAGCACACCGACCTCGTCATCGCCGGAGCCGGGCCCGATGGGCTCATGCTCGCCTGTGAACTCGCCCTCGCCGGATTCCACCCCATCGTGCTGGACCGGCTACCCTCCCCCAGCCCCGAACCGAAGGCCAACGGCCTGGCCGGACAGGTGGTCCGGGTGCTGGATATGCGCGGCCTCTACGGCGCGTTCAGCGGCAATACCGGCGCACCGGTTCCGGTGCCGCGCTACATCTTCGGCGGTATGCAGCTGGATCTGACCGGCGTACAACCGAATCCGGTCCACCTGGTCTTGAAACCGCAGCCGGAGATGGTGGAGATCCTCACCAAACGCGCCATCGACCTGGGCGTGGATCTGCGCTGGGGACACGAACTGGCCGACTTCGAACAGACCGACGACCGGGTCCGGGTCCCGGTCTCCGCCCCGGATGGTTCCTACGTCCTCGACGCGCGCTTCCTGGTCGGCGCGGACGGCGGAAAGAGCCTGGTGCGCAAGCGACTCGGGGTCGCCTTCCCCGGTGTCACCGCCACCGGACATATCGCCCGGACCGGCCATGTCACCCTGCCCGCCGAGCTCCGCACCAATGGCGGCCTCGAGGTGCCGGGCGTCGGCCACTTCGGTCTCGGCCATCACCGCCTCGAGAACGGCAGCTTCGTCTTCGCCGAACTCCAGCCCGGCCGCCCACTGGTCGGCACCATCGAATTCGAAGGCGGCGAACAGTATTCCGACACCACCCCCATGACCCTCGACGAACTACACGAAAGCGTCGAACGCGTCCTCGGCACCACCCTCCCCATCACCCCACCCACCGGCCCCGGCCCACACAACCTGCGCCGCACCGTCGGCCAGAACACCCGGCTCGCCGACCACTACCGCCTCGGCAATGTCTTCCCCCTCGGCGACGCCGCCCACGTCCACTCCGCCATGGGCGGCCCCGGCCTCAACCTCGGCCTCCAAGACACGGTCAACCTCGGCTGGAAACTAGCCGCCGAACTCCACGGCTGGGCCCCCGCGAACCCGCTCGACACCTACGAGTCCGAACGCCACCCGGTAGCCGAACTCGTCATGATGTACACCCTCTCCCAATCGGCCCTGATCGCCCCCGGCCCCGAAATCACAGCCCTCCGCGACCTTTTCACCGAACTCCTCCATCTCCCCGAGGTCTCCACCCACATCGCCAACCTCCTGGCCGGCTCCGACATCCGCTACGACACGGGCGACCTACACCCCCTCTCCGGCTACCTCTTCGCCGACACCGTCATCGAAACCCCCACCGGCCCAACCCGAATCGCCGAACTCCTCCACCCCGCCCGCCCCATACTGCGCACCTTCGCCGACGCCCCCGACCTCGCCACAACCGCCGCAGGCTGGACCGACCGCATCACCATCATCCCCGCAACCTCCCCCCCAACCCCCCGCCGCCGCCCTCCTGATCCGCCCCGACGGCTACATAGCCTGGGCAACAGACGATTTCACCCCCACCACCGAAACCAGCCTCCGCACAGCCCTCGAACGCTGGTTCGGCACCATCACCCGAACTGCCTCCGCTTGACAGCCACCGCCACCCGGCCGCGGACGCTGATCCCCCACCGCCCGCGCTTACCCCCGCCCACCACAAGCCCCCGAGCCACCAGTCGCGCCAGCGCATTCCTCGTACTCCACCCGCCCAGCGCGGCCCCCGATACCGCTGCCCCGGGCGGCCGAAGTCCAACGGGCCGAGCCCGGCTTCACCTCCGACCCGTCGGAACCACAGACACTGACCGTGACAACTGTCCATACTCTGAAGCCCCTGAAGTCAGCCCGCCGAGTGCACAAAGTTCGGGTGTCACTCGATCAGTCGGGTGGGTGGGGGGAACTAGAGTCGGGGGATGTCGACATCTGAGATGGGGGCAGGGGTGGAGGGTGGGCGGGCGGTGCGGAAGAGGGTGCCGCGGTCTTCGTTGGGGGAATGGAAGGCTGCTGCTGATCGGGGGGATCCGGTGGCGGTGTTGGAGGGGCAGGCTCGGACTCGGGTGGCTGAGCTGGTGAAGATTCGGTATGCGCGGATGGCGGCGGGGAGGTTTCCGTTCTTCAGGGGGGCGCCCGCGATTATGGCGGGGGATTTGGCGGCCGGGGAGAATACCGGGTTGCAGGTGCAGCTTTGCGGGGATGCGCATTTGTCGAACTTCGGGTTGTTCGCTTCGCCGGAGCGGTCGTTGGTGTTCGATGTGAACGACTTCGATGAGACGTTGCCGGGGCCGTTCGAGTGGGATGTGAAGCGGCTGGCGGCGAGTGTGGCGGTGGCGGCCCGGGCGAATTCGTTCGGGGATGCGGAGGCCAATGATGCGGCGGTCGCGGCGGCCCGGGCCTATCGGGAGGCGATGGGGCGGCTGGCGGGGCTCGGGGAGACCGATGTCTGGTACGAGATGGTGGATGCCGAGCAGGTGGCGGCGTTGTTGAAGCCGAAGGATCGCAAGCGCGGTGAGAAGGTGATCAACAAGGCGCGGGGGCGGACCAGTTTGCAGGCGTTGGACAAGCTCACCGAGCCGGGGCCGGATGGGGCGCCGCGGATCAAGGCGGATCCGCCGCTGCTGATGCCGGTGCCGAAAGAGCTGCACGGCGAACTGGATTCGGTGTTGTCGGACTATCGCGCGACACTGCCCGAGGATCGGCGGGTGCTGCTGGACCGGTACGAATTCCGGGATATCGCAATGAAAGTCGTGGGGGTGGGGAGCGTCGGGACGCGGTGCTTCATAGCGCTGCTGACCGGGCGGAACACCGGCGATCCGCTGTTCTTGCAGGTGAAGCAGGCCGAGGATTCGGTATTGACGCCGCATCTGCGGGCAGGACAGTTCAAGCATCAGGGGCATCGGGTGGTGCACGGGCAACGGCTCACACAGTCGGCCGGAGACATCTTCCTCGGGTGGGCCACCGGGCCGGACGGGCTGTTCTACTACTGGCGGCAGCTGCGAGATATGAAGGGGTCCTTGGTGATCGACGACATGTCGGCGACGCAGCTGCGGCAGTACGCGGCGCTGTGCGGGCACACCCTGGCCCGGGGGCACGCGCGGTCGGGTGATCGGGTGGCCATCGCGGCGTATCTGGGGACCAATGACGTCTTCGACAAAGCCATGGGTGAGTTCGCGCTGGCGTATGCCGATCAGACGGCGGCGGATCATGAATCCCTGCTCGCCGCCATTGATTCCGGGCGGATCACCGCCGCGGAGACGGTATCGAAGGAACAGGGCGACGAATAGGGGCAATTGTCCTGATTCGGACGTGATTAGCGCGGCATAGCTATTTCTCAGCGGACTCTTAAAATCTCG
>NZ_BJWY01000126.1 GCF_007990715.1 Nocardia seriolae NBRC 15557 | reverse complement strand
CGACACTAGCTCCCATTGCGCGGCCTGCTGCCAATAGTGGTTCGGTTGAGCGTAATGTGCGGCTGAGGATGAATGCGCCTTCGAGGGCGCAAAGGAGGGCTGTCATTAATTCTTTTGCGTCGCTTTCCATTAGGCCGCGACGGGTGAAGTAGGCGGCACCGTCTGCTATCCAGGAATTCATGACTTCGGCTGCTACGTCGCGGATTCCGGGTTCACTGTCTGCTACCTCCCCGGCGACCGTGCCGACGGGGCACATGTTCATCCAGCCGTTCTGCTCGATGGTTTCGGCGGCGGCGGTGAAAGCGGCGGGGACGGCTTCGCGGAGGTCGTCGTGGGCGTCCATGAGGAGGGGGAGGAGTTGGATGTAGGCCGCGCCGGACGTACGGAGGGCCTCGGCGGCGATGGCGGACTTTCCGGCGGGGAAGTGGTGGTAGAGGGAGCCCATCGGGGCGCCGGAGGCCGCGGTGATCTGTTTGACGGTGATCGCGCTGTAGCCCTGGACGCGCATGAGCTCGGCGACGGCGGCTACCAGGCGGTCCCGGGTGGTGGTTGACAGCTTCTCACTCACGGATCCAGACTAGAGCAAACACACTAGAGCGTGTGCTCTAGCGGAGAGGTCGATCATGAAGACTGTCGAGTTGAATGCGGGCCGGATCCATTACGTCGAGCGGGGCGAGGGGCCCGCGGTGGTGCTGCTGCACGGGCTGCTGATGAATCACACGCAGTGGGACGCGGTGATCGACAAGCTGCCCGAGGGGTTCAGGTACCTGCTGCCCGTTCTCCCGCTCGGCTCCCACCCCGAGCCCATGCGGGAGAACGCGGATCTGACCATGCGGGGAATGATCAGCTGGTCGCGGATTTCCTTGCCGCCCTTGACCTTCACGACGCCACCCTGGTCCACACCGACTGGGGCGGCGGGTTGTTCCTCACCGCCTACGGCTTGGACGAGCGCGTCGGGCGGTTGATCGTGTTCCCCTGCGAGGCATTCGACAACTTCCCGCCGGGCCTGCCGGGCAAGACTGTCACCTTGGCCGCCAACCTGCCGGGCGGAGTCACACTGGGACTCGAGCAATTACGCATACCGTGGCTGCGCTCGTCTCCCCTGCTGTTCGGCTGGATGGCCCGCTACCCGCTCAGCGATGAACTCGTGCATGGCTGGACCGAACCCGGCCTGCGGGACAAACGCATCCAGCGCGACATGCTCGCCTACGGCCGGTCCCGCCGCACCAAGGCCGAACTCATCGCGAATACCGAAGCACTGCGCAACTTCTCGGGCGATGCCCTGATCCTGTGGTCCTCGGCGGGCAAGGTGATGCCGCGCGAGCACGGCCGCCGCCTGGCCGAGATCATTCCCAATGCCCGCCTGGTCGAGATCGACGACGCCTATGTCCTGTCGATGATCGATCAGCCCGATGCTATCGCCGCCGCCATGTCCGCCTTCCTCACCGGCGCGAAAATCGAACACGGATAGCGCGGCCGTTCGCTTCGGTATGGTCGACTGCGAATGACCGGACATTCCAGTCGTTCCGGCCCACACCGGGAGGCACCATGCCCAGCTTGATCAGTCGGGCGGTGCCCGCATACCTGCGGATCACCCGCGCCAATCGGCCGTTCATCACCGCGCAGGGCGCGCGGGAACACATCCGCGAGCGCAGCATTCGACCCCAACCCTACGGCCCGCCGCGGCTGCTGCGCTCGGATGTCCGCGTCGAGGTACGCCGCGAGGACGGCTGGCCGATCTACACCCTCACGCCCCGCACCGGCGGTGCCCGCGGGAATATCGTGTACTGCCACGGCGGCGGCTGGATCAACGAGGTGGCCAGGCAGCATTGGGAACTGGCGGCCACCATTGCCGCCGAGATGGGCACGGCGGTCACGCTGCCCATCTATCCGCTGATTCCCTACGGCACCGCCGACGAGGTGATTCCCCGGTTCGCGGCGCTGGTTCGCGCCAACCGAGCCGAGTACGGGGAGGTCTGCCTGGCCGGCGACTCGGCGGGCGGGCAGATCGCACTGTCCACCGCCCTCGTGCTGCGGGACGAGGAGCAGCCGATCGTGCCCCGGACGGTGCTGATCTCACCGGCGCTGGACCTGTCGCTCAGCAATCCCGATATCCCCGCCGTCCAGCCCGACGACCCCTGGCTCGGCCGGGAGGGCGGGCTGGTGCTGGGCGAGCATTGGCGTGGTCCGCTGCCGATCACGGACCCGCGCGTCAGCCCGATGTTCGGCGACTTCACCGGGCTCGGCCCGCTCACCGTCTTCTCCGGCACCCGCGACATCCTGATGCCGGACATCCGGATCGTGGTCGGCAAGGCCCGCGCCGCGGGCGTCGAGGTCGACTATCACGAGGCGGCCGGACTGGTGCACGTCTACCCGCTGACCCCCACCCCGGAAGCCCGGGCGGCCCGGGCGATCCTGATCGACAGCCTCCGCGCGGCGCTGAGCCGGGCGCCCTCCCCTCGCTGACCGTAGGCGGGACCGCCAGGTCGGGGACGAGAGATATTGCCGCTGCGGCGATTTCGTCCGGTGGCAGCGGTTCGGTCACCGGATCGAGGATCACTCGGATTTCGTTGCGGCAGGGCCGTGTTCGGCAAGCCATTGGCGCGCACGGGTGGCGGAGGCGCGCGAAAGCCAGCCGTCCTGAATCACTTCGGTGAGTTCGGTCAGAGTCAGCTCGGGAATTCGACTGCCCCGCACCAGCACCGAGAGATGACCGTCGAAATGCGGCGTCGTGAAGAACGGCGAGTCCGCGTCCTGGGTCAGGGCCAGTTTGTCGTCCGCGGAGGGGACCCAGATGACGATGACGTCGTCGAATCCTTCGCCGGTTTCGGGGTCGAAGGCGTCCGGGCGCGGAGTGCGGAAGAAGACGAACGACTTGCGGCCGACCTGATAGACGGGATTGCCCGCGCCGCCCTGCTCGGTGGTGACGTGCGGCATGCCCAGCGCGATCTCGTGGACGTCTTCGACGCGGGCCCGGCGGCTTCTGCTCGGCACCCGCTCGAGTGTATCGGCGCACACACCGGAGGCTCTCGCGAGCTGCGTTTATGCGGGGCTGCTGGCACAGAATGCGGCAAATCACATAGGTTGGACACCATGGCGCGGCGTGTCAATGGAAACCTCCCCGAAGAGGTGACTAGCTTCGTCGGCCGCCGCGAAGAGCTGGCTACCGCGAAGCGACTGCTGCCCACCACCCGGGTGCTCACTCTGCTCGGCCCCGGCGGCATGGGGAAGACCCGGCTCTCGCGACAGATCGGGCAGTTGGTGGCACGGGCCTTCCCGGACGGGGTGTGGCTGGTCGAGCTGGCCGATGTGCAGGATCCGGCGCTCGTGACGCTGACCGTGGCCGAGGCGCTGAATCTGCGCGACGAGTCCAGCGCGCCGCTGCCCCGGCTCACCGAATTCCTCGCCGACAAGCGCCTGCTGCTGATTCTGGACAACTGCGAGCATCTCATCGAGGCGTGTGCCACGCTGGTCGGGCGGATCATCGCCACCACCCCGGACGTCCGCGTGCTGGCGACCAGTCGCGAGGTGCTCGGCATTCCGGGCGAGCAGGTCATGCCGGTACCGCCGCTGACCGTGCCCGACACCGCCACCGAGGACTCCGACGCGCTGCAGCTGTTCGTCGAGCGCGCCACTGCGGCCAATCCGAGCTTCTCGGCCACGCTCGCCAATCGCGCGGTACTGGCCGAGATCTGCCGCCGCCTCGAGGGCATGCCGCTGGCATTGGAGCTGGCGGCGCTGCGGTTGCGCATGTTCACGCCGGAACAGATTCTGGACCGCCTCGACGACACCATCGGGCTGCTCAGCGCGGGGCCGCGCACCGCGCCGCAGCGGCAGCAGACCATCGAGGGCGCGATCCGGTGGAGTTACGACCTGTGCACTGCAGCCGAACAGGCGCTGTGGGAACAGCTTTCGGTGTTCTCCGGCGGTTTCGATATCGATGCCGCGGAGACGGTGTGCGAGCTCGGGGCGGCCTCGCTGATGGAGGCGCTGACGGGGCTGGTCGACAAGTCGGTGGTGGTGCTGCGCTTCGACGGGGAGGTGGCCCGGTATTCGATGCTCGAGCCGATCCGCCAGTTCGCCGCCGACCGGCTCGCCGAACGCGGTGCGGCACAGCGGGTCCGGGCCCGGCACCGGGAGCACCACCGGCAGCTGGCCATGCGCGGGCAGACCGCCTACTGGACCGGTGAGGATGTGGCCTGGTTCCACGAATTGTCCAGGGAGCACGCGAATCTGCGGGCCACGCTGAAGTCCGGGCTCGAGGACGAGCCGTTGAAGACCATGGCCACCGTCACCGTGCTGCGGCCGTTCTGGGAGCACAACCGGTTCCTGTCCGAGGGCTACCGCTGGCTCACCGATTCGCTGGCCCGCAATCCGGAGCGGACCGCGGAGCGCGCCAAGGCGCTGTCGTCGGCGGCCTCCCTGGCGGCGCTGCTGGGTGATGAGGAGTCCGCGGCGCGGCTGGTGACCGAGTGCATGGAATTGGCCGCCTCGCTCGATGACAAAGACATCATGGCCGAGGTCGCGCTGGACCGCTCGCTGCTGGCCTTCGCAACCAGCGACCGCGAACGGTCCCTCGAACTCGGGCGCAGCGCCATCGAACTGGCGGCCTCGCACGGCCAGCACGCGATCGAAATGGACTCGCACGCCTTCTCTTTCATGGCCGCCATGGTGCTCGACGCCCCCGGCCGGACCGAACTGGCCGAACGCTTCCTGGCGCTCACCACCGACAGCGGTTCGCATCTGCTGGGCGGGCTGGCGCTGTGGACGGTCGGCATCGACCACTGGCGGCGCGGCGAACTCGACGCCGCCGCCGAATACCACGGCCGCGCCATCGAACAGCTGGCGCTGTTCGAGCGCTGTGTCTGGCTGTCGTCGGCCTTCGAGGGCCTGGCCTGGACGGTCTCGGCACGCGGCGACTACCAGCGCGCCGCCCGCCTGCTGGGCGCGGCGGAGACCTTGCAGCGCAGCACCATTCGCCTGGCCGACACTATCGCCGTCGCGGTCGGCGAGAAGGAGCGCCTGGTGGTCCGCGAGGCCCTGGGCGAGGAGGCGTTCCGCACCGCTTTCGGCGCGGGCGCGAGCCTGCCCCTCGAAGCGGCCATCGACTACGCCCTCGGCCGCACGCCCGCCGCCCCGGAACCGGTCGCGGCGCCGCCCGCGCTACAGCGCACCCCGCGAGCGGCCACCGCCACCCTCTCCGAAACCAGTGTCCTCACCCGCCGCCAGAAGGACGTGGCCCGCCTCGTCGCCGCCGGGCACAGCAACAAACGCATCGCCGCCGACCTGGTGATCTCGGTGCGCACCGCCGAAACCCACGTCGAGCACATCCTCGCCAAACTGGGCCTGACCTCCCGCACCCAACTCGCCGCCTGGGCCCACGAACACGAGCTGTAAATCCCTGTAACGGATTTCGGGTAGCACGCCTCTGTGCACTGTTGATCGTATCGGCAGTGAGGCAGGGCAGGATGACACGCGACATCGACCTCGACGCGGAGTTCGCACCGCCGTTCCCGGTGGAGCGGCGGGCCACGGTGCTGGTGGCGGACCGGGACGAGCTGTCCCGGAAGCTGTTGCGGCGCAGTCTGGAAGCCGACGGGCTGCGGGTGGTCGAGGCGAGCACCGGGTACGACGCGCTGCCGGTCGCCACCTCGACGGGCATCGATCTGGCGGTGCTGGATGCCGGGCTGCCCGGCACCGGCGGGCTGGACATCTGCCGCCGGATCCGCTCGGCGGGCCTGCGGCCGGATACGCCGGTCATCCTGGTCTCCGCGCACGACACCGAGCACGATCGGGTGCTCGGCTTCGAGGCCGGGGCCGACGACTATCTCGGCAAGCCGATCGGCCCGCGCGAGTTCGGATTACGGGCGGCGGCGCTGCTGCGGCGCTCGCGGCGAGCAGTGCAGCCGGCGCGACCGGCGCTGCGCGACGGCGCCGTCGAGGTCTGGCCGGAATCGCGGCTGGTGCTGGTGGCGGGAACACCGGTACGGTTCACCGAGCGCGAATTCCAGCTGCTCGCTTTCCTGCTGGCGCATCCGCGGCAGGTGTTCGGCCGGGATCAGCTGCTGGCGCGGGTGTGGGGCTGGGAATACGGCGACATGTCCACGGTGGCCGTCTATGTCAAGCGGCTGCGCGCGAAGCTCGGCGCACATCATCGGGTCGAGACCGTATGGGGTCGCGGATACGCATGGGGCAGAAGCGATCTCGCGTGGTCGCAGACCTACGCCGGAAGCGGCGCGGAGGCGACGGCCGCCGGATGAGATGTCCCGCGAGTGCGTGCGAAAGCCGCTCGCGGGCCTGGACCGCCGGGAGAGCAACCCTCATCAGCTCGCCCGGCGGTCTTCCACGTCGCCGCTCAGCGGTATTCGGGATTCTCGTAGTCGGTAGTCGAAGCGGCAGCCCGCGTCCCAGGCGGTGCGCTGGTTGCCGAAAGCCGGAATGCCCTTGGCGTCCTTGAGCATTCGAGCCAGGTGCAGGAGGTTCCAGGTCATGAAGGTGGTGTTGCGGTTGGTGAAGTCGTTCTCGGGGCCGCCGGAGCCGGGGTCGAGGTAGGAGGGCCCGGGTCCGGCCTCCCCGATCCAGCCCGCGTCGGCCTGGGGCGGGATGGTGTAGCCGAGGTGCTGGAGGCTGTAGAGGATGTTCATGGCGCAGTGTTTGACCCCGTCCTCGTTGCCGGTGATCAGGCAGCCGCCGACGCGGCGGTAGTAGGCGTACTGGCCCGCCTCGTTGAGGATGTGGGAATTGGCGTAGAGACGCTCGATGACCCGCTTGGTGACGGAGCTGTTGTCGCCCAGCCAGATCGGGCCCGCGACCACCAGGATGTCGGCGGCCATGACGCGGCGCTGCAACACCGGCCACTCGTCGGATTTCGCGCCGTGCTCGGTCATGTCCGGCCAGACGCCGGTGGCGATGTCGTGGTCGACGGCGCGAATGTGGTCGACCTGCACGCCCTGTTGCTCCATGATGTGGGCGCTGGCGTCGATCAAGCCCTGGGTGTTGCTGACCCCGGGCGACGGCTTGAGGGTGCAGTTGATGAACAGTGCCCGCAGGTCTTCGTAATTCGTCATGCACCGCAGTGTCCGCCCGGCGCCCAGCGTTACAGGGTCGAACACGGCGATTGCCGGGTCAATGCTGGAAATCGCGGAAGGCGTTCAGCAGCTGCTCGCGCGCGGTGCCGGACAGGCTCTCCGGTGGCAGCTCCCCCACCGCCTGGATGGTGCGGCGGAACTGCTCCAGGTACACCTCGCCCCCGTCGCACAGCGAAAGGTGCTCCAGGAAACGCTGTTCGACGGCCGCGTCCAGGGTGCCGTCGAGGAAGGCGGTGACGAGTTCGACGAATTCATCGCAGTTCACGACAGCACCGCCTCCGCATCGAAATACCCTTCCAGCTTCGTGCGTATCGCCGCCCGGGCCCGGTGCAGGATGACCCGCTGATTACCGGCCGAAATGTCGAGCAGACCGCACACCTCCTCCGAGGAATAGCCTTCCATATCCCGCAGCACCAGCACGATCCGGTGCCGGTCGGGCAGCTCGGCCAGGGCCGCGGCCACCACCTGCGCGAATTCCGCCCGCTCGGCGGCATTCTCCGGCTCCGACCAGCGCTGTGGCTTCTCCCCGGCCTTCCAGTGGCCGGGGTACGGGTCCCCGGCGGGGCGGAAGCGGTCGGGGTCCACGCTGGGTCCCTCGTCCTCGGACAGCAGGCTGGCGAACGGGACGGTCCGGCTCTCGGCGATGCCGCGTTTCTTGGCGGTGTTCACCAGGATCCGGTACACCCAGGTCTTGAAAGCCGCCCGGCCCTCGAAGCCGTCGATGCCGCGGATGACCGCCAGCCAGGTCTCCTGCACCACCTCTTCGGCGGAGGCATTGGTGGAGACGAACGAGCGGGCGAGCCGCAGCATGCCGGGTGACCAGGCGTCGAGCACCAACCCGAAGGTGCTCTCGTCCCGTTGGCGGAGATTGCCCACCAGGACATCGTCCGGTGGCAGGACGCCGTCGTGGCCCACCCGCACTCCTCGCTCGACACAACAGACTGTCATCGCGACTCTAACGCCGGTTCGGGCGGTTCTTGGGCCCGATCACACCAATTCGGCATCCTGCGCGACACACAGCAGCGCGGGCCCGTCGGCGGCGAACAGCTCGGTCATGGCCGCGTCGAGCTGATCCCGTTGGGTGACCCGGATGCCCTTCGCACCGCACAGCTCGGCGTATTCGGCCCAGTCGGGGTTGTGCAGGGCGGTGTGCCAGACCGGATAGTCCGCGGCACGCTGCTCCTTGCTGATCTTCCCGAGCGACCCGTTGTCGAGCAGGATGTGCTTGATCGGAATGGAATACTTGACGGCCGTGGTGATTTCGGCCGCGTACTGCGCGAAGCCGCCGTCGCCGGTGACCGCCACGACGGGCCGATCCGGTGCGGCCGCCCAGGCGCCGAGCGCGGCCGGATAGCCGAAGCCGATCGAGCCGAGATAGCCCGACATGAGCACCGGCTGACCCGACGATTCCAGGTAGCGGCCCAGCGAATACGCGTGATTGCCGACGTCCACGGTGACCACGGCGTCCGCGGGCAGGTGAGCCGACAGCGCCGCGAACACCGCCGCGGCCGGAACCCCTTGGCCGCGATCGTCGTTCGCGCGGCGTTCCTTCTCGGTGCGCCAGATCGCCCAGCGCGCGGCGATATCCGGGCGCTGGTCGACGGCGGCGAGGCGTTCGGGCGCGGCGCGCAACAGTTTCGCCACCCGTTCGAGGGTGAGCGCGGCATCGCCGAGAATGCCGACGGTGGCGGCGTTCCAGCGCTCGACGCCCGCGCGGGTGTCGTCGATGGAGACGATCGGCTTGTAGGTGGCGATGCCGGTGTGGTCGGAGAACGACGCGCCCACCACGATGAGCAGATCGGATTCGTTCATCAGCCAGCTGGCCACCGGGGTCCCACTGCGGCCCAGGACGCCCGCACCGAGCGGCGGGCCCTCGGGGACCAGGCCCTTGGCCTTGAAGGTGGTGAGGATCGGGCAGTTCAGCAGTTCGGCCAGGGTGCGCAGTTCCGCGGTCGCGCCGCGCGCGCCGTGACCGGCGATCAGTACCGGGCGGCGGGCGGTGAAGATCAGGCTCGCGGCGCGGGCCAGGGTGGCGGCGTCGGGGGCGGTGCGGCGCGGGAGCAGCCGATCGGCGGGCACCCCGGCGAGGCGGTCGCTGGGCTGCGGCTGCACTTCGTCGGGGAGCACCAGATGGGTGACGCCGCGCAGATCGATCGCGCGTTTGACCGCGAGGGCGGCCAGTTCGGCGGGGTCGCTGTCGGCGGCCAGGGTGGTGGTCCAGGCGGCCACGTCGCGGAACACCGTATTGAGGTCGAGGTCCTGGAAAGCGCCGCGCCCGCGCACCTTCGAGCGCACCTGACCGGAGATCGCGACCACCGGAGCGCCGTCGAGTTTGGCGTCGTAGAGGCCGGTCAACAGGTTGGTCGAGCCCGGTCCGGCAATGGCGAAGCAGGCGGCGGGGCGGCCGGTCAGCTTGCCGTAGGCCGCGGCGGCGAAGGCGGCCGCGCCCTCGTGGCGGATGCCGATGTAGGTGAGCTCGCCGCGTTCCTCGGCGCGGCGCATGGCGTCGGCGAAGCCCAGATTGGAGTGGCCGACCATGCCGAACACGTGGGTGACGCCGTAGTTGACCAGCGTCTCCACGACCGCGTCGGCCATCGAGCGGGGCGGCGCTACGGGCTCGGGCACCTTCACATACAGTCCCGAATCATCCTGGCGCACTTCGTAGGTCGCGACGCCGTCGTCGAATCCGGCGGGCGGCTTGCCGCTGATGGGATCGAAGTCGTAGCCGTGCCAGGGGCAGCGCAGCCACCCGTTCTCGATGGACCCCTCTCCCAGCGGCCCGCCCTGGTGCGGGCAGTGATTGGCCAGGGCCCCGAACCGATCCCCGCACCGGCTCAGGGCGACGCTGTGCCCGCCCACCGACACGGTCCGCACCCGCCCCTCCCCGGGCTGATCCTCCGCTGCCACGCGATACCACTGCGCCGATCGATCGCTTTCCATCTGTAACGCCTCCCTACCCAGAAGAATCTGTGCTGACGGTGCACCGCAGTGCCCGCCGCGTTACAGCAGAGAAGAAGATGGGGACATGACGATGACCGACGCCTACCGCCGGACCCGCGAGAGCCTGCACGCGGTCGCGGAACAACTGCTCGCCGGGCCGGAGTACCGCACCAGCGCCACCATCCGGCTGGCCGCCGCGCCGGGCGGATTCGCCACGGTCAAGGCACCGAATCTCGCCGTGCGCGAGGATCTTCTCCTGCTCGACGGCGATCCGGTCGGCAAGCTGCCGGGTGCGACCATCGCCGGCCTCGCCGCCGCGGCGGGCATCGAGTCCGGCATGCCGGACGGCGTCTACACAGACGTCACCGGTTTCGACCCGGCCGCCGAGCTGTGGATCGACCCGGACCAGGCGCGAATCCTCGCCCGGGCCCTCGAACGCGGCGACGGCGCGCTGCGGGCCCTGGCCCCCGACCACACCCCGGTGCTCTGGCCCGAGCACTTCGACATCGGCATCGATCTGGACGAGGTCAACTACGGTGTCTCCCCCGGCGACTCGCTGATCCCCGAGCCCTACGCCTACGTCGGCCCTTGGACGCCCCGCACCGGCGAGTTCTGGAACCAAGCCTTCGGCGCGTCACGAACCATCGCCGAATTGGGCGGGCTCGACGCGTTGCTCGAATTCTTCACCGAGGGCAGGCTGCTCGCGGCCCGATCGACGGACTGACGGCTACTGGTAGCCGGTCGCGCCGTCGATGCGTTCGCGCAGGAGGTCGGCGTGCCCGGCGTGGCGGCCGTACTCCTCGATCATGTGCAGGTAGATCCAGCGCAGGGAGAGGTCCTTGCCGGAGCGGGGGTGCGGGACGGCATGGTCGAGCGGCAAATCGGCTACGGCCTTGTCGCACAGGGCGATTTCGTCGAGGAGGCGGGTGTAGTCGGCCTCTGCGGCGTCGGCGATGGTGTCGTCGAAGTCGCCGTCCCGGTTGGTATCGCTGGAGTAGACGTAGTCGAGCGGCTCACCGGCCGCCCGCATACGGAACCAGCCGCGCTCGACCTCGGTCATGTGCCGGATCAGGCCGAGCAGCGACATGGTGGACGGTTCCACACTGCGGGTGGCGAGCTGAACACCGTTGAGGCCCTGACATTTCCAGAGCAGGATCTCGCGTCCGCGGGTGAGCAGCGAGTGCAGTACGGCGCGCTCGTCGCCGATGAGCAACTGTGGGGACCGAGGGATTTCCGGGGCTGTCCACGTCATATTCGGACTGTAGCCCCGGAAACCGGTTGCTACAGTCCGTTGTTCAGGAAGTCGATGACCGAGCGTTCGAAGGCGTCCTTGCGCTCGACCATGACCCAGTGGCCGCAGCGGGCGAATGTGCGCAGGTCCGCGTTCGGGAGCTGGCGGGCGGCGAAGAGTGCGCCCTCGACCGGGGTGACGCGGTCGTCGCGGCCCCACAGGATCAGCACTTCCTGCTTGATGCCCTTCAACCGGGCCCACAGCGGGACCGGTTCGGCCAGCTTCGGGTTGTAGAAGGTGGCGTAGGCGTCCCGCAGCGCGGCCCGGCCCTTGGGGTCGGCGGCGGCCTCGAGTCGCCTGGCGACGAGCTCCTCGGTCAGGGTGGCCGGGTTGGACACCATGGCCCGCAGGAAGCCCATGGCCTTCTCGTCGCTGGGGGCGGCGTTGAACTCCATGAGGCGGGTAATACCCTCGGACGGTTCGGGTCCGAGAATATTCACGCCGACACCGCCGGGGGCCATGAGCACCACGCGGTCGACTCGTCCCGGGTGCTCGAGCGCGAGCAGCGTCGCGACCGTGCCGCCCATGGAATTGCCGAGCAGGTGCGCCTTCTCGATGCCCAGCTCGTCGAGCAGACCGAGCACGGCGTCGGCGGCGATGCGCAGATAGTTGCGCTCGTACACCTCCGGCCGCCCGCTCGCGCCGAATCCCGGCTGATCCAGGACGAGACAGCGGAAGTGCCGCGCCAGCACCGCCAGATTGTCGCCGAAGTTGGCCCAGCCGGAGACGCCCGCGCCCGAGCCGTGCAGCAGCACCAGCGCCGGACCCTCGCCCGCCTCGTGGTAGCGGAGCTTGTGGCCGTCGACCGTCACCCAGCGGGTGGTGTCCTCCGCGAAGCGCTGGGAGGTGGAGCGGAGTGTCATCAGAGCATCCGATCCGTGACCTCGAGCCCCATGGCGCCCTTGCCGAACATGGCCAGCGCGCGCTCGATGTCATTGATGGCGTGCACGCTGCCCGCGTGCGCGTCGCGCCAATTGCGCTCGATCACATTGGGTTTGCGGATGGAGTGACCGCCGGAGTTCTTGAACAGCAGATCGATGGCCTTGAGCGCGCGCGCGGTGCCGCGCACCTGGTCGCGGCGGGCGCGCAGCCGGGACTCGAACGGGATCTCCTCGCCCGCCTCGGCAAAGCGCAACTGCTCGTTCATGTTCCGCTCCATCTGCAGGATGGCGGCGTCGATTTCCGAAGCGGCGCGGGCGATCCGGACGTGGGCGAAGGGATCCTCGGACACCTTCTGGCCGCCGTAGGACAGGCGCACCCGCTCGCGCTGGCGCTCGATGTGCGCCTCGTAGGCACCCTGGGCCGCGCCGATGATCGGGGAGGTGATGGTGTTGGAGAACACGCTGCCGAACGAGATCTTGTACAGCGGAGAGGTATTCACCTGCTGGCCCGGCCCCACCAGGTCGGCCTGGTCGGCGGCCGAGTAGGTGCGGTAGGCGGGCACGAACGCCTTCTCGATGACGATGTCGTTGGAGCCGGTGCCCGACAGGCCGGACACGTTCCACACGTCCTCGATGCGGTAGTCGGTGCGCGGCACCAGGACCGTGTAGTAGTCCATGCCCTGCTCCGACGGGACCAGCGCGCCCAGGAACACCCACTGGGCGTGGTCGCAGCCGGAGGAGAACGACCAGCGGCCCGACAGCTCGTAGCCGCCCTCGACCACCGACAGCTTGCCGGTCGGCGCGTACGAGGAGGAGACCAGGGTGTCCGGATTCTGGGCCCACACGTCCTGCTGGGCACGGTCGTCGAACAGCGCCAGCTGCCACGGGTGCGCGCCCAGCACCGAGGACACCCACGCGGTGGACGGACACCGGGTGGCGATGGCCCGGATGACCTCGTAGAACTCGACCGGCGAGGCCGCCGCGCCGCCGAAGCGGGCGGGCTGCAGCATGCGGAACACGCCTGCCTCGGTGAGCTCGGCAATGCTGGCGTCGGGCACCCGCCGCTGCTCCTCGGCCTGGGTCACGCGTTCCCCGATCGCGGGCAGCAGATCCCGGACCAGATCGAGCACCTTGTCAGTCATACGGGCGTTCCTCCTCGTGCCAGAGTTTCTGCACTCGAAGCTATGGCCACGGAGGTGTTTCGACTCGAAATAGTCCCGTTGATCGGAACGTGGACTACTTGTGGGCGTACTCCCAGGTGATGTCCTCGTCGAGGGCCTTGCGGATATTCCGATCGAGGTCCGGATTCCAGTCCTCGGGCTGGGCGACAGCGACCCAACCGTCCAGGACCAGATCGCCGTAGCGGTGGCCGTGTCCGGAGGGGACGCCCTGGGCGTTGGCGAGGTCGGCGCTGACCTGCCAGAAGGTGACGATGGGCCACCAGCGGATGGATTTGGAGACATCCGCGCCGCGCGGCTCCCGCAGCCAATCCGGTTGGGTGAACAGCAGATCCGGCGACCACCAGACGATGGGGTCGGAGGCGTGCTGGAGGTAGACGATGCGCGGGTTGAACCATTGCCGGTCGGGGCGGTCGAGATCCGGTGCGGTGGCGGCGAATCGGACGATCAGGCCGTCGGCGTAGGTGGGCAGGACCTCCGGGGTGCCCGGATCGCGACGCTGCTCGAGCTGACCCCAGATGCGGTTGGAATTGGGCGGGCCGACCCACAGCACTCCGTCGACCAGGGTGCGGATGTCGTCGAGTCCGGTGAAGGCGCCCTCGGAGCCCTGCGAGCCCAGGCTCTCGCCGTACACCAGCAGTTTCGGCCGCTGCCCGACCGGCAGTTGCGCCCAGCGCTCGTGCACGGCGTGAATGACCAGCCGACCCGACTCGGTGGCCTTCTCCCGGTCCGACAGGAAAGACAGCACGCTGGGCAGATACGAGTACTGGCTGGCCGCGATGGCGGTGTCACCGCCGTACATGTACTCGATGGACTCGGCGGTGGTCGAGTCCACCCAGCCGGTGCCGGTGGTGGTGACCACGACCAGCACCTTGCGCTCGAAGGCGTGGGTCCGATCCAGTTCCTTCACAATGAGATCGGCGATCTCCTCCGGCGTCTTCGCCGAGTCCAGCCCCGCGTACACCCGGATCGGTTCGCGCGCCGGCTTTCCCGTCACCTGCGCGATGCGCTCGGCGCCGGGGGCGTTGGCCACGAACCAGCGTCCTTCCGAGCCCAGCGTGTTCCACTGCGCCAATGACTGTGGGCTGCCCGACCTTTCGGGCAGCTGCGGCTGCAGCGCGTACTCCGAGGTCTGGCCGTTGCGCAGACCGAAGGCCGAGTTCGCCACGGAGAAGAAGGCTTTCGCCAGCACGCCCTGGAACAGCAGCACCGCCAGCACCGTCACCAGTGCGGTCGCGCCGACGTAGGCGACATTGCGGGGAATCCGCCATTCGATGTTCAGCAGCCGCGCGATCAACCGGATCAGCCATCGCACCCCACGGAACACGATCACCACCAGCGCCAGCGTGGCCGCCGCGAGCAGTTCCGCGCGCAGAAAACTCGGGGTGGTGGTCGGCTGCATCCCCATCAGCACTTCGAGATCCCGCTGCCAGCGCGCCGACCGCGCCAGCACCAGCGCCGCCCCCACGATCGTCCCCACCACGATCACGGCCTTCCAGCTCGCCCGCTCCACCTCGGTCGGATGCCACAGTCGCGCCAGCCCGCGCGCCTCCTCGGGCAACCGCGGCCGCACCCACTTCTTGAACGCCCACTCCAGCACGCACCCCACCCCGTACCCGATGGCCGCACTGATCCCGCACACCAGCCCCTCGAACAACCAGGTCCGCGGCAGCAACGACGGAGAAACCGCCCACAGGAAGAAGATCCAGGCCACCACCAGCCCCGGATAGCTCGCCTTGACCGCCCGCTCGACCCGATCGGCGAACGCCCACACCCGCCCCCACCCCGAAGGATTCGGCGCGGCAACGTCACTGCCCGCGGTTTCCCCGTTTTCGGAATCGCCGCCGTTCTCGGGTTCGCTGCCATGTCCGGATTCACTGTCGCGTTCCGGTTCGCCGCCCGCCCGGTCCTCCACCATCATGCCCCCGAGTCTTGTCGCCGGACTCGCCCGAATCACGCCCGACACGCGTGCGATCCCGCACCGGCAGCGCCGAACGTCCGGGGGCTCAGGCCGCCGTCCGCCGCTGCCGGCTATCCGAGATCGCCCCAGCGGGTACCTGGGACGCCACGTGGACCCGACAACCCCCGAGTTGCCCGCCACACGGAAAACGTTAGGCCGCACCCGAACCCAAGTGAAACAGCAATTCACACGCAATTCACGACCGGTGATTGTGAATCAGGTGCGGCGGGCGGCGGAGGCGCCGGCGCGGCGGCCGAAGAAGGTGCCGTCGCCCAGGGAGGTGCCGGAGATATAGCCGAAGCCGTGGAGGCCGTTGGCCGCCCGGCCCGCGGCGAACAGGCCTGGGATGGGGCGGGCGTCGAGGTCGAGGACGTGGCCGTCCAGGTCGGTGTGGAGGCCGCCGAGGGTGAAGACCGAGGCGCCGGTGCCGCGGCGGTTGCCCGATTCGGCGGGTGGGCGGATTCCGGCTTTGACGTCGATTGCGGCCAAGGGGGCGGTCAGGGGGCGTAGCCAGCGGGAAGACTTGTGATGATCGGGATCCTCTGCGCGGGTGGCGAATTCGTTGTAGCGGGTGAGGGTGGCGACCAGGGAGCCGGGTGGGAGACCGGCGAGGGATTCCAGTTCGGCGGGGGTTTCGGCGACGTGGGTGGGTTGGACGCCCCAGCGCTGGGGTTCGGGGACATCGTCGAAACCGTGTTCGTCGACGATGACCCAGACCGCGGTGTCATCGCCGGCCCAGCTGCCGCCCATGTTCTGGCGGTAGAGGGCGTGCTGGCCGATGCGGCCGGGGTAGGTGTCCTCGTTGATGAAGCGGCGGCCCAACGCGTTCACCACCAGGCCGCGGGCGGCGAGGCCGGGGATCAGAGACATGCCGACCTGCCCGGCGGACATGTGGCGCACGGCCGCGCCCAGGGCCTGCGCCATGCGGATGCCGGAGCCGTCGTCGGTGCCCGCGCTGACCTTGTTGTGGCCCAGCAACTGTGGGGCGTGGGCGGCGAGCATGTCGTCGTTGTCGACGAAACCGCCCGTGGTGAGCACGATTCCACGGGGGGCACGGATGGTGAGCTCCTTGCCGTAGTTGCGGGCCACGACCCCCACCACGGTGCCGTCGTCGGCGACGATCAAAGTGCTGACGTAGGTGTCGAAAAGCGTGGTGGCACCGGCGGATTCGGCGGCGGAGGACAGGCATTCCATCAGCAGCTTGCCGCCGAAGTCCTTGGCGGCGGGCCGGTGTCCGCGCGGGGCGGGGACGGCCGATTCGGTGAAGGGCCAGCTGTTCTCGCCCAGCCACATCAGCCCGTCGTCGGTGGGCGGGACCCAGGTGGGTGCGTCCCACATGGTCGGCTTGAACGGGACGCCGCGGTCGACGAGCCAGTGGAAGTGCTCGACGCTGCCCGCGCAGTACTCCTCGATCTTGGCGGGGTCCGCGCCCGCGCCCAGGGCCGCGGTCAGGAAGGCCGCCATCTCCTCGGGCGAGTCCTCATATCCGCAGGCCACCTGAATGGGAGTGCCGCCGCCGAGGTAGATCTCGCCGCCCGACATGGCCGACGCGCCGCCCGCGCCGCCGGAGCGGTCCAGCACCAGCACCCGGGCCCCGGCGTGCGCGGCCGCGAAGGCCGCCGACGCGCCCGCCGCGCCATAGCCGACGACCAGCACATCGGTCTCGATGTCGTAGTGGTTCACCTCGCCGGCCGCCCGGGGCGTGACCGAATTCCGCACTGTCATGGTTCGACCGTGCCCGCTGCCGGTGCCCTTACTTAGCGGTACATCTTGCTGACCGAATCCCCGATCCCGTTGACCGGGACTGTCACCCGCCACCCGAGAGCGCACTGGGGATGGTATGTGAACGGCGTCACTGTGGTTGGGGACGCCTGCACGAGGAGGAGAGTCGATGCGGATTCTGGTCACCGGAGTCACCGAGGCGAGCGGCCGGGCGGTGTCGCGCATGCTGCTGGCGGCGGGTCACGACGTGACCGGCCTGGACCGGCAGCGCCACCGCTATGTGGACCCGCGGGTCGAGGTGATCGTCGGCGACCTGTCCGATGCCGGGATCTGCGGGCGGGCCGCGGCCGGCGTGGACGCCATCGTGCACCTGGCGGGTACCGCGGTGGCTCCGATTGCCGAGGCGGCCAAGGATTCCGGGGCGCGACTCGTGGTGCTGGCGGGTGCGGATCCGAACGCCGAACGGACCGGGACCGGATCCGGTGCGGACGCGCTCGTCGTGCGCACCGCCCTGGTGGCGGGCCGCCGCCTGGACAAGAGCGGCTGGCGCACCCTGGAGAGTCTGACCGGCGGCAAGGGCAGCATCCAGGTGCTGCACTACGACGATCTCGAGCGTTTCCTGGTGCTGGCGGCGCTCTCGCAGCGCACCGGCGTGGTCGAGCTGGCCGCTCCCGGCGAGGTGTCGGGAGCCGATGTCAAGAAGATCTTCGCCGACGCGGGCGTGAAATACATTGCGTGGCTGCCGAAGTCGTCGGCGACGGGCACCCGGGTGGACTCGTCCGCCGCTCGCGAGGAATGGGGCTTCCGCTACGGCTGGACCGCCACCGAGGTGATCGCCGACGTGGCCCGCGGGCTGCACGGCCGCAAGAGCACCGGCTCGGGCATCCGCGCCCGCCGCGGCGCGATCCCGCTGCCCAGCCACGTGGTGCCGCAGAACGCGCCCACCTCCGACGGCTACACACTGAAATCCGCTGCGCCAGAGGGTCTTCAAGGTGAATTCGACGACCTGGTCGACGACCGGATCCCGGTCTACACCGCCACCAATACCTCCGAGGCGCTGCCCGGCCCGCTCACCCCGCTGACCATCGACCTGCAGGCCGGTGCCATCCGGCTCGGCAACGAGGCCATGGGAAATATGATCGCCATCGAAGGAATCGCGTTGGAGCACTGGGTCTCCCGTGTCACCAGCGTGCTCGGCCATCACATGTACATCAATGCCTCCATCGGCGTCTTCTCCGCGCAGAACATGCCCGGCTGGGACGAGGAGAGCGTGCGCCGCGACGTCTACGGCACCATCGGCGATGTCGAGCTGCACCCCAAGGGCCGTCCCGCCATGCCGACCGGAATGGCCGCGCGCGCGGGCACTTTCAAGGCCCTGGGCCGCGTCGCCGCCACCGCCATGCAGTACGCCGAGACCGCCGAGCTCATCAATGCCGCCTCGCACGCGGAAGCCCTGACCCGCGATGAGATCTCCGAGCTCACCGACGAGCAGTTGCATGCCCGCGCCCTGCTCTGGCGCGACCGCCTCAACCAGGCCTGGCAGGCCGCCTCCATCGGCGTCATGATGACCGGCGCGGCCACCGCCGCCCACAAGGGCGAGGTCAAGATCGACCTGAACCGCCTGGAGTCGGCCAAGACCATGCTGGCCGTGGAGCGGCTGGCGGCGCTGTGCCGCAAGGACGCCGGGTTACAGGAGGTCGCCAAGAGCGGCGATGTCGGTGCGGCCCGGGAGAAGTCGCCGGAGTTCGCCCACGCCCTGGAGCAGGAGCTGGCCCGCATCGGCCACCGCGGGCCCGGCGAATGCGAGCTCATCAACGCCACCTTCGGCGACCGCCCCGAACTGCTGGTCACCGCGGCGGGCCGGGCCGCGGAAATGCCCGCGCCGCACCGCGAACCGGTGCCCGAGCCGACCGGCCGCACCGCCAAGATGGCCGTCGGCGCGACCGTCTACCGCGAGCGCGCCCGCGACGCGGTGGTGCGGGTCACCAACTGCCTGCGCCTGGCCACCCAGGAGCGCGCGGCACGTCTGGTGAAGGCGGGCAAGCTCACCGAGATCGAGGACTCGGCGTTCCTGAACCTCGACGAAATCCTCTGGGCTCCCGCCGATCTGAAGGAGCACGTGGCCCGCCGCCGGGCCGAGCGCGCCCGCTTCCAGGCCGTCCGCATGCCCGACGTGGTCAACGGCCCGTGGGAGCCGGAGGAGATCTCCGGCGCGATCGCGGTGGGCGACAGCATTTCCGGGCTCGGCGTCAGCCCGGGCGTGGTGGAGGGCACCGTCAAGCGCGTCATGACCCTCGACGACGATATCGAGCCCGGCGACATCCTTGTGGCCGCGGTGACCGACACCGGCCACACCGCCATGTTCGCCTACGCGGGCGCGGTGGTCACCGATATCGGCGGCGCGGCCTCGCACGCGGCCATCGTGGCCCGCGAGTTCGGCGTCCCCTGCGTCGTGGACACCAAGACCGCCTCCGACGCCCTGCGCGACGGCCAGCGCGTCCGCGTCGACGGCGCGGCCGGAACCATCACCCTGCTCGCCGACGTCGAATAGCCCGACCCCCGCAGCCGTCCCACTGAGCGGGACCCGCACCGGAACGTCGCCATTGCGACACCGTGCGGTCCCGCTTCGGCAACCCCGGGACGGCGTAATGGTCCGGATCCGCCGACAGCCGGCGCCGACCTCCGCAGACAGCCGAAGTCCGGTGTGGGACCGACCTCGGCGGAAACGGACCGGGGCAACCGTCCCGGTCCGCGTTGTACCGAAAGGAAATCCACCAGTGACGATTTCACGTGCCGTGCGTGGCACCCTCACCGGTGTAGCCGCCGTGCTCATCGCCGTCGTCCCGGTAACCCTGACCCCCGCGGTCCAGGCCGCCCCGATCGCCATCGGGCATCAGGCGCCGATCGGCGCGGACTTCAAGCTCGCCGGCGCCCCCAATGCCCGCGATATCGGCGGCACCGCAGCCAACAATGGCGTCGCGAAGATCAAGTCGGGCCTGGTGTTCCGCACCGACGCCCTCAACCGCCTCAGCGCCGCCGATCAGCAGACCCTGATCGCGGCGGGGGTCACCAAGTCGATCGACTTCCGCAGCCCGACCGAGCGCGCCGCCGCCCCGGACGCGCTGCCCGGCTCGATCCCGGAGGAGTCGCTGCCGGTCTACGACCCCAACAACGACTTCTACGTCTTCTTCGCCAAGGCCGTGCAGGGCGGGCCGCAGGTGCAGCAGCAGATGCTCGGCGACGGCAAGGCCGCGCAGTTCATGCGTGACTACTACAAGTGGATGGTCACCGACCCGACCGCCCGCCAGCAGTTCGGCAAGGCGCTGCGGGAGATCGCGAATGCCGATGGCGCGGTGCTCTACCACTGCACCGCGGGCAAGGACCGCACCGGCTGGATGACCGCGATCCTGATGTCCGTCCTGGGCACCCCCGAGTCCCAGATCTACGACAACTACCTGGCCTCCAACGATCGCCTCGCGGCGTCGAACAAGGCCACCTTGGACGGGCTGGTCGCCAAGGGCCTGGTCACCGATCCGTCGCTGTTCACCCCGGTGCTCGGTGTGCAGAGCGACTACCTGGCCGCGGCGTTCGGCCAGGCCGTGCAGTCCTACGGCACGGTGCAGAATTTCATCGCCCAGGGCCTGGGCATCGACGGTGCCACCATGGGCACCTTGCAGTCCAAGCTGATCGAGCAGGGCGGGATCGGGACCGGTCCGTTCGGTAGCTAGGCGTTTTACCACGGATGCCGGCGTCGCGAATGGGACGACGTCGGCATTCGCTTGTCCGCGCCATGTCCGGTTCGCTGCGGGTGCGCGCGTGCGAAAATTCGCATGGTGCACGAGATCTGGCAACTGGACGGTCGGCGCACCCGCTCGGTGAGCGCGGAGAACCCCACCGGCGAACCCGGCGGTGGCGGCCGGGCCATCTCCGGGACCGGCGCGTTCGCGGCCGCGGGGCTGGGGCGCGGCTGGAAGGTCTCGCCGTCGATCGACCTCGGGCCGGGTGAAACCGCAACGCTCGCCGATGTTTCCGGCCCCGGCGTCATCCGTCATCTCTGGCTCACCACCGACCGGTCGCTGCTGCGCGACTTCACCCTCCAGATGTATTGGGACGACGCGCCGCAACCGGCCGTGGCCGTGCCGCTGGGCGACTTCTTCTGCAATGGCTGGGACGAGCTGGCGCTGATCAACTCCGCCATGGTGGTGGTCGCGCCCGCGGGCGGCCTGAACAGCTACTGGCCCATGCCCTTCCACTCGCGGGCGGTCATCACGCTGCACAACGGAGCCCCGCGGGCCGCGCCGGTCTACTACCAGATCACCTATCTGGAAGAGGAGCTACCGGGCGCCGCCGGGTACCTGCATGCCCGGTGGCGGTGCAGCGATCCGCTGGGCACGCCCGCCGAGCATCCGATCGTCGAAATCGAGGGCGGCCCCGGCCGGTACGCGGGGACATATCTGGCGGTGCGGCCGCGGGCCACGGGGTGGTGGGGTGAGGGGGAACTCAAGTTCTATCTCGACGATGACACCGAATTCCCTACGGTCTGCGGCACCGGAACCGAGGACTATTTCGGTGGCGCCTGGAATTTCGATCTCGACGGCGCTTATCGCCCCTACTGCGCCCCCTATCTGGGCATGGCACAGGTGTTGCCGCCGCATCGAATCTACGAACCGGACCAGCGATTCGGGATGTACCGGTTCCACATTCCCGACCCCATCTGTTTCGAGCACGGACTGCGCGCCACGGTGCAGGCGCTGGGCTGGCGCGAGGACGGACACTACCTGCCGCTGGAGCGGGCGCACGTGGCCTCCACCGCCTTCTGGTACCAGGCGCGGCCCTGAACTCGTAACGATTGCGGGCAAACAAGAAGAATGCGATTGCTATTGCGTAAAACGCGTCGAGTGCGCCGGGTGCGGGTGCATGGTTATTGCTATGCGCGCCTTGGTTGTCGAGAAGCCCGGACAGTTCACCGTCGAATCTGTTCCGGATCCCACACCGGGCGTGGGCGAAGTGGTGATCCGGGTGGACGCGGTCGGGATATGCGGGACCGATATCCATACTCG
>NZ_BJWY01000125.1 GCF_007990715.1 Nocardia seriolae NBRC 15557 | reverse complement strand
GGACACTAGAGGGCGACTGCTTCCGGGCCGAGAATCTCGCCGAATTCGACGGCCGCCCCGGAATAACTTCCGAATAAGCGCATGGACATAATCCCAGCGCAATCGGATCGGTGCGGCGCGAGATGGCCTGCCGAATTGCGAAGGTCGCGGCATGATCATGGAGTGGTGAGTTTTCCCGGCAGTAGCGTTCTGGTCGGTCGCGCCGCGGAAGTGTCCGCGCTGGTCGAATCGGTCGCCGATCCCGGGACGCACGCGGTGCTGATCGCCGGTGAGGCCGGGATCGGAAAATCCCGGCTCGTCGCGGAGTTCACCGGACGGCTCGCACCGGGGGCGCTGGTATTGATCGGCCGGTGCCCGGAGCTGGGGACCGGCGGGGTGGCTTTCGCGCCGTTCCTGGCGGTCCTGCGGGGGTTGATGCGGGAGCTCGGGGTCGCGGCGGTGGCCGAGTTGCTGCCACCGCGCCCGGCCCTGGCGAACTGGCTGCCGCAGTTGGCCGTTCACACCGGCGGCGCTCCGGCGGAGACGGACCGGATTCGGCTGTTCGGCGAAATCCTCACGGTGCTCGAGCAATTGGCGCTGACCCGCGCGGTGGTGGTGATCCTCGAGGGTCTGCACTGGGCCGACGACGCCAGCCGGGATCTGCTCACCTTCCTGGCGGCCAACCTGACCGATGCCGACGCCCTGCTCGTCGGCACCTACCGGCCCGGCGAGGCCGGACCGCTGCGCGGCCTGGTCGCCGAACTCCGCCGCAATCCCGGTGTCCGAGTGGTGGACCTGCGTCCCCTGAACCGTCACGAGGTCGGCCGTCAGCTCGCGGCCCTGCTCGGCAGGGAACCCGAACCCGCGCTCATCACCAAGGTCTTCGAACGCAGCGGCGGTAACCCGCTGTTCGTCGAGGCGCTCGGCCACGCACCCGAAGACCTGCCCTCCGGGCTGACCGATCTGCTGCTCGGCTTCGGAGCGGGCCTGTCCCCGCAGGCCCACACCATCGTCGGGCTGGCCGCCGTCATCGGCTCCCCGATACGCCACGACCTGCTGTCCGCCGCCGCCGACCTACCTCCCGCCGAACTGCACAGCGCCCTAAGCGAATTGGTCGAGCGCCACCTGCTCCTGCCTACCGACACCGGCTACGAATTCCGCCACGTCCTCATCCGCCAGGCCATCCACGACGACCTGCTCCCCGTCGAACGCACCCGCCTGCACGCCCGCCTCGCCGAGATCCTGCGCACCGAAACCCCGGAACCCACCGTCACCACCCTCGCCGAACTGGCCCACCACGCCCAAGCCGCAGGCGAGCTCCCTCGAGCCCTCACCGCCACCTGGTCCGCCGCCTCCGCCGCCCCGTCCCACCACCCCGAACGCCTCCGCCTCCTGGAACAGCTGCTCAGCCTCTGGGACCGCGTCCCGAGCCCCGAATCCCTGCTCCACACGACAAAACTCGCCGTTCTGGAACAGATCGTCGAGGTGGCTGTCGCCACCGGCGCGACCGAACGCGGCATCGCCGCCGCCGACGCCGCCCTGGCAATCCTCGACCCCGGCGGCGAAATACCCGCAGCCGAGCGTCCCGGCGCTGGTTCCAATCGTCATTCCGGTGTGGCCTCGGCCGGAATCCACCACGCGAAGCGAGAGCCCGGCCAAAAGCCCGCCGGGATGACGGGAGAGCCTTCGGCCGCCGTGCAGGGCGGGGAGATGCCGGGTACCGACATGTCCGGATCCGCCCGGGACCGAGCCGCTCCGGACGGACCCGGGCCGGGTGCGGACGGAACCGGGTCGGAGCGGGTGGCGCGGCTGTATCGGCGGCGGGCCTATTTGCGGGGCACGACGGGAGCGGGCCCAGGGGAGGACCTGGCGCGGGCGCTGGCCCTGCTGCCCGTGGAATCGCCGGGGGCCGAGCGGGCCGAGGCACTGGTGCAGTCGGCGTCGGCGCGGATTTTCCGGGGTGATGCGGTGGGGTCGGCGGCGGATGCCCGGGCGGCTCTGGTTATCGCGCAGCGACTGGAGGCCGATGCGCTGGTCGCGCGGGCCCACGCGCACCTCGGATTGGCCGGTGCGGCCGCGGCCGAAGTGGCGGCGGCGGGTCCGGCCGCAGGGGACATCTCCGTGGCACGGCCCAACGAGACCGATTGGGCCCTGGCACATTTCGCGCAGGCGCATCGGGTGGCCGCGGCGGCGGGAGATGCGCGGATCGTGGTGGATGTGGCGACGTGGGAGTCGGCCGTACTGGTCGGGGCCGGGCGGTACGAGGCCGCGATCGCGGCGGTGCGGCAGGGGTTGCGGGCGGCGCACGAGTCGTTCCGGTTCTCCGAGTCCGCCCCGATTCTGTACGTCAAGTGGGCGCAGGCGCTGGCGGCACTGGGCCGCTGGGACGAGGCCCGCGCGGTGGTCGACGCGACCCAGTTCGACGAACTGCCGCCGTTGAGCCGGGCCGCGATGCTGCTGTGCTTCGCGCGAATCTCCCTGGCGGAAGGCGATTCCGGCGGTGCCCGGACCGCCGCGATCGAGGTGGAGCGGCTGCTGGGGGACAGCCGCTGGGCCGCGCAGTACCGGCTCGAACTCGTCGCCTTGAACTGCGCGCTGGTACTGGAGTCGGGCGACGAGGCGGCCGCGGACGCGGATCTCACCACCCTGCTCACCGCCCTGGACGGGGCAGCCACCCTGTTCGCACACCCGCACGAGGCGTGGCCGTTGGTGGTGCTGGCGGCCCGGATCACCGGTGCGCCGCCGGAATTGCTGGCCATGGGTGACTCGCTACCCACTGCCTCACCGGTCGATTCGGCCCAGCGGGCCGTGTTCACCGCCCGCCTGGCCGGTTCCGCCGCCCGCTGGGCCGAAGCGGCGACCGCCTGGCGAACCGTCGAACGTCCCTACGACGTAGCGACATCACTACTCGGCCTGGCGGAATCAGCGGTGGCCGAGGGGAATCGGGCCGAGGCCGGATCGGCCCTGCGTGAACTGACCGACATCGCAACCCGACTCGGCGCGGAACCTCTACGCCGCACCGCCCAGGCCATGTCCGAACGAGCCCGGATCCCCTTGGACGGGTCGTCGAACCAGCCGTCGAAGGCCAAGGGCGGCACCGGATCCGGCCGCTTCGGCCTCACCGCCCGCGAACTCGACGTACTGCGGCTGGTAGCCAAGGGGCTGAGCAACCGCGGTCTGGCGGCCGAACTGTTCATCAGCATCAACACCGCCGGAGTGCACGTCTCCCGAATCCTCGCCAAGCTGGGTGTGGCCGGTCGCACCGAGGCAGCCGCCTTCGCACACGAACACGGGCTGCTCGCCGAGCCCGGCGAAAGCGACTGAGCCTCAGGCCGATCGCGGTGCCAGGCCGAAGACCCGGAACACCTCCTCGACCTGGTAGGCGATCATGTGCGTGATGAGACCGTCGCGAACGGTGAAGATCTGCAAGGTGTGCAGCACGTACGCGCCCGCACCGTCGCGGACGTAGGCGGCCAGGGCGGGCTGGCCGTTCGCGCCGACCGGCAGCAGTCGCCATTCGGTGCCCCGGGTGTCGAAGACCCGGCCCATGAATCCGATGTAGCCCGTGCGGCCGAAGTACCAGTTGAGCATGGGCGGCATTTCCATGATCACGTCGTCGGCCAGCAGCTTCTCCAGCGCCGCCAGATCGGCGGTGCGGAAGGCGGTCACATAGTTGTCGATCACGGCCCGCTGCTCGGCGCTCTCGGTCACCTCGTCCTCGTGAACGCCGCTCCGGCTCAAGGTCTTCCGGGCGCGCTGCAGGGCGCTGTTGACCGCCGCCGGTGACATCTCCAACGCCTCGGCCACCTGCGTGGCGGGCCAGTCCAGCACCTCGCGCAGCACCAGCACCGCCCGCTGCCGGGCGGGCAACTGCTGCATGGCCGCGACCAGCGCCAGCCGCAGACTGCCCTGCGCCACCGCGGCTTCGGACGGATCGGCCAGCATGGAGTCCGGAATCGGTTGCAGCCAAGGGATTTCCCCGCCGTGCACCAGTGCCTCGCGTGGATCGTCACCCGGCGCGTTGCCCAGCCCGGCGGGCATCGGCCGCCGCCCGCGCTGCTCGAGGGCGGTCAGACACGCATTGGTGGCGATCCGATAGAGCCAGGTTCGCATCCCGGCCCGCGACTCGTCGTAGTCGGCGCGCGCCCGCCAGGCCCGTAACAGTGTCTCCTGCACCAGATCCTCGGCATCCTGCACCGACCCCAGCATTCGATAGCAATGCGCGAGCAACTCCCGCCGGTACCGGTCGGTGCTCGCCGCGAAGTCCACGTCCGGCATGCCGTCAGCTCCTCGATTTCGGCCCTGCCGAACTTTGTACACCGCGAGCGATGAATCGGGCATGCCTCGCCGGTAGGTACTCGTGAGCCGCACCCCGCGGCCGTGATCCGAGGAGGAACCATGTCCGACACCGCCGTCCAGACCGCCGATCGCGCGGCCGTGCTCGACGTCCTGAACAGCGTCTACACCGCCTGGGCCGCCAATGACGCGGACGCCTTCGTGGCCGACTACGACCCGGACGTCACCTCGGTGCTGCCCGGCGTCTACAGCAACGGCCGCGACGCCGTCCGCGCCCGCATGGCCGCCGCCTTCCAAGGCCCGCTGCGGGGTTCGCGCGTCCTCAACCAGCCCGAACTGGTCCGCTTCCCCGTCCCCGACGCTGCCGTCGTGATCAGCCGCGACGCCATCCTCATGGCCGGAGAATCCGAACCCCCCGCCGACCGCTGGGTCCGCGCCAACTGGACGGTGATCCGCCGCGATGGCCGCTGGCTGCTGACCGCCTTCCACGCTGCTCCGGCCTGATCATCGACCGGCACACCGGCGAGGGGATTCCCCCGAATTCCCCGCGCCGGTGTGCCTTTCGCCGTGGAGATCGCGTCACCGGCGCGTTCTCTCCGCGTTGACCGGGATCCGGGCATTGCCCCCCCCGGGAACGAGCGAGCCCCCTCGGTGACCCGAGGGGGCTCGAACGATCCGACGGCGTCGTCGCCTACGGCACGACCTCGACCATGTCACCCGGGTTCAGGTAGTTGAAGAACTCGCGCGCTCCGTCCGGGGTCATCCGGATGCAGCCGTGCGACTTCTTGTCCACCGGTCCGATGTGGAAGGCGATGTCGCCGTTGAAGAACACCGCGTACTCCATCGGGGCGTTGTGCATGGTGCTCCAGTGGAACGGCTTCTTGAACGACACGTGGAACACACCCGGCGGGGTCTCGAAGCCGGGCATGCCGTGCGAGATCGGGGTGGGTCCGAAGATCACCTTGCCGTTGTCCATCAGCCACGCCTCATTGCTGCCGAGCTTGAGGCAGGCGCGCGCGCCCGCCGTCGCACACGGCGCGGTGACATCGCTGGGCGCGATGCCGGGGATGATCGCCGGGACCCCGGGCACATCCGGGCCACCGGGCCACAATGGTTCGGCTTGCGCGGGCACCGCCGCGACACCGGCGACCGCGATACCGGCGAGAACCGCCGAACGCGCCGCGAAGCCGAGGGAACTTCTGCTCATCATCGAGATTCGACCCTCTCCTAGCCTTGCCCGCCACCCTGTTCACTGCCGCCTACCAGGGCGAAGGGACATCTCTCATTGGCACAAGCATGGGACCACTGGGTACCGGAGATCATTCTGACTGGTGTGAATGGTGATTCGCGGGATAAACCGCCACAGACTCGCCGACACGCCGTCACCGAACCGGCGGCAGCGTCCGCTCGTGCGGATCCACACCGGTCGGTATATGCGCGCCGTTATTGGGCACGTCCGGGCGCGGCGCGTTCGCCGAGCCGCGAATCTGCTGGTCGGCCTGCGGGTCATTGCAGTAGTTCCAGCGCCCGAAGGTGCCGTCGGACACCACGAATGGGGCCAGCGCCGGCACCGAGTACTGACACCACGGCCGCGGCCAGGTGTCGACCACGGTGTAGAACTCGCCGTGGTGCGCGGGCACGCCCATGGCGGAGGTGCCGACCACCAGCGACGGGAACAGTGCGCGCAGCGCGGGCGTGCGCAGCAGCGCGGCCCGCACGATGGCCTGCATGGTGGTGGCCAGGCTCTGGATCGGGTCCAGGTTCCGTTCGAGGATGGCGTCGGCGAGGGCCAGCTGCCCGGGGGCCTGATCGAGCAGTTGCCGCACTTCGCCATTGGCGATCCGGGCCTGCTCGACCAGCACCTGTGAATTGCGGGTCAGCGTTTCGAGGTCGGGCTGTGCGTGCGAGGTGGTGCCCGCGATCAGGCGCAGATTCTCGATGAGGTTCACCGTCTGCGGCAGCCGGTTGTCCAAACCGGTGGTGGCCAGGCTCAATCCGTCGATGAGGCCGCGCAGTTGGTCGGGCCCGCCGCTGAGCGCGGTGTTCAGATTGTCGAGAATGACCGCGTATTTGTCCGGATCGATCTGGTCGATCATCTCATTGCTGTTGACCAGCGCCTCCCAGATCGGGATCGGCGTGCTGATCTGCCGGGGATCGAAGCGGATCACCTGACCGTCGCGCAGATACGGCGCGTCGTCGGTGCGCGGCCGGAAATCCAGGTACTGCTCGCCCGCGCCCGAGAGGGCCCCGACGTGGATGTCGGTATCGGCCGGAATCCGGTAGCGGTCATCGATTTCCGCGGTCGCGGCCACCGCGGCCCCGTTGTCGATCAGGTCGATGGCGCTGATCGATCCGACCCGGTACCCGCGCCAGGTGACGTCGTTACCGGCCTGCAAACCACCGGACCGATCCAGCTGTACGGTCACCGCGTAGGTGCTCCCGGGTTTCCGCACCCGGGCCACGTCGATCGCCAGATATCCGGCCCCGATGAGCAGGAGCGCCACCAGGGCCAGATTGCCCACCAAGATCTTATGTTCGCGCAGCACACTCAAAGGGCCCGCCTCCACCGCTGATCACAGCCAATAGGTTCGATGCACAGCAAACACCAGGCGAAACTGCGCGCAATCTAACCACAGGGGAGGCGGGACACGAATCAGGCGTTACCGATCGGCACCGTCTCGATGATCGACAGCCATCGGCCCACGATCTCGCGCACCCGCTGCGCGCCCAGCCCGCCGTTCGGGGAGTGCACCGAATAGTGCACCTGATCCACGCCTTCGGGCTTGCTGGCGCCCGCGAGCACGCTCAGATCGAACATGGTCAGCCGCGCCTGGTCCCGCGACTGCGCGTCCGGGATCCACACCCCGATATCGCCGACGAAGTTGAAGTAGAACTTGGGGAAGTTGAATTTCATGAACTGCGGCCAGCTTTCGGGGTGATGCCAGCACAGCAGCGTGAAATCTTCCGGATTCGCCGGATAGCCGGCGATGGCGTCGCGCATCCGCGTCCCGAGGTCACCGGCGACCGGCCGCAGCAGCCAGGGGTAGTCGTCGGAGATCCACGCGACCGTGCGCGACAGGTCGGTGCCGGGGCGCAGGCGGCTGTAACGGCCGTGCTTCTGCACCTGGATGGGTCGCGCCACCCCGGTCACGTCCTCGATGGCCAAACCCAGTGCCACGAGCAGGATCCGGGTGTAGCTGGCCTCGAACGCGGCGGGCAGTTCCACCAGCAGGCGCTGCGCGAGCGCACCGTCGATGACCCCGTCGACATGCGCCGACTTCGGGGTGTCCGAACGGATCTGCTGATTCGGCTCGATATCGGAGGCCGCCAGCCAGTAGTCCCGCTCGCCGACCCGGGACGGCGCGTAGCCGTCGAGGAACTCCGCCCACTCCGAACCGGTGGTCGACTCCGGTGACAGTGAAATCGGTTCTCCCGCTTCCCATTGCCGGACATAGGTGGCGATGTCGTCCCACAGCACCCACATGGCGACGGCGTCGACGGCCACGTGATGGGCGGTGAACAGCAGGATGTTCACGTCGAAGGAACGGGTGAGCAGCGTCGTGGTCACCACCCTGCCCGCGGCCGGATCCAGCCGCAGGTCGGCCGCGGCCGTCTCCCGCTCGATGAGCGCCATCACCTCGGCGCCGTCGAGGTGCTCGATATCGATGGTGCGCACCTCGAATCGGGCCGGATCGATGACCCCGCCGGACTCCGGCTCGATCTCGCAGCCCGCGCCCTCGCCGTAGCTGTAGCGGCTGCGCAGCGTCTCGTGATTGTCGATCACGGCGTCGACCAGTCGCCGGACTTCTTCGGGTCCCATGGCCACCGGGACCGGGCAGGGAAAGGTGACGCCGAAGATCGCCGGGTTCTCGTCCCAGGTCAGGAACTTCCGGGCGGCGGCCGTGAGCCGGCCGGGGCGCAGATCTGTCATCGTTGTTCTCCTGTTCACGCGATGGGGGCCGGGGCGAGTCCGACGCGGGCGAGCACGCCGTCACCGAGCAGCCGCAGGCTCTCCCAGCCCGCCTCGATGGGCAGCCCGCCGATCAAGAGGTTCATCAGGACTTCGGTTCGCCCACCGGCGATCTGGTCCCGGAGCTCGCCGGGGGTGAGGATCTCCAGGTAACTGTGGGCCCGCAGCTCATCGACCGAATCCGGTGCGCGGTCGTGCGGCCGCGGCACCTCGTCACGCCGCCAGGAGGCGTACTCGTGGACCTCGGTCAGAATGTGCGGGCCGTAGCGGCGCCAGGCGGCGTCGGGGTCCTCGTGCAGCAGGGTGAGCTTGCTGCCGGGCTCCGGCTTGTGCACGAATCCCGCCGTGCCGCAGCGGATCAGCTCCTCCTGGTACACCGCCTCCACCTCCGGCATGGCCATCGGCAGCGACAGCGGCAGCCCGAAGCGCGCCGCCCGCCGCGCCGCCGCCGCGCTCATCCCCGCGAGCATCAGCTGCGGATGCGGCGTGGTGAACGGTTTGGGGGTGACGGTGAACGGCTGCCCGCCGCGCTGGATCGGCTCGTCGCGCCAGGCGGCGAACATGAGCTCGAGCGCCTCGTCCATGAGTCTGCCGCGCCGGGTGAAGTCGCGCCCGAGCGCCGCGTATTCCTCCGGCCGGTAACCGATTCCGGCCACCACGGTGAGCCGCCCGCCGCACAGATTGTCCAGCACCGCCAGATCCTCGGCCAGGCGCACCGGATCGTAGAGCGGCACCAGCAGCGCGCCGATACTGATCCTCAGGTGCTGCGTGCGCGCCGCCACCGCCGCCGCCAGCAGCAGCGGCGCGGGCAGCCACCCGGTGCCCGAGCCGTGGTGCTCCTCGCAATTGACGACGGCGAACCCGCATCGATCCGCGTACTCGGCCATGTCCAGGGCGGCCCGGTAGCGTGCCCGATGACCGGCCAGCGGGTCGTGCACATTGGTCATATTGAGCCGGAGCGCGGCCACCACGTTCATTCAGCAAATATCGAATGCGAAGTGGCGCACGGCAATAGGGCTCACAGCCCCGGTCGGTGCCCGCGCGGGGGCGCGGCACCACCCGGAGAAGCACGCCGCCGGGCGGTGCTATCGCCAGGGGTACCGGCGCGGGCCGGGACCGGCGCTACCGCGGGGCGTCGTCGAGCAGGCCGAGCTGGGCCGCGCGGACCCCGATCTGGAAGCGGCTGCGGACTTCCAGGCGGGTCGTGAGGTCGGCGATGTGACGGCGGTAGGTGCGCAGCGACATCCCGAGGCGGCGGGCGGCGGCCTCGTCGATGAGCCCGAGATTGAGGGTATTCAGCACCGCGCGGGCGGTGGCGTCGAGCTCGATGCGAGCGGTGGCGTCGACCTCGACGTGGCTGGCGGCGGCGAGCCCGCCCAGGCCATGTCCGGATTGCCAGCTCAGCACGGCGAATTGGTGCAAGGCGCGCAGCAGCGCGGGTTCGCGGATCAGGTACGCGTAGGGGTGATCGGCCCCCGCGCCGCTCCACAGCACCGCGACCCGGCGGTCGATGATGAGCGCATTGTGGAAGTCGTTGTCCGTCACCCGGATCTGTGCGCCGCGTGCGGAATGCCGCAGCAGCGGTGAACGGTCGCGGATTTCCAGGTAGTCGGGGGAGTACAGCAGCCGCACCTGTTTGCCCGCGCTGAGCAGATCGTCGACCACCACCTGCCCGAGTCGCAGGTGATCCAGCGACGGCGCCGGATTCGAGACCGCGACCACGGCCTCGCTGCGGGCATACCGCAACAGCCGGTGGACATCCCGGTCCCAGTGCCCCTCCTGGCTGAACCGGACGACTCCGGTGGCCGGGCTGCCGGTGTGCTTGCGCTCCATCACTTTCCCGATCGTGACACCGCCGCGTACGGGCCGGGCGGAATTGGCAGCTTCCTGCCACCCGCCCGGATCCGGACGCACCGCTTCCTACGTTCATTTCATGCATATCAGTTTCAGCGAAGACCAGGACCGGTTGCGCAAGCGGTTGCGCGAGTATTTCGCGGACCTCGTCACCCCGGAGATCGGTGCGGGTCTGCGGGCGGGCCCGGGCGGCGAACACGGCGACGGCACCGTCTACAAGGAGGTCGTGCGTCAGCTGGGCCGCGACGGGTGGCTGGTGCTGGGCTGGCCGGAAGAGTATGGCGGCCAGGGGCGCTCGATGTTGGACCAGCTGATCTTCCTGGACGAGGCCGCCGCGGCGGGAGTGCCGCTGCCGTATCTGACGGTCAATACCGTCGGGCCGACCATCATGCGCTACGGCACCGAGGAACAGAAGGCGCATTTCCTGCCCCGGATCGCGCGCGGTGAATTGCATTTCTCCATCGGCTATTCCGAGCCGAGCGCGGGCACCGACCTCGCGTCGCTGCGCACCCGCGCGGTCCGCGACGGCGACGACTACGTGATCAATGGCGAGAAGATGTGGACCAGCCTCATCGAATACGCCGACTACATCTGGCTGGCGGCGCGCACCGACCCCACCGTGGGAAAGCACGCCGGGCTCTCGATCTTCATGGTGCCGACCGGCACGCCCGGGTTCTCCTGGACGAAGGTGCACACCATGGCGGGGGTGGGCACCAGCGCCACCTACTACTCCGACGTCCGGGTGCCCGCCGCGAACCTGGTGAGCGCGGAGAATCAGGGCTGGGCGCTCATCACCAACCAGCTCAATCACGAACGTGTGGCGCTCGCTTCGGCCGCGCCGCTGCAGGAATCGCTGCGGCAGGTGACCGCCTGGGCGCACGCGACCATGCTGCCCGACGGCTCCCGCGTCCTCGACGCCGAATGGGCGCGCCTGCACCTGGCCCGCGTGCACGCACACGCCGAATACCTGAAGCTGCGCAACTGGCGCACCGCCTGGGCGGCCGATCGCGGCGAACTCGGCCCGGCGGAAGCCTCGGCCACCAAGGTGTTCGGCACCGAATTCGCCATCGAGGGCTACCGGCTGCTCATGGAGGTGCTCGGCGCGGAGGCGTTGATCCGCGCCGATTCCCCCGGCGCGCTGCTGCGCGGGCGCATCGAACGCTTCCACCGCACCGCACTGATTCTGACCTTCGGCGGCGGCATCAACGAGGTGCAGCGCGACATCATCGCCAAGACCGCCCTCGGCCTGCCCGTCGCTCGCTGAGAACAGGAGTAGCACAATGGATTTCGAACTCACCGAGGCACAGCGGGAACTGTCGGGGCTGGCGCGGGAACTGCTGGCGGACTGGTCCGGGCGGCATCCGCGGCCCGACGACACCGGCTTCGACCCGCAGCTGTGGAGGGCCATGGCGGACACCGGATTACTGGAGGCCGCCCTGCCCGAACGGGTCCACGGCGGCGGCTACGGCGTGCTCGAGCAGTGCGCGATCCTGACCGAGATCGGCCGGACCGTCGCTCCCGCACCGTATTCCACGAGCATCGCCGTCGGCGCGGCCACGCTGGCCGAGTTCGGCGACGACCACCAGATCCGACGCTGGGTGCCGCCGCTGCTGCGCGGCGAAACCACGCTGGCCCCGGTGCTCGCCCGCGACTTCGCCGCCTTCGAAGCCCGGACCGGGGAACGCGGCTGGACGCTCACCGGCGCACAGTCGGCCGTCGCGACCGCCGCCTTCGCCGACACCTTCCTGATCGAGGCCCGCTGCGACGCGAATCCGATACTGGTCCTGCTGGATCGAGACACCGCGGGGCTCACCGTCACCGGGCAGCACCTGGTCGACGGCACCGACGCGGCCCTGCTCGAGCTGCGCAACGTATCGGTCCCCGGGGAGAACGTCATCGTCGCACCCGGTGCCGCGGCCTGGGCCGCCCGACGCGCCACCCTCGCCACCTGCGCCCGGCAACTCGGCATTCTCGAACGGGCCCTCGAAATGAACTGCGAATACGCCCGCACCAGAAAGCAATTCGATAAGACCATCGGCAGCTTCCAAGCGGTCCGCCAGCGCCTGGCCGACGCCTACATCGACGTCGAGGCCGTCCGCCTGACCCTCTGGCAGGCCGCCTGGCGCGAATCCCACGCCCTACCCGCCGACCCCGAACTCGCGGTAGCCAAATTCTGGGCCGCCGAAGCCGGCCACCGAGTCGCCCACACCGCCGTCCACGTCCACGCCAGCACCGGCATCTACCTCGACTACCCGACACAGCGCTACTTCACCGCCGCCAAACGCACCGAATTCGAATCCGGCCCAGCCACCACCCAACTCCGCCACCTGAGCACCCACATCGCCGCACCCCAACCCCATTGACCGACGATTCCCGCGCCAGCGCTCGCTCGTGGTCGTCGAGCATCGAACGGGTGGCGGCCAATTCGTGGGTGGCCCAGCCCAGCGCGACCGCGTTGGAGGATTCGCCGGCCCGCTCGGCCACCGCGACCGCCTCGGCGTACTGCCCGGATTCGCACAGGGTGCGGGTGGCCAGCGCCAGAATCCACGCCTCCAGCGATCGGTCGCCCAGGCTGCGCGTCCAGGCCACGGCGTTGGCGTAGTGGCGATGCGAATCCTTGGTATTGCCCGTGCGCCGATCCGCCACCCCGAGCAGAATCTCGGCCAGTACCTGCAATCGGCGTTCGGCATTGTCGCCGGGCTGCGAAATCGGTTGCAGGAACTCCAGACTCGCCTCCACCTCGCCGAGCCCGATCTGGAGCATGGCCCCCAGCGCCACCCGCAGACGGCGGGCGCTGGGATGGTCCTCGATCCGGATCGCGGTCTCCAGCAGGGCCCGCAACGAATCGGCCAGCTCGCGGGCGCGGCTGCCGGTGTCCATGAGCTCGGCCATCACCCAGGCCAGATCCGCCGCCAGCGCCACCGCCCGGCCGCCGAGGCGCGCCGCCTGCCGGTGCAGCGCGATGATCACCGGCCGCTCGATATCGTTCCAGGCCTGCCCCTCGGCACCGCAGTCGAAGGTGTGCCCGGGCACCGTGGTCGGCACCAGCAGCAGCGTGGTGTTGCTGTAATCCAGTGCGCCGAGCAGGTTTTTGGCGCTGGCCAGGTAGTAGTCCAGCAGCCGGACCAGGATCTCGCCCTCGCCCTCGGCCGGGTCCCGGCTCGCGACATTGCCCGCCAGCCCGGCGGCGAACAGCCGCAGCAGATCGTGGAAGCGGTACCGGCCGGGCGCGGGCGTCTCGAGCAGGCTCAGATCCACCAGCGACTCGCACACCAGCTCGGCCTGCGGCACCGGCACGCCCAGCAGCGCGGCCGCGCCGTCCACCGGGAAGTCCGGCACATCGGCGCGGGCCAGCATGCGGAAGGCCCTGGCCTGCTCGGCATTCAGCTGCCCGTAGCCGAGCCGGAAGGCCGCCTCCAGGGTGAGCTCGCCGGTCTGCAGCACCTCCAGCCGCCGACTCTCGTCGGCCAGCCGCCGCGCCAGCGAGGCGATGGTCCACTGCGGCCGCACCGCCAGCCGCGCGCCGACGATGCGCACCGCCAGCGGCAGGCCCGCGCACTGATCGATGACCGCGTAGGCCGCATCCGGTTCGGCCGCAACACGTTCGGCGCCGAGCACGCGGGTCAGCAGGGTGATGGCCTCCTCGCGTTCGAGCACGTCGAGGCGGGTGCGCCGGACCGCGGGCAGTTCGGTGAGCGCGGACCGGCTGGTTATCAGCACCGCGGTGCCGGGCGTGCCCGGCAGCAGCTGCGCCACCTGGGCGCTGTCGCGGGCATTGTCGAGCAGCACCAGGATCCGCTTGTCGCTCAACAGGGTTCGCAGCTGCGCGGCCCGATCGTCCACGGCGGGCGGAATATCGCCCTCGGCCACCCCGAGCCCGCGCAGGAACCCGCCCAGCGCGTCACCCGGCGGCACCGGCTCGGGATCTACGCCGCGCAGATTCACATACAGCTGCCCGTCCGGGAACCGGTCGCGCACCCGGTGGGCGACGTGCAGGGCGAGGGGTGGTCTTGCCGACCCCGCCCATGCCGCCCACCGCCGAGATGGCGATCGCCGGTCCGCCGCCGGTCAGCTGGTCGGCGATCTCCTCGGCCACGGCCGAGCGCCCGGTGAAATCGGCGATGTCGGGCGGCAATTGGGCCGGGGTGACCAGCGGGCGGGCCGGGCGCAGCACCGGCGGCAGCTCAGCGCGCAGGATCCGCGCGTGCACCTCGCTCAGCTCGGGTCCGGGCTCCACGCCCACGCCGTCGACCAGGGCGCGGCGGGCGCGCCCGTACTCCTCGAGCGCCTCGGCCTGGCGGCCGCAGTGATAGAGCGCGGTCATGAGCAGCGCGCGGAAGCGCTCCCGCAGCGGATGCTCCTCGATGAGCGACCCGAGTTCGCCGACCGCCTCGGCACTGCGGCCGGTTTCGATGTCGCGGGCCAGCCGGTCCTCGAGAATGGACAGCCGCCACTCCTCGAGCCGAGCCCGCTGGCGTTCGGCATAGGGCCCGGGCAGCCCGCCCAGGGCCGCGCCCTGCCAGCGGCCCAGCGCCGACTCCAGGGTCTCGCGGGCCTTGCCCGGATCCTCGTGGCGCAGCCGCTCGGCGGCGGCCACGTGATCCTCGACCTCGTGGATATCGGTGTGGCCGGGCGGGAGTCGCAGCGCGTAGCCGTCGCCGATGGAGATGAGCAGCGTGGACGGTCCGTGATTGACACGCTCGGGTTCGAGCTCGCGGCGCAGCTTGGCCACGTGGGTACGCAGCGCGGGCACCGCGCGCAGCACCGGGTCCTCACCCCAGATGCCCGCCACCAGTTCGGCGGCGGTGACCGCCTTGCCCTCGCGCAGCAGCAGGGCCGCGAGCACGGCGCGCCGCTGTGGCGGACCGAGATCCAAGGGCGTGTCCCCACGCCACGCGCGGACCTCGCCGAGTACTGCAAACCTCAACAAACCGACCTCCCCGTCCGAAAGTGTAGGGGACAAAGTCTGCGATGATCCGCCGACTATCCTGCACCGATCCGGATCTCCCATCCTGGAATATCTGCCCCGATGTCCGGCAGCATCAATCACCGCGCGCCCCCGCGGCGGGATTCACCGTGCGCCCCCGCACGTGCTGTCGAGCCGAGTCGTGCCGGAGGATGCGGCCGTTGGCCGATCATTGGTGGGTTCCAAGCGGCGGGCCGGAGTCTGAGCGTGGGCGTCGAACGAAGCCGGACGTCCCCGATCACTCCTGGAGGCATCCCATGCGGGTCAAGTCCGCCGCAGTCCTGGCCCTGTGTGCCGTGTCCTTCGGCCTGGCGGCGTGCAATTCACCGCAGACCCCGGCGGGCGGGACCACCGTCACGCCCACCGCGCCGGTCACCGTCACCCCGACCTCGGCGTCGCCGGGCGACGCGCAGGCGCAGGGCGCCGACCGGTTCTACGTCCTCGATGACGAGTTCAAGGACACCAAGGGCGCGCTGACCTACGACGTGCACGTCCCGCAGCTCGGCTACCGGGGCAAGGGCGGGAACTTCGAGGCCGCCCGCGGATTCAACGACTGCATGGTCTTCCGGTTCAACGACTTCCTGACCCAGTACGCGAAGGCGCAGTGGATCAAGGACGACAGCCGCAATTCCGAGGTCGAGCACATCGGCGAACATGTCCTGAGCGGACTGCTGTGGGTCAGCGTCTACGGCGGCGGGGCGCACCCGTTCACCGTGGAGTCCACCTGCGTGGTGAATGTCGACAACGCCGAATCGCTCACCCTGAAGGACGTTTTCACCAACGAGAACAAGGGGCTCGAGGTGCTCTCGGCGCAGGCCGCCAAGCTGCTGCCCACCACCCGCGCGGGCGACGGCTACACCAAGGCCGGAATCACGCCCACCCGCGAGCATTTCCAGGTCTGGACGGCGACGCCGCAGGGCATGCACGTGTACTTCCAGCAGGGACAGGTCGGGCCCGAGGCGGCCGGACCGGTCGATATCACCGTCCCGTGGTCGGCCCTGAAATCCCAGTTGAAACCCGGCATGTACGAGGCGTTGTCCAGCTGATTCGCGACGTAACCTGAGCTCGTGGCGGTAATCAACGACGCGTCGCACCCCGGGGGCAAGGGGGTGTCGAGGGCGGCGCGACCCGGCATCGCGCTGGCCACCCTCACCGCGGTCCTGTTCGTCACCTTCCTCGACACCACCGTGGTCAGCGTCGCCCTGGCCGACATCCGGTCCGACCTCAGCACCGATGTGACGCTGCTGCAATGGGTGGTCAATGCCTACACGCTGGTGTTCGCCGGCCTCATGCTGGCGGCCGGATCGCTGGGCGACCCCTGGGGGCGCAAGCGGGTGATGGTCGCCGGACTGGCCATCTTCTGTGCGGGATCGGTGCTTTCGGCGCTGGCGGGCAGCGTGCCCGCGCTCATCGCCGGGCGGGCGGTGATGGGGCTGGGCGCGGCGGCCTCGGAGCCGGGCACGTTATCGATACTGCGGCAGGTGTTTCCGGATCCCCGCCGCCGGGCCAAGGCGCTGGGCGTGTGGTCGGCGGTGTCCGGCCTGGCGCTGGCCGCCGGTCCGGTGCTGGGCGGCGTACTGGTGGACTGGTACGGGTGGCGGTCGATCTTCTGGTTCAACGTGATCATCGGCGTCGTGGTCTTCGCGGCCGCGCTGCGCTATGTCCCCGAGAGCGCCGACCCGCAACCCGGACCGATGGACTGGGGCGGATCCCTGCTCGGCGCGATCACGCTCGGCACGGTGATCTACGCGGCGATCAGCGGTGAGAACCGCGGTTACGGTGCGCCGTCGGTGGTCGCGCTGTTCGTCGCCGGGGGACTTGCGTTCTTCGGCTTCGTGGCGGTGGAGACGCGGGTTCGCAACCCCGTCTTCGATTTCCGTTATCTGCGGCTGCCGCCGGTGCGCAGCGCGCTGGGCGTAGCGTTCGCAGTCTACTTCGGCGTCTTCTCGATCTTCTTCTTCACCGCCCTGTATCTCCAGGTGATGATCCACTATTCGGCCGCGCGCACGGCCGCGGTGTTCGCGCCGATGGCGGCCGCCATCGTGGTGGGCTCGCTGGCCGCGGGCCGGTGGGTGGCGCGCACCGACGCGCGCACCCCGATGATCACCGGCTGCGTGGTGAGCGCCGCCGGGATCGCGCTGACCCGGCACGCCCTGGCGGGCTCGATCTCCTTCGCGGAACTGTCGGCGACCCTGGCGCTGGCCGGGCTCGGCTTCGGAATCGCCGTGGTGCCCTTGACCTCCGCCGTGCTGAGTGGGGTGCCCGTGGCGCATTCGGGCATGGCGGCCGCCGCCACCAACACCATGCGCCAGGTCGGCGCGGCGGTCGGCGTCGCGGTGCTGGGTTCGCTGGTCAACGGCTTCCTCACCGCGGATCTGCGGGCCAAGCTCACCGAATTGGGGCTGCCGCCGGAGTTGCAGCCGACCGCCATCGACGCGGTGGAGCGCGGGCGGATCCCCAGCGGCATCGATCTGGGCGCCATGCTGAAGTACGCGTCGAAGGTGCCCGAGGCACTGCGGACCGGGACCGTGGCCTTCCATCACGGACTCGATGTGGCACTGCTGGTTTCGGCGCTCATGATCCTGGCGGCCGCGGTGTTCTCGGTGCTCACCCTCAACGAGCAGGGTGACACCCGGCGATGGTGGCGCGAATTGCCCCCGGCCATGGGCGCTTTCGTGATGGCCACCGGAATCATCTCCGTGGGACTGCATCTGACCGGTTTCGAGACGCTCTCACGCGCCGGGCTGGTGCTCGCCGCCATCATCTGGCTCGCGCTGGCCACCGATTTCGGGTCCCGGCTGCTGTGGACCCACACCCGATGGGAGAGCGAGGCGGATACGCCACCGGCGTTGACGGCCGTCGGCGCCACCACCGTGCTCGGCACCCGAATCGCCCTGCTCGGTTGGCATTTCGCAGCCACCGCGCTGCTGGTGATCGCCGCAATCGTGTGGCCGGTGCTGCTCGGGCTGGTGATCGCGCACTGGAATCGGCGCATGCCCGGCGCGGTGTTCCTGGTCTGCGTGGCCACCGAGGGCCTGGCCGTGCTGGGCGCGACGCTGGCGCGGGCCGGGGTCGGCGACTGGCTCGCGGTGGCGGCGCTGATGTGTTTCGTGCTCGGATTGCTGTTGTACGCGGCGGCTTTCGCGCATTTCGATCTCACGCAGATCTGGCGCGGGGCCGGGGATCACTGGGTCATGACCGGTGCGCTGGCCATCTCGGCGCTGGCCGGTTCGCAACTCGTCGGCTGGCACCATTGGACCGGATGGCTGGATTCGATCCTGCGGACCCTGACCCTGGCGCTGGTCGGCCTCAATCTCGCGTTCTACGTGCTGCTGGTGGTGGCCGAGGTGGTCAGCTTCCGGCCCGGCTACAACCTGCGCCGCTGGGCCACGGTGTTCCTGCTCGGTATGACGGCGGTCGCGGCGCTGTCGGCCGGTGCCGCACTGGATTCGGCGTGGGCGCGACTGCTGGGCCGGGCATTGCTGGCGGTGGCCGCCGCGACCTGGCTGCTCGTCGCCGCCGAACTGATCGGCACGCGCGTGCGCCGCGCGAGCACCGACTCACCGGCCTGAGCCCGACCCGGCCGCCGCGGGCGCGGGCCGCGCGTCCAGCGCCCGGTCGAGGGTGATCGCCGCGTCGATGAGCGCCAGATGGGTGAACGCCTGCGGAAAGTTGCCGAGCTGATCCCCGGTCAGCCCGATCTCCTCGGCGTAGAGCCCCAAATGGTTTGCGTAGGTGAGCATCTTCTCGAACACCAGCCGGGCCTGGGCCACATTCCCGGCCCGCGCGAGCGCGTTCACATAGTTGAACGTGCACAGCGAGAAGGTGCCCTCGTCGCCTTCCAGCCCGTCCGGGGAGGCGGCCGGGTCGTAGCGGTGGACCAGGCTGTCGGTGACGAGATCGTGGCGGATGGCCGACAGCGTCGAGAGCCACAGCGGGTCGCGCGGCGCGACGAACCCGACCTGCACCATGCGCAGCAGCGAGGAATCCAGCACCTCCGAGTCGTAACGCTGCACGAAGGCGCGCCGCCGCGGATGCCAGCCGCGCTCCCACAGCTGATCGTGAATCCGGTCGCGGTGCTCGCGCCAGCGCTCGACCGGGCCCGGCAGCCCGTGCTTGTTGGCCAGCCGCACCGCGCGGTCGAAGGCCACCCAGCTCATCAGCCGCCCGTAGGTGAATTCCGCACGGCCGCCGCGGGTTTCCCAGATGCCCTCCTCGGGCCGGTCCCAGTTCTCGCCCAGCCAGTCCAGCAGCCCGGTCACGTCCTGCCAGCCCTCGTGGCTGATCCGCAGCCCGCGCCGGTCGGCCTGATAGATGCTGTCGAGCAGTTCGCCGTAGATATCGAGCTGCAATTGGCCCGACGCGTCATTGCCGATGCGTACCGGAGCCGAGCCGCGGTAGCCCTCCCATCCCTCGATCACCTCCTCGGTCAGGTCCGAGGAGCCGTCGATGCGGTACATGATCTGCAACGGTTCCCCCTTGCCCCGGTACAGACCGCGCAGCCAGCGCGCGAAAGCCGTTGCTTCCTCGGTGAACCCGAGCGCGAGCAGCGAGTACACCGAGAAGGAGGCGTCGCGGATCCAGGCGTAGCGGTAGTCCCAATTGCGTTCCCCGCCCAGCTGTTCGGGCAGCCCGGCGGTGGGCGCGGCCACGATGGCCCCGGTCGGCGCGTAGGTCAGCAGCTTGAGTGTGATGGCCGAGCGGTGCACGATCTCGCGCCAGCGTCCGCGATAGGTCGAGTGGGCCAGCCACCGGTGCCAGAAGTCCACGGTGTCCTGGAAGATCTGCTCGATCTCGGCGACCCGGACGGCCTGCGCCGGGCGGGGCGCACCGGATTCCATCACGAATCCGCGCATCTGCCCGGCCTCGAGCGGGAGCAGCCCGTGCAGGGCGCCGCGCTCGGTGATCTGGATCTGCGCCAGCCGCGGATCGCCGGGCTCGCGCACCGCGTGCAGGGTCAAACCCGCCGGGCCGCACTCGAAGACGGCTCCCTCGTCATCGATGTGGGTGGTGTGGGTGCGGCGGCCGTAGTCGAAACTCGGGGCGATATCGAGTTCGAAGGTGATGTGCCCGCGCACGCAGCGCAGCATGCGCACCAGGCGGTGCCGATCGGTGGAGTCGCCGCCGGTGACCGGCATGAAGTCGATGACCTCGCCGGTGCCGACATCGGTCATGAAGCGCGTCACCAGGATCGCGGTGTCGGGGAAGTACATCTGCCGGCTGTGAAAGGGCCGCTGGGCGGGCTGCACCCGGCAGTGCCCGCCGCGTTCGTGATCCACCAGCGCGGCGAAGACGGTGGGCGAATCGAAACGGGGGCAGCAGTACCAGTCGACGGTGCCGTCGGTGGCGACCAGTGCGGCGGTTTGCAGATCGCCGATCAGGCCGTGGTCCGCGATCGGTGGATAGTTCTGCACGATGGCTCCTCACGGTCGTTGGGACGCGGGCGGCGGGAGCACCGCCCGCGCGTCCACCACGTTGCCCCGGGCCGGGGCGGCGGGCCTCATGCGCGGCGGATGATTCCGGTGCGACAGGGATGAGAATCGCTCGGTCTCACGGGGATTCGGTCCCGGTGTCGGCCCGGCCCAGGAACTCGACGGCGGCCAGCAGCACCAGTCCCGTCAGCGCCAGACCCGCCACCACGAACCCGCTCGGGTACGGCCAGAACAACAGGGCCAGCACCAGGACCGCGATCACCGCCAGCCGCAAGGGCATTCGATACCGGGCGGTGAACACCTCGACGGCATTGGGCGGCCGCTCGTACCGGCCGCGCCACAGCGACCGCAGCGCGCGCTGGGTCTCCCGGCGCACCGTGCCCGCCGATGGCGACGGCCCGGCCAGATAGGCGGCGGCCGCCACCACCAGCCCGAGCACCCCCACCGCACGCAGGGCGGTGCGCAACGGCCGCACGACGGTGTCGAACAAGGCTGTCGCGGCATCCGGTGACAACGCGTCGGTCGGCACCGTGTCCAGATAGATCGTGCGCCCGATCAGCAGCGCGATCCCCAGCGCCAGCATGGCCGCCACCCCGCTCCACGCCGCCAGCGCCAGCGCGCGCAGCCTGCGGCCCGATGGCGCGAGCCGGACCGCGCCGACCACCGCGGCCACCGCCAGCAGCGGCAGCACCGTGGCGCTGCGATCGAGGGCCCGGACCGCCTGCTTGGCGGCGGGCAGGTGCGTCGCCTGGAACAGGGCGACCCGGGTGTCGATGTCGGGAATGTGATCGGCGAATCGGAAACCCTTCTCGTCCAGCCGATCCCGGACCTCGGCCAGGAACGGCTGCAACGAGATGCTGATGGTGCCGTCGGCCGAGACCTGCACGCCGGGCCGGGTGTCCCCGGTGAGCACCGCCGTCAACGCCTGATGCGCGAGCCGATTGGCGGTATTCCAGGCCTGCTGGAACTCGGCGCTGCTCACCAGTGCCAGCGCCGTCTGGTGAATGTAGTTCTGCGCCTGGGTGGCCACCAGCGGCGGCAGGCTCTCCAGCGCCGCGGCCACCCGCGGCCGATCCGCCACCTGGGCGACATTGTCGGTGAGCGCGGCGACGGCCTGCGCGGTCACCTGCTCGATATCGACGCGGGTCACGATGGCGTCGGTGAGCTTGTCGGCCAGTTCATTTCGGATCGCGGGTTGAGCCGCCAGCGGCGCGACGGTGGCGACATAGTGATCGGTGTCGTAGATCTCGCTGCGTGCGAAACGGGCCACCACGCTGCCCAGGATCAGCACCCCGGCCAGCACCAGCAGCACGCCCACCCCGATCCAGCGCGCGGCGTGCCCGCGCCGGACGGTGCCGTAGGTCGCCCGCAGGCTGTCCAGTTCCGCGCGTTCGGATTCCGTCAGCGCGTCGGGAACCGGTTCCTGGGGTTGGGAATCCGGATTCTCGTTCATCGTATTTCCCTCTCGTCGGAAAGTCGGTGCCGCACCGCCGAATTAGGGTTGCCGGGCGGGGTAGCGTGGACAGGTATGCCGGACAATGGAAATGCGCCGAAATCGGAGCGGCCGCCGCGCAAGGTGTGGTGGTGGGCGGTACTGCGCCCGCTCGCGACCATTACCGTCCTGCTGCTGGCCTATTTCCTGCTGCCCCTGCGGCAGGTGTCCGACCTGCCCGCGCTGGTGCTGCTCATCGGCGGCGTCGCGGTGGCCGCGGCGGTCGGCACCTGGCAGGTGCGCCGAATTCTGCGGGTGAAATATCCACTGGTGCAGGCGATGGAGGCGCTGGCCGCCATTTTCGGCTGCTATGTCATCGGATTCGCGACGCTGTATTACGTCACCGCGGGTGCGGCCCCCGCCGATTTCAATGTGTCACTCACCCGCTCG
>NZ_BJWY01000124.1 GCF_007990715.1 Nocardia seriolae NBRC 15557 | reverse complement strand
GTACTAGGCGCGTTTGCGGAGGTCGACAAAACCGTGCCGACGTGCGTACGCTGTACGCACGTCGGCCGCAGCGCGCGGGAACCAAGTCGCGCGGGGGAACCAAGTCGGACCGACTAGCCTTAGCGCCAAGCAGCCGACCATGGAGAGGCAGATGACGACCGCTGTGTCCAGCATGATGACCCCCGACGTCCGCAACGGGATCGATTTCAAGGTGGCGGACCTTTCCCTGGCCGAGGTCGGCCGCAAGGAGATTCGCCTCGCCGAGCACGAGATGCCGGGCCTGATGGCGCTGCGTCGCGAGTACCACGACGTGCAGCCGCTCAAGGGCGCGCGGATCTCCGGCTCGCTGCACATGACCGTTCAGACCGCCGTGCTCATCGAGACCCTGGTGTCCCTCGGCGCCGAGGTGCGCTGGGCCTCCTGCAATATCTTCTCCACCCAGGACCACGCGGCCGCCGCGGTGGTGGTCGGCCCGCACGGCACCGTCGACGAGCCCAAGGGCACCCCGGTTTTCGCCTGGAAGGGCGAGAGCCTCGAGGAGTACTGGTGGGCCGCCGAGCAGATGCTGACCTGGCCGGGTGAGCCCGCCAACATGATCCTCGACGACGGCGGCGACGCCACCATGCTGGTGCTGCGCGGCGCGCAGTTCGAGAAGTCCGGTGTGGTGCCGCCCGAGGACGAGACCCACTCGGCCGAGTACAAGGTGTTCCTGAACCTGTTGCGCGCCAGCCTCGAAGCCGATCGGGGCAAGTGGGGCAAGATCGCCGAGTCGGTGCAGGGCGTCACCGAGGAGACCACCACCGGTGTGCTGCGGCTGTACCAGTTCGCCGCCGCGGGTGAGCTCGTCTTCCCGGCCATCAATGTCAACGACTCGGTCACCAAGTCGAAGTTCGACAACAAGTACGGCACCCGCCACTCGCTCATCGACGGCATCAACCGCGGCACCGATGTACTCATCGGCGGCAAGAAGGTGCTGATCTGCGGTTACGGCGACGTGGGCAAGGGCTGCGCGGAGGCGATGGCCGGGCAGGGCGCGCGCGTGCAGGTCACCGAGATCGACCCGATCAACGCGCTGCAGGCGCTGATGGACGGCTTCGACGTGGTCACCGTGGAGCAGGCCATCGGCGAGGCCGACATCGTCATCACCTCCACGGGCAACAAGGACATCATCCTGCTCGACCACATGAAGGCGATGAAGGACCAGGCCATCCTGGGCAATATCGGTCACTTCGACAACGAGATCGACATGGCCGCCCTGGAGCGCTCCGGCGCGGATCGGCTCAACATCAAGCCGCAGGTGGACCTCTGGACCTTCAAGGAGTCCGGCAAGTCCATCATCGTGCTGTCCGAGGGCCGTCTGCTCAACCTGGGCAATGCCACCGGCCACCCCTCCTTCGTCATGTCGAACTCGTTCTCCAATCAGGTCATCGCGCAGATCGAGCTGTGGACCAAGCCCGACGAGTACGACAACGAGGTCTACCGCCTGCCCAAGGCGCTCGACGAGAAGGTCGCGCGCATCCACGTCGAGGCACTCGGCGGCACCCTGACCAAGCTCACCAAGGACCAGGCCGAGTACATCGGCGTGGACGTGGAGGGCCCGTACAAGCCGGAGCACTACCGCTACTGAGCGGAATCCTGCTGTAGGAGCTGACGATTCGGCCGGTCGCCCACGGGTGATCGGCCGAATCTCGTTCGCGGTGGCCGGAATCCGGCTCGAATCCGAGCGCTAGTTCGGCTGGAACCCGCGGGGCTTGCAATAGGCGGTGTCGGGATACCAGGTGCCGCCCTGCGCTTGGCAGAAGAACTGACTTGCCATTCTGGACAGGCCGGATCCCGATGTCAGCGCGGATGACCCGGAGTTGAGGGCCGAGGAGCCCGGCGACATGGACAAGCCCAAGAGCGGGGACGTCATGTCCGCGGAGGAGCCGTACTCCGACACCGGCGCGGGGGAGTCCGCGGCGGCGGTGCCGGTGGCGAGGGCGGCGGCAGCCGCGCACGCGGCGAGTACGAGGGGGAGGCGGTGTGCCAGGGCCGTTTTCATCGGGTCTCCTCGGTGTTGCGGTGACCCACACTCTAAAGTGAACACGTTTCAGAAATCTGCCGTGATTTTCCGGGGCACGGGGTGGGGTGGAAATGGCTGTGCCGCCGACCCTTTCGGTCGGCGGCACAGGGTGTTCGCAGATCAGACGCAGATGTCCACGATGGGGAACCACTGCTTGCCCTGGAGGGTGCAGAGGGTCGCGTTGATAAGTTCGCTGGCGCTGGAACCGGTGCCGCCGATATTGCTCGAGCCCGAGCCGCCGGAGCCCGAGGGGACGGACGAGCCCGACGGGATGAGCGACGAGCCGGAGTTGGCGACCGGGGCGGCGGGTGCGGGTTCCAGGGTGAGCGGAGCTGCCGACGCGGTGCCCGCCGCGGAAAGAGCGGCGGCGGTGATGGCGACGGCGGCCAACGGGTATGTGAAGCGAGACTTCATCAGGTTGCTCTCCTTGCAGGGGGAGTTGTGGCTCGGACCCTACAAGAACTGACTGGCTCACGTTTCGAATTTGGCCGGGTTATTTGTGGAAGGACTTGGGCAGGGGGTAGCCCTTGTCGCCCATGACCTCTCGCGCGCGGTTGGGGTAGTCGGTGATGATGCCGTCCATACCCTCATCGAGGACCTTGCCGATGGCGTCCTTGTCGTTCACGGTCCAGGGGACGATCTTGATGCCCAGATCGTGTGCCTTGCGGGCGTATTCGGCGGTGATCGACGGCATCTTGTAGTCCGGCGACGAAATGTCCGCGCCCAGTGCCTTGATCGCGCCCAGCGCGTCGTCGGCGTGGTCCTCGTAGCGAATCGGGCCGAGCCAGGCGCTGTTCGGCTTGAAGGTGGAATCGTCGTAGAGCGCCACCGTCGGGATGGCCGGGTTCTTCGCCTTCACCAGCGGCAGGCTGCGCCAGTCGAAGGATTGGATCTCCACCTTGTCGGTGGCCCCGGCCGCCGCGACGGCGTCGAGGATGACGCCCACGAATTCCTCGGGCGCGGCGGACTGTTCGGGGTGTTCGGCCTCGACCTTGGTCTCCACGTTGTAGCGCAGCGCCGCGAACGCGCCCGGGTAGGTCTTCACCAGATCGAACAGCTCGGGCAGTTTGGCGATCCTGTTGCCCGGGAGTTCCTGCGCCTCGGGGAAACCCGCCAGCTTCTTGCCGCAGTCGAGGGTGTGGACCTGGTCGTAGGTCAGATCGTGCACCAGCTTGCCGACGTAGGGGTACTGCTGGTCGTCGGGGAAGGCCGGGGCGGTGTCGGTGCACTTCTCGGCCTGGATGGCCGGGTCGTGCCAGATCAGCGGGACCTTGTCCGCGGTCAGCACGATGTCGAGTTCCAGTGTGGAGACGCCCAGTTCGACGGCCTTGGCGAAGCCGGGCAGCGACTCCTCGATGGTCATGCCCCGGCCGCCGCGGTGGGCCTGCAGGTCGAAGGTCCGGTTGGGGTCGGCGACGGGGCTGGTGGTGGATGAGCTCTGGTCGCCGGAACCGCTGCCGCAACCCGCCGATCCGATGGCGGCAACCGTCACTCCGAACGCTACAAAAGCACGCTTGAACTGCACTGACTTGACGCCGATGGAAGTCATGGCCGGACTATAGCGAGAGGTTCGGTAGGCTCCCCCGCATGGGTGTACTGGTGGCGGTGGAAGGGCTCGACGGCGCGGGCAAGCGCACGTTGACCGATGCCGTGGTGGCCGGGCTGACCGACCGCGGACTGCGCGTCGCGACTCTCGCCTTCCCGCGCTATACCGTCTCCGTGCACGCCGATCTGGCGGCCGAGGCGCTGCGCGGCGGCCACGGAGATACCGCCCAGTCTGTGAACGCCATGGCGCTGCTGTTCGCCCTCGACCGTGGCTACAACCGCGACGAACTCTCGAAACTGCTGGCGGACAACGACATCGTGCTACTCGACCGCTACGTGGCCTCCAATGCCGCCTACTCGGCCGCCCGCCTGAACCAGGACGCGCACGGTGAAATCGTGGCCTGGATCGAGGAATTGGAGTTCGAGCGCTTCGGTTTGCCTGCCCCGGATGTCCAGATTCTGCTGGATGTCCCCGTCGATGTGGCCGAGGAGCGCGCCCGCCTGCGCGGCGAGGCCGACAGCTCCCGTGCGCTGGACGCATACGAGAAAGACGGCGGACTGCAGCGGCGCACCGGTAATGTCTACCGTGAGCTGGCCGAAATCAACTGGCACGGAGTGTGGTGGGTGCATCGGAGCGGTGACGATCCGGCAACACTCGTCGCGCGCCTGGCGGAAATTGTTGCTGGATAGGGTTGGATGTGCGCCGACAGGTCACGAGTGTTGGCGTGGCGGCCGAATCAGAGCCGGAGAGGTGACAAACTAGACGTTATGAAGCCGAAGATTCTGGTCGTCGACGACGATATGGCTCTCGCGGAGATGCTCACGATCGTCTTGCGCGGTGAGGGTTTCGACCCCCACGTCGTCGGTGACGGCACGCAGGCGCTGACCGCGGTCCGGGAGCTGCGCCCGGATCTCGTGTTGCTGGATCTCATGCTGCCCGGCATGAACGGCATCGACGTGTGCCGGGTGTTGCGAGCCGACTCGGGAGTGCCCATCGTGATGCTGACGGCGAAGACCGATACGGTCGACGTCGTCCTGGGTTTGGAAAGCGGCGCCGACGATTACATCGTCAAGCCGTTCAAACCGAAGGAACTCGTTGCTCGCGTGCGGGCCCGCCTGCGCCGCACCGAGGAGGAGCCGCAGGAGCTGCTCTCCATCGCCGACATCGTCATCGATGTGCCCGCGCACAAGGTGACTCGCGGCGGTGCGCAGATCTCGCTGACTCCACTGGAGTTCGATCTGCTGGTGGCGCTGGCCCGCAAGCCACGCCAGGTGTTCACCCGCGAGGTGCTGTTGGAACAGGTCTGGGGTTACCGGCACGCCGCCGATACCCGCCTGGTCAATGTGCACGTGCAGCGGTTGCGCGCCAAGGTGGAGAAGGATCCGGAGAACCCTGAGATCGTCTTGACCGTCCGAGGTGTGGGCTACAAGGCCGGACCGCCGTGATCGCTGGCTCCAGAAACCGCGTTCAGCGGTGGCTGGCGGTAGTGGTGGCCTGGTTCCGCAATCTGGGCGAGCAACTGGGCCATGTTTGGCGGCGTTCGCTGCAGTTGCGTGTTGTCGTGTCCACGCTCACCCTGTCGCTGATCGTCATCACGATTCTGGGCGTCGTGCTCACGAGTCAGATCACCGACCGGTTGTTGGACGCGAAGATCAACGCGGCCGTCGAGGAGATGGGCCGTGCCCGCAATACCGTGCAGAACCAACTGACCGGTGTACACGATTCGGGGACTCAGCAGAGTCGACTGGACGATGCCCGCCGCGCGCTGTTCTCCAGCGCCGGCGGGAACCAGAGTGGCGGCGCCGCAGGCAGTTACGAGGCGGCGCTGGCCATGACGGGGGACACCGGGCAGGAGATCACCTCCGGCTCCATCCAGGAAATCCCCAGCGAGCTACGCCAATTCGTGAAGCAGCGGCAGGTCTCCTACCAGTTCGCGACGGTCTCCAGCCCGGATGGGTACAAGGGTTCGGCGCTGATCATCGGCAGCCCCTCGGCCGACATCGACTCGCTGGAGATCTATCTGATCTTCCCGCTCACCAATGAGCAACGCAGTCTCTCGCTCATGCGCGGGACCATGCTCATCGGCGGCATCGTGCTGCTGGTGCTGCTGGCCGCCATCACCGCGCTGGTGACCCGGCAGGTGGTGCTGCCCATCCGATCCGCGGCGCGCATCGCGAGTCGCTTCGCCGACGGGCGGCTCAAGGAGCGCATGCTGGTGCGCGGCGAGGACGACATGGACAGGCTGGCCATGTCGTTCAACGAGATGGCCGAAAGCCTGTCCAACCAGATCACCCAACTCGAGGAGTTCGGAAATCTGCAGCGACGCTTCACCTCCGACGTCAGCCACGAGCTACGCACGCCCTTGACCACCGTGCGCATGGCCGCCGACCTCATCCACGGATCCAGCGACGACCTGGACCCGGCGCTGGCGCGCTCGGCCGAACTGCTGGTCAACGAACTCGACCGGTTCGAGGGCCTGCTCAACGATCTGCTCGAGATCAGCCGCCACGACGCGGGCGTGGCCGAGTTGCAGGTGGAATCGCTGGACGTGCGCATGTGCGCGCGGGCCGCGGTCTCCACGGTGCGGCACCTGGCCAAGGAATCCGGCGTCGAACTGGTGGTGGACCTGCCCGAGGAACCGCTGGTCGCCGAGGTGGATCCGCGCCGCGTCGAACGCGTGCTGCGCAATCTGCTCGCCAATGCCATCGACCACAGCGAGGGCAAACCCGTGCTCATGCGCATGCGCGGTGACGTGGACGCGAACGCGGTCGGCATCGTGGTGCGCGACCAGGGCGTGGGCCTGCGGCCCGGCGAGGAGAAGCTGGTGTTCAACCGCTTCTGGCGCTCGGACCCCTCCCGCATGCGCCGCTCCGGCGGCACCGGGCTGGGCCTGTCCATCAGCGTCGAGGACGCCAACCTGCACGAGGGCAAGCTCGAAGCCTGGGGCGAGATCGGCGTGGGCGCGAGCTTCCGGCTCACCCTGCCCATGGTCCGCGGCCGCAAGCTCGGGCCCAGCCCACTGTCGTTGGAGCCGCCCAAGATTCGCGGCGCGGTCTCGCCGGAGCAACTGGCGCTGGACATCTCGGGCTCGGACCCGGCCGCCGCGGGCTCGGACCCCGCCGGTCCGGACCCGGCCGTCGCCAGCCCCGACCCGGCCATCCCGGGCTCCGACGGATCCTCCGGCACCATCGCGTCCTTCGCGGCGCTGCCGGGCGGCGGCGCGGAATCCGCCACCGCCGCACCGGAACTCGAAGCGGGCACCGGCGACCCGGCGAACTCCCCCGACGGGGAGGCCGGATTCGACTCCATCGCACCGGAATTCCCGTCGAAATCGGCCGCGGACGGGCAGTCATGAGGCGTCCCCTCACCGGCCCACGACGGGTCCTGCTGGCCGTCGTCTGCCTATTATCGCTGAGCGCCTGTGCGAGCCTGCCGGACTCCTCGGCTCCGCAGGCGCTCGGCAGCCTCGACCACCAGCCCACCAGCACCGCGCCCAATCCGCCCATCGCCGGACGGGAACCCGAGCAGCTGCTGCTGGACTTCATGGCCGCCACCGCCGATCCGACCAGCCGGCACCAGGCGGCCCGCCAGTTCCTCTCGCCCGCGGCCAATACGGCCTGGGACGACGCGGCCGCCACCACCATCGTGGACTCGCAGCCGAACACGCTGCGCGACTCCCGCAGCGGCGACTCCGCGACCTATGTGATCCGGGCCCGCAAGATCGGCGAGCTGGCCATGGACGGCTCCTACCGGGCGGCCGAGGGCACCCTGGAGACCAAGGGCGACATGGAGAAGATCGACGGAGAATGGCGGATCAAGGATCTGCCCAACGGAGTGATCGTCGAACAGGCCGCGTTCGCCAAGTCCTACCACCGGTATTCGCTGTTCTTCCCCAACCTGGCCGGGGTGGCCATGGTCCCCGACCTACGCTGGATCTCGGTCCGCAAGGACCAGCTGGCACATCGGCTGCTGAGCATGCTGGGGGAGGGCACACAGGCCGCGCCCGGGCCCGCCACCCACAATCCGATGGCCGCGCCCGTCGCGCTGCGCGGGCCCATCACCAAGGCCAATGGCGATCCGGAGAACGTCGGGGTCGGCGGCGGCGGTGTGGCCGTGGACTTCTCGGGGGTGAGTCCCGATCCGGCGGTGCGCGATCTGATGGCCGCGCAGGTGGTGCTGACCCTGTCCGGCGCCGACGTGGCCGGTCCGTACGTGCTCAATGCCGACGGCAAGCCGCTCAACGAGAAGTTCGCCAACGGCTGGCAGCGCTCGGACGTGGAGGGCCGCAGCCCGGACGTCATCGCCCGCAATCGCGTCGGGCTGCACGCCGTGCGCGACGGCTTGCTGGTGGCGGTCGTCGACTCCGCGATCACGCCCGCCCCCGGCTATTTCGGCACCACGCACACCCTGCAGTCGGTGGGACTGTCGCCGGACGGGCAACTGGTGGCCGCGGTCGCCAAGTCCGGGCGGCCCGACCCGGAACCCGAGCGCACGCTGGTCATCGGAACCTATGACGGCCAGGGCTTCCCGGTCGCCACCGGCGGCACCTTCACCCGGCCCTCCTGGCCCGCCGACGGCAGTTCGGCCTGGTCGGTGGTGGACGGGGACCGGGTGATCCGGGCGGTGCTCGATCGCACCACCGGCAATGTCTCGGTGCAGGACGTCGACATCACCGAACTGGTGGCGGCGGCGGCCAATTCGACCTCCCCGCGCACGCCCATCACCGAGCTGCGCATCTCGCCGTCCGGGGCGCGGGCGGCGCTCATCGCCAACGGCAAGGTGTACGTGGCCGTGGTGGTGCCGCAGCCGAACGGGAAGTTCTCGCTGACCTCGCCGCTGCCGCTGGCCATCGGGCTGAGCACGCCCGCGGTCTCGCTGGACTGGTTCACCGACGAGAAGGTCATCGTGGGCCGCGACGGCAATGTGGACCCGGTGGCCGGGGTGCTGGTGGACGGCTCCGAATTCCGCGCCCAGACTTCGCAGAACCTCACCCCGCCGGTGCGCGTGGTGAGCGCCGCGCCGGATTCGGAGTACGTGGCCGACTCGCGCACGGTGCTGGAGCTGACCCGCAATCCCGAAGGGCGCGAGGACTACTGGCGCGAAGTTCCGGGATTGGGAGCCAACGCGGTTCCGGTCCTGCCCGGCTAGGCGCACATTGAGGGGCATGGGGGAGCTGCTGGATCTGCTCCTGCCGCGCTCGTGCGGCGGGTGCGGGCGGGCCGGGACGGGGTGGTGCGCGGACTGCGCGGGCGCGCTGTCCGGGCCGCCCCTCCGGATCCGCCCGCGGGCCGATCCCGGGGTGCCGTGCTGGGCGCTGGCGGCCTATCGGGGCGCGCCGCGGGCGGCGGTGCTGGCCGTCAAGGAGCATTACCGGTGGGACCTGACAAAGCCGTTGGGGTTCGCCTTGGCCAGGGGACTGGATCATTTGCGGGACACCGGCCGTCCGCTGATTCTGGTTCCCGCGCCCAGCCGGCGCGTGGCGGCGCGCAGGCGGGGAGGCGATCCTGTGGCGCGTTCCGCGATCGTCGCGGCGGGTTGGCTACCGGATTGCCGACTGGTACGGATGTTGCGCATGCGGCCAGGTGTGCGTGACTCGGTGGGCCTCGGGCACAGCGATCGCCAGCACAATCTGCACGGGCGGATCATGGTAGCCACCACCCGGCCAACGGGTGCCCTGTTTCCGGCAAATGCCGAGGTAGTGCTGATCGATGACGTGTTGACCACCGGTGTCACGGTGCGCGAATCGGTGCGTGCGCTGGCTGATGCGGGTGTGACAGTTCGTGCCGCGCTGGTTACTTGCACGGCTTGATTCTTCGAAATTTGCGTGAACACTGGCGGACGGGTCGCTGGCGCACTAGGTTGGCGATCAGACACCCGAACCGCAAGTTTGGAGGTGGCGCCTCGGACATATGTGCCGAGCGAATCATTTCGATCGGCACACGTTTCAATCCCGCCGCACGAGCGGCTTGTGCGGCCAGATCCGGGAGGTACGCGTGACGACTACTTCACGACTCTCAGCGAAGAACGCAGACACCGCGGTGCTGCTGGATGACGAATTCATCCCAGACGAATCCATGCCCCCTCGGGCGACCAACGCGGATGTCGTGGTCAAGGGCAGGACCCTCGGCGAGGGTGGAGTTCCCGACCATTTCCGAATTCACGTGGCGGACAAGCTCGCTCGGCTCGAGCGCTTCGACCCCACCATTTATCTCTTCGACGTGGAGCTCACCCACGAACGCAACCGTCGTCAACGCAAGAACTGCCAGCGAATAGAAATCACCGCCCGCGGCAAGGGTCCGGTGGTCCGGGCCGAAGCCTGCGCGGACAGCTTCTACGCGGCCCTCGAGCTCGCGGTCGAGAAGCTGGAGAGCCGGTTGCGCCGGCTCAAGGATCGCCGTCGCGTACATCATGGGGACCAGACGCCGATCTCGGTGTCGGAAGCGACCGCGGGCCTGCTCGACGACTCGCTGTTCGCCGCGAACGGCGGCGTCGCCCACGAGCATTCGGCCGACGAGGCGGAGGGTGAATCCGCCGGTCCCGGCCATGTGGTGCGAGTCAAGCAGCACCCCGCCATCCCCATGACGGTCGATGACGCCCTCTATCAGATGGAGCTCGTCGGCCACGATTTCTTCATGTTCCAGGACAAGGAGACCGACCGACCGTCGGTCGTCTACCGTCGCCACGCCTTCGACTACGGCCTCATCCGGCTCGCGTAGTCAGGTACAACTCTCGAAGCTCTCAGGGGGCTTCGCCCCCGAACCCCCACAAGGATTACCCGGGGGCCAGGCCCCCGGACCCCCAAGAAGCTCGAGAGTCGTTCAGGTCATCCACTTTCGACCGGGGTCTAGGGACAAGGCCCCGGTCGCCTGTTGCTTCGGCACCGGTTGACTGTCGCCTGGCACACTCTTGCTGTTACGGAGTGTATCAGTTAAAACTGTGCCATGGCTACCAAGGGCGCTCGCCGTGCCGTCATCGTCGCCGGGGCGCGGACCCCGTTCGTGCGGGCATTCAGTGAATTCACTCGGATGGACTCCATCGACCTCGCCGACACCGCGGTGCGCGGGCTGCTGGAACGGACCGGGCTGCCCAAGCCGGACGTGCAGGCGATCGTGTGGGGCGGGGTGATTCTGCCGAGCGGCTCGCCGAACATCGCGCGTGAGATCGCGCTCGATCTCGAACTCGACCCGGGCTGTGAGGGTTACACCGTCACCCGGGCCTGCGCGTCCGGGCTGCAGGCCGTGGTGTCGGCGGCGGCCGCCATCGAGCGCGGCGAGTACGACATCATGGTCGCGGGCGGCAGCGACTCCACCAGCAATGCCGAGGTCAAGCTCCCGCAGAAGCTGGTGCACGCCGCCGCGCCGCTGGCCCTGGGCAAGCCCAAGCCCAAGGACTACCTCACCGCCGCAACGCAACTCGCGCCCTTCTTCGACCTGGTGCCGCGGCGGCCGCAGATCGCCGAGCGCACCACCGGCGAGGTCATGGGCGAATCCGCCGAGAAGATGGCCCGCATCCACGGCATCACCCGCGGCGCGCAGGACATGTTCGCCGCCACCTCCCACCACCGCGCCGCCGCCGCCATCGAATCCGGGCGCTTCGACCGCGAGGTGCTCTCGGTCCGCACCCCCGACGGCCGCTCCGTCTCCCGCGACGGCCTCGTCCGCAGCGACACCAGCCTGGCCAAACTCGCCAAGCTCGCACCGGTTTTCGACGAGCACGGCACCGTCACCGCGGGCAACTCCAGCCCCCTCACCGACGGCGCGTCGGCGGTGCTGCTCATGAGCGAGGAGAAGGCCCGGGCCCTCGGTTACCAGCCCCTGGCCGCCTTCCGGTCCTGGAGCTTCGTCAGCGTCGACCCCCGCGACCAGGTGCTGATCGGCCCCGCCATCTCCATGCCCCGAGCCCTCGACAAGGCCGGAATGTCGCTGTCCGACATCGATTTCGTCGATATCCACGAGGCCTTCGCCGCCCAGACCCTGTCCGTCGTCTCCGCCCTGGCCAGCCACGAGTGGGCCAAGACCCGCCTCGACCGCGACACCGCCGTCGGCGAAATCGACCCCGCCACCCTCAACGTCCACGGCGGCTCCCTCTCCCTGGGCCACCCCTTCGGCGCGACCGGCGCCCGCATGGTCACCACCATGGCCAACGAACTGGCCCTGACCGGCAAATCCACCGCCCTCCTCGGCATCTGCGCCGCGGGCGGCATCGGAGCCTCGGCCGTCCTCGAGCGCGTCTAGCCGGCTCACCTGCGCCTCTTCGGTCGCGCCGCCGCGTAGGTGACGGCGCGAAAAAGTTGTGATGCCCCGGTCTCGAATAGGTATTACTGGGGAAACGATGAGGGCGGAGGCGGGGCATGGTTGGCAGAGCTTTGATCACCGCCGCGGCCCTCGCCCTGGTCACGGGCGTTCTCGGCGCGGGAATGGCCGGGGCCCATCCGGTTTCGGTTCCCGCGACCGGTTCCGAGCTGGGCGGGCAGCTCTCGGACGGGAGTCTGAATGTGCTGCTGCGCGATGCCCATCGGCATGCGGGTGAACGATATTCGGTGTACGGGCTGGTGTATTCGGATGCGGCGGTGTGGACGCTGGCCTTCGTGAGCGGCGGGCCGACCGAGTTCTACACGATCGATGGCTCGCGGGTCGAACTCACCGGACCGGCGAGTGCGGCCGTGGCACAGGGCGATGTCTTCACCGGGACCATCACCCTCACGGGGCGAGCAGATTCGGGTGATCCCGTGGTTGTCCTGGACGGGGTCTCGGTGATCGGGCATCGCGCCGGTGACGCCCTGCGCTGACGCGCCCGGCCCATCGGAAGGATCGCGGCCGGAAACACCTCCGGTGCGACAATCACGTTCGTGGCATTCCGGGAGTGGAAGCAGGCGGTGTCGCACGGTGACAGCGACCGGGCCATCGCCGCGCGGATGGGCACCAATCAGATGCGGGTCTCCCGGCATCTGAGCGGCGACTCGCCGGTGGCCGAGACGGTCATCGCGTTCAGCCGCACCTACGGCGTCAGCCCGGTCGAGGGGTTGATCGCGGCGGGATTCCTCACCCGTGATGATGTGCGGCGCGCCGCGCTGGTCGAGGCACTGCGTGAGGCGACCGGGGCGGAGTTGGCCGCGGAAGTGACCCGGCGGCTCGTCGAACCCGAGTAGCGCAAATCCGGTGCTCTGTGGGTCACATGTGACGGACAGGGCAATTTCGCCTGACCTCCTTGCCGCTACCTGCCGATTCGTTGTTGAAAAGTGCGCTTTTCATGGCGTGGGTCACGCGGTTTACTGAGTGGGCTCATTTTTGGCAGACGACCAGTTATGCCTAATGCCGGTAGTGGATCCGGTGTGACCGCGATACCCGCCCTCCACCGGATGCGTTTCGAAAAGAACTACGCATGTGAAAGCCGGTAATCCCGATGTCTGTTCGCAAGATCGTTCTCTCCTCGGTCGTCGCCGTTCCCGTCGCCACCGCCATCGTGCTGGCCGGAGCCGGAACCGCCTCCGCCGCGACCGTTTCCAATGATCCCGCCCCCGCCCCCGTGGCCGATGTGCAGCGTGACCCCACCACCGGAATCCCGGTCGACACCCTGAACCGCATGGGCCAGGACGCCGCCATCGGCGCGGGCGTCGGGTACGCCACCGCTCCGCAGCACTGAGTCCTGCCGCCGACGAAACCCCGATCCGCTTGTGCGGGCCGGGGTTTCGTGGCGTGTGCGGCTAGTCGTCGGCGCGGGGGGTGAATCGTTCCCAGTGGATGGCGGATTCGAGGGGGCGGCGGGTGCGCCAGCCGAAGCGCTCGAGGTCGGGGATCTGCTGGAATTCGTGGACGGGGCCGACGCAGAGCCAGGCGACCGGTTTGACGCCGGTGGGCAGGACCAGGAGGTCGGTGAGGAAGGGCTCGTCGTAGAAGCTGACCCAGCCGACGCCCACGCCCTCGGCGGTGGCGGCCAGCCAGAGGTTCTGGACGGCCAGGATGGTGGAGTAGATGCCGGTCTCGGGGACGGTGGCGCGGCCCAGGACGTGGGTGCCGCCGCGGGCCTGATTGTGGGTCACCACAATGCCGGTGCCGCTCTCGACAATGCCCTCGATCTTGATCGGGTTGAAGGTGTCGGCCCGATCCGCCGGGAGGGAATCGTGGAATTCCTGGCGCTTCTGCGCGACATGGTCCGCGAATTTGGTGCGGGTGGCCGGATCCCGCAGCACCACGAAGTCCCACGGCATGGAATTGCCGACGCTGGGCGCGCGATGGGCGGCCTCGAGAATTCGCAGCAGGGTCGCGTCGTCCACCACCTCGCCGGAGAATTCGGCGCGGACGTCACGGCGCAATTTGATGGCGTCGTAGACGCTCAGACATTCGGTGGGGCCATCGGGACCTGCGGAACACATGGGCACCAGTCAACCACGGCGGCCGAATGGCAAAAGAAAGCCCCCACCGAATTGTCGGCGGGGGCTTTCGGGTCATCGGCTCAGCTCGCCAGCGCGGGCTCGCGGCGGCGGGCCAGCTTGCGGCGGCCCTCGGCCAGCGTGGTGCGCAGGCCGCGACGGCGGCCGGTCATCGGATCGATGGTGGTCTCGCCGCCGAAGACCTTCTCGGACTTGGTTTCCGGGGCGTCATCGGTGGAGCGGCGCAGGTACTTGTTGGGCAGCGACAGCTTCATGATGGTGCGCCACGACTTGGCGTACTGCACCGGCAGCGAACCGGTGGTGTAGGGCAGGTCGTACTTCTCGCACAGGGCGCGCACCCGAACGGCGATGTCGCCCAGGCGATTCGACGGGATGTCCGGGTACAGGTGGTGCTCGATCTGGTGCGAGAGGTTGCCGGTCATGAAGTGCATGAGCGGGCCGCCGGAGATATTGGCCGAGCCCAGCATCTGGCGCAGGTACCACTCGGCCTGGGTCTCGTTGTCGCAGTCGAACTTGGTGAATTTCTCTGCGCCGTCGGGGAAGTGGCCGCAGAAGATGACCGCGTTGGTCCACACGTTGCGGACCACATTGGCGGCCAGGTTCGCGGTCAGCGTGCCCAGGAACGCCGGGCCGGTGAGCAGCGGGAAGATCAGGTAGTCCTTGGCGGCCTGCTTGCCGATCTTCTCGAGAACCGTCTTGCGGTCCTCCTCGAACTGCTTGCGCTCGGGGGAATCCTCGGCCCACTTCTTCTTGGCGACCTTGCCGAGCTCCAGATGCTGGATGGCGACACCGTATTCGAAGAACATCTGCAGCAGCAGGTTGTACACCGGCTGCCCCAGGTAGAACGGCGACCAGCGCTGATCCCGGGTGACGCGCAGCAGGCCGTAGCCGATGTCGTCGTCCATGCCCAGCACATTGGTGTACTTGTGGTGCAGGAAGTTGTGGGTGATCTTCCAGTGTGCGGAGGGACCCGCGTTGTCCCATTCCCACTTGGTGGAGTGGATCTCCGGATCGTTCATCCAGTCCCACTGCCCGTGCATCACATTGTGGCCGATCTCCATGTTCTCGATGATCTTGGCGGTACCCAGCAGGGCCACGCCGGCCAGCCACGCGGGCGGGAACAGACTCGCGAAAAGCACGGCGCGGCCACTGATTTCGAGGCCGCGCTGGAGACGGATCACATTGCGGATGTAACGGGCGTCCTGCGCGCCCAGGGACGATTCGACCTCGCGGCGGATGGCGTCTAGCTCCGCCCCGATCGCGTCGACGTCCTCCGGGGTGAGGTGCGCGTATTCCTTGACATCCGAGATCGCCATGCTGGTTACAGTACCGTAAGTTACGGTCCCGTAGGTTGGCCTGAAACGAATCTTTAACGTGTCGAACGCCGCATTGTGTTCGCGATCGGGCTCTGCTAGCGGTTGCGGCGGAGCTTACGCGAAAACCAACCGCCCCGCTGCGCTTTGTCGGTCAGCAAAGCCTTTTCCGCCCTTGCCTTTTCCTGCAGCGCCGTCTTGGCCTCGCGCAGCACTTCCTTCTCGTGCGCGGCCTTCTGCTTGAGCGCCACCTTGGCTTCCTGCATGGCCGAGCGCAGCCCGCGCCGCTCACCGGTCTCCGGGTCCAGGCCCCAGTGCGGCTGGTGCTCGGCCAGCCACTCGCTCGCGCTGTGCTCGGCCAGCCATTCACTGCCGTTCCACTGCGGCATCGACGGCAGCGAGATGCCCGCGAACTTGCGCTCGGAGGAGGTCTCCGGCGCGTCGTCGGAGGTCCGCTTGAGCCATTGGTCCGGCAGCGCCAGCTTGTGAATCGTGCGGAACGCCAACAGGTATTGCTTGCCCAGCGAGCCGGTGGTGTACGGCAGGTCGTACTTGTCGCAGAGTTCGCGCACCTTCACCGACACCTCGGGGTACCGGTTGGACGGAATGTCCGGGAACAGGTGGTGCTCGATCTGGTAGCTGAGATTGCCGCTCATGAACGCCATGACCGGGCCCGAATCGAAATTCGCGCTGCCCAGCATCTGCCGCAGGTACCACTCGCCCTGCGTCTCGTTCTCGAACTGCTCCTCGGTGAACTTCTCCGCGCCGTCGGGGAAATGGCCGCAGAAGATGACCGCGTACGCCCACAGATTGCGAATCAGGTTCGCGGTGGCATTCGCCTTCAGCGTCGACTTCCAGGCCGGACCGGTGAGCGCCGGATAGATCACGAAATCCTTCGCGACCTGCTTACCGGCCTTGCGCCAGAACGCCTTGTTCGGTTCGTTCACGAGGTGGCGCGGCGGGAAGAGCCCGGACGGCGGGATGCCCATCTGCTCCTTGGTGGCCGCCAGATCGTGCAGCGCGATGCCCCACTCGAACAGCGCGGCCAGGAACAGATTCGCGACCGGCTGCGCCAGATTGATCGGCTTCCATTCCTCGTCGCGCGTCATGCGCAGGATGCCGAAGCCCAGGTCGTCATCCATGTCGAGGATGTTGGTGTACATGTGGTGCGAATAGTTGTGCGCGGCTTTCCACTGCGCGGAAGTGCCCGTCATATCCCACTCCCAGGTGGTGGAGTGGATCTCCGGATCGTTCATCCAGTCCCATTGCCCGTGGCTGATGTTGTGCCCGAGCTCCATGTTCTCGATGATCTTGGCGACCGACAGCAGCGCGGTACCGGTGATCCAGGCCCAGCGCTTCTTGGAAGCGAACAGCGTGGCCCGGCCCGCCGCCTCGATAATCCGTTGCGCCGCAATGGTGCGCCGGATGTACTTGGCGTCACGCTCACCGAGCGACGACTCGACATCGTGTCGAATCGTATCGAGCTCATGCCCGAGCGATTCGATATCGGCCGCCGAGAGATGGGCGAACGCCTTGATATCGGTGATTGCCACCGCGCCGGTCCTTCCGTATCTAATTTGCCCTTCGCTTCGCTACGGGCGGGTTCGCGGCCCTGGAGGTCTCGTTCTTCCCTCCCTCCGCTCCCCCGCTTCGCTCCGCTCCGCTCAGTCCCGAACGAGACGGGCCGCGAACCATGACGGGATTGCTATCGAGGGTAGCGGTATCCGGGCGTTGAGGTTCGAGTGGTGTCGCGTCACACTTCGACGGTGCAGTCGCCCGCGGCGACCGAGATGCAGGTCTGGATCTTGTCGCCCGCGCGGTGCTCCTTGCCGTTGCGCAGATCGCGCGCGTGACCCTCGGTGAGGGTCACCACACAGGTCTGGCAGATGCCCATGCGGCAGCCGAACGGCATCTGCACGCCCGCGCCCTCACCGGCCTGCAGCAGCGTGGTCGCGCCGTCCACCTCGGCGCTGCGGCCGGCCTTGGCGAAGGTGACCTTGCCGCCCTCGGCGGTCGCGTTGCGCTCGATCTCGAAGCGCTCCACGTGCAGCTTGGCCTCCAGACCGGCGGTGGCCCAGTACTTCTCGATCTCGTCGAGCATGGGCAGCGGGCCGCAGGCCCAGACCTCGCGCTCGCGCCAGTCGGGGACCACCTGGTCCAGATCGGCCAGCGCGAACTTGCCCTTGTCGCCGGTCAGGTGCAGGTGCGCGGTGAAACCCGGACGGCGGTCGTGCAATTCGCGCAGCTCGTCACCGAACATGACGTCGTCGGGGGTGCGGGCCGAATGCACGTGCACGACATCCGGGACCGCGTTGCGGCGATCCATGGTGCGCAGCATGGCCATCACCGGAGTGATGCCCGAGCCCGCCGTCAGGAACAGCACCTTCGACGGCGTGGGATCGGGCAGCACGAACCCGCCCTGCGGGGCGGCCAGCCGCACGATGGTCCCGGCCGGGACGCCGGAGACGATGTGGCTGGACAGGAAGCCCTCCGGCATCGCCTTCACCGCGATGGAGATGAGCCGCTTGCCCTTGTGGGTCCCGTCGCCGCTCCAATTCGGCGGGCAGGTCAGCGAATACGAGCGCCAGTGCCAGCGGCCGTCCACCAGCACGCCGATGCCGATGTACTGGCCCGGCTGGAATTTGAAGTCGAAGCCCCAGCCCGGCTTGATCACCAGGGTCGCCGAATCGGCGGTCTCCTTGCGGACCTCCACGATGCGGCCGCGCAGCTCGCGCGCGGACCAGAGCGGGTTGATCAGGTGCGCGTAGTCGTCGGGCAGCAGGGGAGTGGTGATCCGCGCGGCCGCGCCGCGCAGCGTGTCGAGGGGAGTCCGCCCGGCGTTGCCGCCTTCGGTCACGGGGGCCTCCAGCCAATCCCGCAGCCCCCGCACGGAGAATCCACCACTCTTCGATGCCATATCCCGGAACGCTTTCTGTCGTCGTGCACGCTGGTCGGCGCTTCGTCGCGCGCAATGTCGCCCATGTGATGGGCGGCAGTCACAGCAAGGTTACGGCATCGTAGGTTACGGTGCCGTCGGCGACGCTGGATCACCGCGCGCCCGATTGCCCGGGGGTGTCGTCGTGGCTGATCGGGACCGTGTAGTCGACGGTGGTGCCCTGCCCGGCCCGGCTGCGGATGCCGACGGTTCCGCCCTGGGCCTCCACCAGTTGTTTGCAGATGTACAGACCGAGCCCGGTACCGGCGGACCGGTTCGTATCCTCCGAGACGATGCGGTGGTATTTGCCGAACAGTCCGGGGATCTCGGGTTCCGGGATGCCGATGCCGTGATCGGTGACCCGCACCCGCAGCAGCTCCGCCTCCACCGTGACCGTCACCGCCACCGGGGTGTCGGCCGCGGAGAACTTGAAGGTATTGCCGAGCAGGTTCGCCAGAATCTGCTCCTGCCGCAGCCGATCCGCGCGCGCCCGCGGGCAGTCGGCCGGAATGTCGAGGTCGATGTGACGGTCCGCGGCCGCCGCCACCTCGGTCGCGGTGCGGCCGACGATGGTGGCGAGATCGGTCGGCCGGATCCGCAGGCGCAGCGTGCCCGACTCGATGGCGGCGGCATCGAGTATCTCCTCGATGAGCAGGTTCATCTCCTCGAGATTGCGGCTCATCACCGCCAGCCGCCAGCGGCGATCATCATCGTCGGCACGGGCCAGCAGGGCGGCGGTGAACGAGGCCACCACGCTCAGCGGCGAGCGCAGATCATGGCACAGCTGGGCGACGAATTCGCTACGGGTGGAGTCGAGTCGGTGCAGCCGATCGGCGGCGCGCCGCGCCTCCCGCCAGGCCGCCTCGGCCGCTTCCAGATCGGTCTGCAGGCGCCGGCGCGCCTGGTGCATCCGGGCCAGGACGTGCTGGCGGTCGATGGCGTAGCGCAGGGTCCGCGCCAGTGTGTCGGGCCGCATCGTGTTCTTGAACAGGAAATCCTGCGCCCCGTAGGTCACCGCGGTGTCGGCGTAGGGACCGGGTGCGCCCCCGGTGAGCGCCACCACCGGCAGTGCCGGAGCATTCGCGCGCAACCGGTGCAGGCCCTCGAAGCCGCGCGCGTCGGGCAGCCCGAGATCCAGCAGCACCACGTCCGTCGGCGCTGCCGCGATGCGGTCGAGCCCACCGGCGAGCGTCCCCGCGACGGTCAGCTCGAACGGCGGCTCGACGGACGCCGCCAGCGCCGCCCGGACCAGTCCGGCATCACCCGGATTGTCCTCGATCAGCAGAACCCGAATCGGCTTGGCGTTCATGGCGACGGCGACCGCGTGCACATGCTCATGGTGAATCCTCCTCGGGTCCGGCCCGATCGGGGATGGTGAAGTAGAACGTCGAACCCTGCCCGCGAGCGGATTCCACCCAGATCTGCCCGCGGTGGCGTTCCACGATTCGTTTGGCGATGGCGAGCCCGAGCCCGGTTCCCGGATACCGCTGCGGATCCAGGCGCTGGAACGCGTCGAAGACGCGCTCGCACTGTGCCGCTTCGATGCCGATGCCGTTGTCGCGCACGAACAGTCGCCACTGGTCGCCGATGCGCTGCGCGCCGAGATGGACGACGGGGGTGTGGTCGCCGGAGAACTTGATGGCATTCGACACCAGGTTCTCGAGCAACCGCACCAGCTGTCCGGCATCCGCGGGCAGCGTGGGCAGCGGGTCGTGGGTGACCACCGCGCCGGTGTTCGCGCGAAGCACGGTCAGATCGGCCAGCGCGTGTGCCAGTGCCCGCTCACCGTCGGTGGGGCCCGGATCCAGGTCCGCGGAAGTGACCCGGGAGTAATCCAGCAGATCGTCGATGAGGGCCCGCATCCGCGTGGCGGCATCGAGGGTGAAGCCGAGGTAGGCGTCGGCGTCGGCGTCCAAGCGGCCACCACAGTGCCGGGCCAGCAGCTGCGTGTAGTTGATGATCATGCGCAGCGGCTCTTGCAGGTCATGGGAGGCCGCGTAGGCGAAGGTCTCCAGCTCGGCATTGCTGCGCTCGAGTCGGTCGCGTTCGAGGCGTTCCATGATGCGGCGCTCGGTGATGTCGCGCGCGATCGAGGACGCGCCGATCACGGTGCTGTCGGCGTCCTTGATCGGCGACACGGTCAGCGAGACGTCGATCGCGGTGCCGTCCTTGCGGATTCGCAACGTCTCGTAGTGATCGACCCGTTTGCCCTCGCGGATGCGGGTCAGGATGGACTGCATCTCCCCGGGGTTGTCCGCGGCGATGAGCAGCGACACCGATTTGCCGATGATCTCCTCGGGCGTATAGCCGTACATGCGGGTGGCTGCCGGATTCCAGCTGGTGATCCGCCCGTCCAGCGTCTTGCTGAGGATGGCGTCATCGGAGGACTCGATCAAGGCTGCCAGTAACGCCAGTTGGCTCTCCATGCTCGTGTTTCCACTCGACGCCGGATCCGAACCGGGCACCGCGAGCCGGTCCGAAGGCACGACCCCCGCCCGCGAGCTCCTCCAGACATCCTAACGCCCGGCCGAATACGGAAACCGAGAATTTTCGACGGCCCTGCGCGCCGGGGCGCGAGAGCCGGATTCGCCTGTGCTACAGCAATTCCAGCAGGAACGGCAGTTCCTGCGCGGCATACCAAGCCAATTGGTGGTCCTCGGCGTCACCGAGTACGAACTCGGCGTCCGCGTCGCCCATGTCGGCGGCGTCGATCACCTCGACGGCCTTGGCCACCTCGGACTCGGCCTCGGCCAGATCCACGTGGATGGAGGCGATGCGGTCGTAGGGGATCGGGGCCGACAGGCGGACCACGGCGTCGTCGAGGTCGGGGCGCAGGGTCGCGCCGTCCACATCGGCGGCGATGACCGCGCGGCGGAAGATCGGTCCCCCGGGCGCGGCATCGGATTCGTCGCCGGGACCGCGCACGTCCGCGGCGGCCTGTTCCTCGGCGAGCAGCCGCAGTGCGGCGCGCGCCGCCTCGGCCATGGCGACCTCGGCCAGCTCCTCGTCGTCGCCGGAGGCGTACGCCTCGCGCAGGGCGGGGGTCACCGCGAAGGCGGTGTCGTTGAGGGCGCGAATCTCGCGGTCGGCGACCAGTTCCCGCAGCATCGGCACGGTGGCCGGGACATAGACCCGTAGCTTCTTCGACACGCGCGACGACTCACTGGACGCAGGCACCGAGCATCTCCTCCATCGACTCGTGCACCGAAGCGGTCAGCACCGCGATGTCCGCCATGGCGTCGCGATCGGCGGTGAGTCCGTAGAACACCCGTCCGTCGTAGGACGTGAGCCCGATGCTCAGAGCCTGAAAGCGCAGCAATGGCGACACCGGGTACATCTCCAGCATCCGCGCGCCGCCGATGTACATGGCCTGCTGCGGACCCGGCGCGTTGGTGATCACCAGATTGAACGTGCGCTCTGCAAAAGTACTCGCCGACCGCACGCTCATGGCATGCAGGCTCGCCGGAGCGAATCCGGCCATGTGCACCAGGGTCCGGGCGCGCACCCCGCGCTGATGCCGGGAATGCGCCTCGGTGGCGTGCTTGATGTGCTCCATCCGGATCACCGGATTTGGCTCGCCCACCGGCAGATCCAGCAGCATCGAGGTGACCTCGCCGGCGGGTTTGAGCTCGCCGTGCGGGCCGTCGGCGTAGACCGACATGGGCACCACCGCGCGCAGCAGATCGGCCTCGGTGAGCACCTGCCCGCGCGAGAGCAACCAGTTGCGCAGTGCGCCCGTCACCACCGCGAGGATCACGTCGTTGATGGAGCAGTCGAACCGCTTGCGGATCTTGCGGTAGTCCTCGAGATCGGTGCGCACCACCTCGAACCGGCGATTGCGCGAGGTCCGGATGTTCAGGGGGCTGTCAGGTGCGCCGATGGCCGCGGTGCGGACCATCGACACCAGCTTCTGCACCGCCTTGCCGGTGGCGTCGATCATGGAGAACGCCTCGGCCATGTGATGGCGCGCCACCTCCAGACCCTCGCGCGGCTGCGCGGCCAGATGCAGGGCCGCGCCGACCAGCAGTTCCAGATCGGCGGGCTCGCGGTGCGCGACCCAGGCGTCGTCGGCGACCTCGCGCGGGGCGATCGAGGTGTCCAGGATCACATGCCCGATCTCGAGCGCGCTGTCCCCGTCCACCAGCGCCGAATGGGTCTTGGTGAAGATCGCGCAGCGGCCCTCGGACAGGCCCTCGACCAGGTACATCTCCCATAGCGGCCGGGTGTGGTCGAGCGGGCGGGAAGCCAAGCGCGCCACCAGGTCCAGCAGCTGCTCGTCGGTGCCCGGCTCGGGCAGTGCGGAGCGGCGGATGTGATAGGTGATGTCGAAGTGGCCGTCGTCCACCCAGACCGGGCGGCCCAGCGCGAACGGGATCTCCCGCACCTTGCGGCGGTAGAGCGGCACCAGCGGCAGCCGCGATTCGACCAGCGACACCAGGCGGTCGTAATCCAGTGGCGCGCGCCCGGAATTCTCGGTCGGCCCCGGATTGCGGACGATGGCCAGGGAGCCGATGTGCATGGGGTTGCTGCTGGATTCCAGCCGGTAGAACGACGCGTCCTGCGGCGTCAGTCTGGTGATCACGCTGCCCGCTACTCCCTAGTGTCG
>NZ_BJWY01000123.1 GCF_007990715.1 Nocardia seriolae NBRC 15557 | reverse complement strand
GGACACTAGGTGAGGTTGGCGATGAGGGGGATGAGCTGCTCTGCGGGAGTGCGGGCCCCGTGGTGGCCGACGAGTGCGGATTCGAGGGGTTCGAGGGCGGGGCGGACCAGGGCCGCCCCCTTCCAGCACGGTGGTGAAATCGCGGGCTTGATCGCGGGTGCCGAAGTCGAGTTCGATGTGCAGCCGCTTCCCGTCGGGCGCCTCGCGCGCTATCCGGTACGCCAGCACGCCATTGTCGCGACGTACCCGGTCGTAGCTGTCGAACGCGGTTTTCCAGGCGTCGTAGTCGGTGACCTCATGGGTGATATGCAGGGTGAACATGGGATCAGCGTCCGCCTTTCGCACGCGGCATCCCATCCCGAATTCCGGGGATACCGCCGGACCGACCGATGTGTCCGGGCAACCGTTCGGTCCGGACATATCCTGAATTCGTGTCCACGCGGATGGTCTTGGCGCGGGAGGCCGTCGACCGGCTCTGCGCCGGCTCCCTCACCGCGAAAATGCTGCGCGAACAGGTGCTGGCCGAAATCCGGCGGGTCGTCCCGTTCGACGCGCACGCCTGGCTGCTGACCGATCCGGTGACCCGGGTCGGTACTTCGCCGCTGGCCGACATTCCCGGTCTGCGCTGGCCGGATCTGCCCCGGTTCGGACGTTTGCGCTATCTCACCCGGATCAATCGCTGGACCGACATGATCGCGGCGGGCGCACCCGTCGGCACCCTGTATCGGGCGACGGACGGAAATCTGGCCGCGTCCGCGCTCTGGCGCGAGGCACAGGCCGCGCTCGGCGTGACAGACGTTGCGGCCCTGGTGTTCTGGGATCGATTCGGCTGCTGGGCCTGGCTGGATCTGTGGCGCTACCGTCCGGCCCGGCCCTTCACCTCCGAGGAAGTCGGCTTCCTCGCCATGCTCACCGACTCGATCACGGCCGGGCTGCGCCGGGCCCAGGCACGCACCTTCTCCGCGGTCCCGCCCGCGGAGTCGGTCGGTCCTGCGGTGCTGGTGCTCGGTCCCGGACTGGACGTGCGGTTGCAGACATCGTCGGCGGTGGAGACGCTGCTGCGGCTCAACCCGCCCGACGAGCCGATGTCGGCCATCCCGGCCGCGGCCTACAACGTCGGGGCGGCGCTCATCGCCGACGAGCACGGAATTCCGGTCGGACCGCCGTGGTCGCGAGTCCATCTGGGTGCGGGCCGATGGGTGACACTGCGCGCGGCCCGCATCAGCCCGACCGGGGCAGCCCCCGGAGATATCACCGTGAGTATCGAGGAGAGTACAGCCCGCCGAACGCCAGGAGGTGTTCGCGCTGGCGCACGGGCTGACGCCGCGCGAACGGCAGGTGCTGGCCGGTCTGTCGGCCGGGATGGATTCGCGGGCGCTGGCCCAGCGCCTGGCGGTCTCCGAGCACACCGTGCACGACCACGTGAAAGCCGTGCTCGCCAAGACCTGTTCGGCCACCCGGCAGACCCTGCTGTCACGGATCGCGGGGACCGGCTAGCCCGGAGATGCGAAAACCGCCTCCGGGGAGGCGGTTTCGGAAGTCGAACGGGCGGATCAGGCCAGGCCCCAGGCCTTCAGCAGGTAGGTGATGTTCGCGGCGATGCCGGTGAGGGTGCTGGCCAGGTCGATGGCGGCGGATCCGAGGTTGATGATCGGCATGATTCAGAGCTTTCGGTACGGGGACATATTGCAGTTCCACCGTATTAGCGCTGGCTGACCCTTGGCATCGTGAATACACTCACGGCTCACGCGGGCTGTAACCCGAAACACAGTCGGATCGGGGGGATTCAGTTCCGATCCGGCAAACGCAAACGCTTCAGCGACAGCGCGTTCACCGCGACGATAATGCTGGATCCGGACATGGACATGGCGGCGATCTCCGGGCGCAGGGTGAAACCGAAGGCGGGTTCGAACACGCCCGCCGCGATGGGCAGGGCCAGGCTGTTGTAGCCGACCGCCCAGGCCAGGTTCTGGTGCATCTTGCGCAGGGTGCCGCGGCCGATGCGCAACGCGGTGGGGAGGTCCAGCGGGTCCGAGCGCATGAGGACCACGTCGGCGGTTTCGATGGCCACATCGGTGCCCGCGCCGATGGCGATGCCGAGATCGGCCTGTGCCAGGGCGGGGGCGTCATTGACGCCGTCGCCGACCATGGCGACTTTCTTTCCGGCGGACTGCAATTCGACGATCTTGGCGGCCTTGTCGCCGGGCAGCACCTCGGCGATGACGGTGTCGATGCCCAGTTCGGTGGCGATGCGTTCGGCGGTGGCCTGGTTGTCGCCGGTCAGCATCACCACCTCGATGCCCATATCGTGCAGGTCCGCAACGGCTTTCGCGGAGGTCTCGCGGGGCGCGTCGGCAATGCCGACGACCGCGGCGGGCCTGCCGTCGACGGCTGCCAGGCACCGGCCACCCGGTCGCGGGCGGCGGCCAGTTCGCCCAGGTCGATGTTCTCGCGGTCGAGCAGGCGGCGATTGCCGATGACCACGCGGCGGCCGTCCACCGTGGCGATCGCGCCGTGGCCGGGGACGTTCTGGAAGTCGACGGCCCGGGCGTCGTTCGAGCCGTGTTCCTTGGCGTAGCGCACCACGGCGTCGGCCAGCGGATGTTCGGACTCCCGCTCGACGGCGGCCAGCAGGGGTAGCAGCTCGGCCTCGGAAAAGCCTGTCCCGGTGACGATTTCGGTGACCTCGGGCTCACCCTTGGTGAGGGTGCCGGTCTTGTCGACCACCACCGTCTCGATGCGGGCCGAACTCTCCAGCGCCATGGCGTTCTTGAACAGCACGCCGCGCTTGGCGCCCAGGCCGGTGCCGACCATGATGGCGGTCGGGGTGGCCAGGCCCAGCGCGTCCGGGCAGGTCACGACCACCACCGTGATGGCGAACAGCATGGCCTTGGCGAAGGTGGCACCGGCCAGCAGCCACACCACCAGGGTCAGCGCACCGCCGAGCAGGGCGACCAGCACCAGCCAGAAGGCCGCCCGGTCGGCCAGCCGCTGACCCGGGGCCTTCGAATTCTGGGCCTGCTGAACGAGATTCACGATCTGTGCCAGCGCGGTGTCCGAGCCGACCTTGGTGGCGCGCACCCGCAGGGTACCGTTCTTGTTGAGCGTCGCGCCGATGACCGTCGCGCCCGGCTCCTTGTGCACCGGCAGGCTCTCGCCGGTCACCATGGATTCGTCGACCTCGCCGGTCCCCTCCTCCACCGTGCCGTCGACCGCGATCTTCGAGCCCGGCCGCACCAGCAGCAGATCTCCGACTTGCACCTCGGCCGTGGGGATTTCGACTTCCTGTCCGTCCCGGATCACCACCGCCCGCGGCGGCGCGAGATCGAGCAGCGTGCGAATCGCGTCATTTGCCCCGCCCCGCGCGCGCATCTCGAACCAGTGCCCGAGCAGCACGAAGGTGGCCAGCATGGTCGACGCCTCGTAGAACACCTCGCCGCCGCCGGTTAGCGTAATCGCAAGGGAGTACAGCCATCCCGCCCCGATGCCGACCGCGACCAGCACCATCATGTCCAGGGTGCGCGCCTTCAACGCCGCCCACGCGCCCGTGAAGAAGATCGTCGACGAGTAGAAGATCACCGGCAGGCTGAGCGCCAATTCCCAGATATCCGCCCGCATCCCGAACGGCACCGGCAGATGCCACCCGAACATGTCCGTGGCCATCGGCGACCACAGCATGACGAGCACCGAGAAAACCGCCGCCACCACGAACCGATTCCGCATGTCCCGGGCCATGTCCTCCATGGACATCCCCCCATGCCCCGCATGCCCATGCCCCATCCCGGCATGATCCATCTCGGCATGCGCGCCATGATCCACACCGGCGTGCTCCGCGTGGTCCATCTCCGCGTGCTGATCGTGATCCATCCCCGCGTGCGCGGCATGGTCGGCATCGGCGGGTGCATGGCCGCGGTGGTCGGTGTCGGCGGGTTCGGCCAGCGGGTCGCAGAGGTGGCTGGGGACGGATTGCCCGGCGCAGTGCAGGCCGCATTCGTGGACCCAGGTGCGCAGATCGGCGACCGAGGTCCGGGCGGGGTCGAAGGTGACGGTGGCGGTCTGCGAGACCGGGTTGGGGTCGACCTCGAGGACGCCCGGCCGCCGCCCGAGCACCGACTTCACCACGTTCTGCTGGCTCGCCCAGTGCAGTCCTCGAATGTCGAGCACCGCGGTCCGCTGCCCTTGCTGGCTATCCATATCGCACTCCTCCGCCGACGGGCCCTCGCCACCCTCGACCATATACCCTATAGGGGTAGTGGGTACTGGTCCGGCACGGTTCACCGCACCCGTCACAGTGGGTCAGACTGCCGCTCACGGTCATCCACGGACCAGTGCCTTTGGTCATCTTCACCTCCGAACAGGCCACCTCCGAGTCGGCCCTGAATCGGTTTGCCGACCCGGCTCTGGCGGGTTACATTGCCGCCCATGGGGATTCGCGGGAAAGTGGCGCTCGGCGCGATCGCGCTGGTCCTGAGTACCGGCGGCGTGGCCGCCGCGGAGCCCGCGGTCGAGCACGAGACCTTCACCTTCCAATTCGGCGATGTCACCGGCACGGGTCAGCTCGACTTCCCGGCGGGCGTGCGCAATGCGCCCGTGGTGGTGCTGATTCCGGGTTCGGGACCCGAGGATCTCAATGCCGACCAGGCGTCGGGCTCCCACATCTTTCTCGATATCGCCGACGATCTGACCGCTCGCGGCTATGCCGTCATGCGCTACAATAAGCGCTACGTCCACGCTCCCGGCGAGGTCGATCGCGCAGGCTACTGGTCGAAACTCGACCTCGACGGCATGCGTGACGATGCCGAGCAGGTGCTGCGCGCCGCCGAACAGGATTCCCGCGTCGATCCGCACCGGGTCTTCCTCTACGGCTGGAGCGAGGGCAGCACCGTCGCCGCCGCCCTGGCCACGACGCATCCGGAGTTGGCCGGAACCATCTTCCAGGGTCCGGTGGCGCTCCCGTGGCGGGTGACCTTCGCCTACCAGGGCGAGCGCGTCTACGCCCCGTATCTCGCCCGCTTCGCCGTGAACGGCCGCCTCGGACCGGACGAACTCGCCCGCGCCTTCCACGACGACGGCGGCCTCATGGCCAAACTCGCCCTCCGATTCGCCTGCGTGAGCGCCGACGCCGGGGACTTCACCGTCCGCCCGACCTGGGACCTGAACCAGGACGGCAAGCTCGACGTGGACCTCGAATTCCGCCCCGTCTACCAGTTCTACCTGGAGTCGGCCATGCGCCCGGGCGGCATCTACGAGATCTACGACCCCGCTCGCGCCCTCCCCAGCGTCATCGAACAGGCCCCGAAACTGACCGCGCCCGTTCTAATCCTGCAGGGCACCGAGGACGCCAACGTCCCACCGTCCGCCGCCACCGCCCTCGACACGGCCCTGTCCACCGCCGGCAACCACGACCACACCCTCCACCTGTTCCCCGGCCTGGGCCACTCCCTCGGCCCCACCCCCGACCCCCTGCACGACAACTTCCAGCCCATCGACCAATCAGCCCTCGACACCCTCGCCCACTGGCTGGACTCCCGCCGCTGATTCGGTAACTCGGCCGGTGAAGTCTCGGGGTGCACCGGGGACGTCGGCGACGTGCGCGGGGAGCCGGAGCGGGCGAGGGCGACGCCGGAGAGGCAGAGTAGGCCGCCGAGCCAGGCGAGGGGGGCCGGGACTTCGCCGAGGGCGAGTCAGGACATGAGGATGACCAAGGCTGGGACTACGTAGGTGGTGACGCCCATATTGCCGGCGGTGGTGCGGGCCGCGCCGGTGAAGGACACCGCTATGCCCGCCATCAGGCGGGGCGGAAAGCCCTCTCCCAGAGAGAATCCGCCGAGCAGGGCGATGAGGACCGGGCCGATGTTGATGACCATGGCGGCGGTTCCGGCATCCAGATGGCGTTCACCCCGGTTGAGGGCGACCATATAGACGGCGAACCAGAGGATGCCGGAGATGAGGATGGCACGCCACGCCGGGGCGGGGCGGGAATCGCTCGCCGGTGATCACCATGATGGCGATCAGGGCGAGGGATCCGAAGAGCAGCCGGCCGAGGGCCAGCGCGCCCGGCGAAAAGGCATGTTCCGCACTGCGAATGAATACGAAGGCCGAGGCCCACAGGATGACCGAGACGGCTGCCGCCGCCATCGGGGATCGACCCGCGGATCCGATCTTCGGTGCCATTCACCGACCGTAGAACATCGGCCGGGCGGTTTCCACGCGATTTTCAGCCGTCGAATTTCGGCTTCGCGGCGCACCTTCGGCGCTCGCGCCGACTCGAAATCACTGGCAGAGAGCGATATTCGGACGGCACACCGTCCAGCCCGAGCCGTCCGGCCTGAGCACCGGGACGCAGGTCCGGTCCGACGCGCCGGAGCCCAGCCGGTTGCCACCGCCGGGGACCGCGGCGGGTTGCGGGGCCGGATCGGTATAGACGTAGTCGTAGGTCGGATATCCGTTGTAGTCGTAGGTGACCACCACGTGCGGGGATGCTCCGGTCCCGGATTGCTGTGGCCCGGTCGCGGTCGGTTCGGCCGCCGCGATTCCGGCGGCGGTGGCGAACAGCGTTCCGGCAATCGCCATACAGGCCAAAGGTTTCCGGACCATTGTGTGGGTGTCGATCATCGAACCTCCTTGTTCGCCCCTAGATACGTCACCGGGTTACGCACCGGTTCGACAGAGATCGAACAATGAAGGCCGACAGTGGATTACGAGATCACAAACCGGGCCGGGGCGGCGGGGGCGGCAGCCGGCGTTCGCGCGGAACGAGCAGCAACAGCAGCGAGAGCACCAGCCCGCCGCCGACCAGGTACAGCCCCCAGGCGCCGTTCAGCAGCTGCTTCCAATCGGTCCGCAGCTCGTGGTCGAAGCGGTCGTCGAGCCGCCAGGCCAGCACCCCGAGCCCGGCCAGCCCGACCAGCACCCCGACCCAGCCGACAGTGCGCGCCCCGAACAACGCGGCCAGCAGCACCGCCGCCGCCACCCCGAGCAGCCCGATGGCCAGCGAAGTCGGAAACGCCCCGGAATGCGACCCGAGCTGATCCAGCGTCCCGCCCGACGCGAATCCGCTTCGGAGATCATCGAATTGCACATTCCGCGCGTCGACCGTGCCGACCAGCGGACCGAAAACTCCAACGGCCACCGCGATGGCGGCCGCGAACAGCAGCAGATGAACGAATGTGCGCATACCCCACGGTATTGCGCATCCGGCCCCCCGGCACGGGATCAAACCCGGCGGTCCGCAACACGCCATTCACGACGCGCCGACGGGGGCCCGGATCAGGCCCGGCGGTCGACCGCGAGGTAGGCCGCGGCGGCGACCACGCCGGAGACCACGGCGACCGACGGCCAGGCGCCGATCTTCTTGGCCAGCGGGTGCGAGGCGCCCATCGCGCCGATGGCGAGGCCGGTCAGGGCCGCGGCGCCGCCGGTGCCGACCGTCTTGCGCCAGCGCGGGAACGCGGCCGCGGTGCCCGCCGCGAAGACCGCGCCGCCGAGCTGCCGCTTCTTGGTGGCCTGGGCGAGAGCGAAACCACCGGTGAGGCCACCGGCCGCGAGCAACGACGTCGGCACCGCGGGAATCCCTGCCATTTCACTACCTCCAACACACGATCGAATGCACTGACCCCCCGACGGTAACCGGAGTCAATTCCGCCGCTTCGCGCGGGCGGCATTCGCTCACCTGGGATGGCATCGTGCTGCCACTGATTCGTGGGATGTGTTGCGAGCCAACCGAGTCATACGATAAGAACCTGACGAAACACGGTCCGGGGGGCTCCGGGCGCGTCGGTTCACAGGGTTCCGCTCAGCCGTAAAGGAATAACGCGACCATGACCGGTCCGGTCGTCTTCACCAGCTACTACCACGACGAATCCAATGACGACGGATTCCAGTGGGAGTTCCGCTGCGATCGCTGCAGCACCGCCTACAAGTCACCGTTCGAGCAGAACTACTTCTCCCGCGGCCGCGGCGCACTGCGGGTGCTGCGCGACCTGTTCGGCGACCAGGTGCGCGCCATCGACAAGATCTCCAATGCCGCCGAGAGCTACTCCAACCACTGGGGCGGCTCGTCCTCCAGCACCAAGGACAAGGCCTTCAACCGCGCGGTCGAGCAGGTGCGCAACGACTTCCGCCTGTGCGCCGGCTGCGGCCGCTGGGTCTGCCACAGCGTCTGCTGGAACGAGCAGGTCGGCCAGTGCACCAACTGCTCCCCCAGGTGGCCCACCAGATCGCCCAGGCCCAGGCCGAGGCCCGCGGTTCCCAGATCCGCGAGGCCGCCTACCAACAGGACTGGGCCTCCCAGCACGACGTGGCCACCCCCGCCCGCGTCTCCTGCCCGACCTGCAACTCCCCCACCACCGGTGGCCGATTCTGCTCCTCCTGCGGCACCGCCCTGTCCCTCCAAACCACCTGCCAGGGCTGCAACCACCAGATCCCCGCGGGCGCAGCCTTCTGCACGAACTGTGGTCGCCCGCAATAGCGTTGAACGGCACATCAGCGGATGCCCGGGGTGGCGGGGTCGGGCCCCAGACAGCCGAGGATGAAGCAGCCCGGGGGCCAGTTGTCGAAGGGTGGATAGAGGGGTTTGCCCAGGCATTCCAGGACGCCGCAGCCGGGGTAGGACATGGGGCCCAGCCCCAGGGCGGCCAGGGTGGCATCGGGGTTCAGGAACATCGGGTCGGAGAGGCTGACGTCCGGATGCGGTTGGTACGGGCCGGGATCCGGCAGGGTCGGGGCGCGGAAGGACAGGGCGATGCCGCGCAGGACGTCGTGGGGGAAGCTCACCGCGCCACCGGGAACCGTGACTCCGGTCCAGCTGACGAGTAGGCCCAGGCTGGGGACGATGAAGTTGTCCTGGCGCATCATGCCGGCCATTTGGATGGTGTCCTTGGGGAGGCCGGGGAACAGGTCTTCACAGCCGGGGCCGTTGACGGTGATGAGGAAGCCGTAGCAGGGGTTGGGGTCGGTGGGGGTGGTGGCCTCGGTGAGGTATGCGGTGGAGATCAGTTGGCGGCCTTGCCAGTTGCCGCGGTTCATCAGGAGCAGGCCGATTTTGACGTAGTCGTCGGGCGGGAGGACCAGGTGGGCGTGGCCGTAGGTGTTGCCGCTGCGGTCCCGGGCCCACAGGTAGTCGGAGGCACGGATGCCCAAGGGGTCGAACAGTTTTCGTTGCGCATATGTCTGGAAGTCTTCGCCCACGGCTCGACCGATGACATAGGCGAGCAGGTCGACGGCGCGCTGGCTGTAGCGCCAGGTCTCGCCCTGCGGCTCCACGATCGGCATGGCCAGTGCCTGCGCAACCACGTTCGGGTCCAAACGGAACAGCCCGGTGACGCCCTCGGAGGCGATGGCGACCTCCATGCCGGAGGTCTCGGTCAGCAGGCTGCGCACGGTGATCGCGCGATGCTCGGCGTCGCCGAGGCCCGCGGGCAGGTAGGTGCCGATCGGATCGTCCACGCGCAGTTTGTGTTCGTCGACGGCGATGCCCGCGACCATCGACACCACGCTCTTGGTGCCGCTCCACAGGTTCCACGCGACGCCGCCCGCGCGCTGATTGTTCGGGCCGCCGCCGACCAGGCAGTTGTTGCGGTAGACCTGCACGGTGAAGCGGGTCGGGTCCGAGGCGAAGTCCACCGCCTTGCGCAGCTCGGCCGAATCCAGGCCCACCTCTTCGGGTGTCGCCGTCTCGGGCTGCCTGCCCGCGCTGAGCTGGCAGTGCCGCAATCCATCCGGCTCGGCCCGGCCGACCGGGACCACGACCAACGCCACCGCGATCGCCGTGAGCGCCACCACGATGGCGGCCACGACCCTGTTGCCCGCCACGACTCGACTGCCTGCCACGACCCGCGCCACTTGAAGCCTCCGTTCCCTGATCCTTCGATCAGCACATCGGAAGCAGATTGGGGCCGTTATCTTTTCGTGACCCGTGACTTCTGGGGGCGGTAGTTTTCGGGGCGAACCATTCAGGGGCTCGGCGCATCCTCCAGACGCGATTCGAGGGCGTCGAGCACCTCGGCCCGATCCTCCGGAACCTCGATCCTCATCGCTACCTCATCACCCGCGGGCTCGAAGGCGAATCGGAAGAACGAGCAGCACTCCACTTCCCGCGCCGCGAGATCCCGCGCCCGCGCTTCAGCCGCCGCCCGAAGCACCAGCGCCAGCTCGGTCGGCCCCGGCCGCGAATGCCGCAGCACCGCCCCGGTGAAGAGCTGCTCGAATTCCGCCACCCGCAAGGGTTGTTCCGCCGTCGGCAGTGTGCACGCGTCCGGCACCCACTCGACGTGTATCGGTTCCATTCCTTCGGCAACGCCCGGCAGGCCCCCGAAAATCCCCGAATATCCGTGCCGAGCCGCGATTCTCACCGGGTGTCGACGGTCGCGAAGGCGGCCCAGATCAGCGGGGAGTGCTCGATCGCGCCGGTGTCGCGCCAGGCGGCCAGGTGATCGCGCTGCCAGCGGTTCAGGACGGCCACCGGATCCTCGGATTCGTGGGCGGCATCGATGGCGCAGACGGCCTCCTGGAACGGATGCGCGGTGAGCGGAGTACCGGCGAGCCGGTGGAAAGCAAGATCGGTTGGCAGCGGCCAACGACCCGCGGTGACCAGTTCCGCACCGCCGGTCAGCATGGCCGCGACCAGGCCGAGCGGTTCGGCGAACCGGAGGTCACCGCCACTCTCACAGGCAATGAGCGCGACCCGGCCGGGTATGGGCCAGATCTCGGGCCCGGTCCGGGCAATCAGCCTGCCGCCATTGCCATTACCGTCGGGCCACACGGCTGGGTCATCGGTGCCCGGGGGTAGGGCGTGCGTGCCCAGCAGCAGATCTCGGGCCGAGAGGGGGCGGTGGTCGCGGTAGGCGGGGGCGCAACCGGGGGCGGCGGCCGTGCAGGAGAGGTGGAGGGTGGCCGATTCGCTGCGGCCGGATTCGGGGGCGGCGGCGGTGACGTGACCGACGTAGAGGAAGCGGGCGGCACCGGCGTGCAGTGCGCGGCTGAGCCAGGAGCGGTCGAGGTCGGTGCGGCGGAAGGCGTCGAGGGGGTCGTCGACCGGCGGGCTCAGGTAATGGGCGGCGGCGTGGGCGGCCACCAGTTCGGCCAGGGGTGCGGCCGAATCCATGCGGCCCAGAACCGATCCCAGCGCCGAGTCGGCGCGGAAGCCCGGGACGCGGGGGTCGAGGATCGCGACGACCGGCTGGTGGCGGGTGGCGGCCCAGGAGCGTGCCACCCGGGCGGGCGCGTGCACGATGCCGGGCGGGGCCAGCACGCTGACATCGGCGATCTCCACCAGCCGCACATCGGAATCGGGTGCGATCAGCTCCCAGGGCAATTGCGCTGTGCGCGGCGAGGGTTGGATGCGGATGCGGGGCCGGATGCCCGCGACATAGAACTCGTGGAGCGCTACAGCCAGGTTGTAGGGCAGGAAGGTCGCCGACAGATACTGCGCCAGCGCGTTTTCCGAGGCATACGACGCCAGTTCACCCGTGGTCAGCGATGATTCGAGACCACCGGCCACCCCGGGAGTGGGCAGAGCCGCCGCGAACCGGGCCATGGCGGATTCGACCTGTTCTTCCGGCACCACCCCGACACCGCCCGGCGCACTGTCCCCGGCCCACCGCCAGGTGAGGTACAGGTCGCCCGCGTCGGCCATCCGGACATACACGGTCGGCTGCGTTTCGGTCACCTCGACCACCGCCGAACCCCGCCATCCGGTGCCGGGTTCCAGGGGTCGACACCTGCTGTGGCCACGATGATTCCGGCCGTCATCCCGGGATCACCCGGTCGGTGCGCAGCCGACGGCCGTAGCGTTGTTCGGCTGCGTCGAGCCAGGCCGCGAGAGCCACGTGGCCGTCCGGCGGCACGGCGACGCGGGGCGGCGGGGTTACCGGTAGGCCCGCGCTCGCGGCCACTGCGGCAAGCGCGGTGCCGAGCTGGAGGGCGTCCTGCAATGGGGCCGCGGAGTCGGAGGGCGGGTCGAACGGTTCGAACATGTCCAGGGGTGCTGGAGGTTCCGTGGACAGTCGGTCGATATCCAAGGTTGTTCCCGCACACTGATTTTCGATGAGATCGGCGACAAGGCGGGCATCACCGGCCAGGTAGGAGCAGCGGAAGGCCAGCCGCAGGGCCGGATTCACGATGCGGCGGTTCCAGGTGTCGCGTTGCACGCCGTCGGGGAGTTCGTAGCGCACGGCGTCCAGGGCCAGGGCGGCGGGGACCGCGAGATCGACTGCCCGCGCGAGCAATCCGGGCACCCGGTTGACGAGCGGTTCCAGCAGTCCGGCGTGCCAGTAGTCGAGCTGAGCACAGTGCAGGCCGAGCCCGCGCACGGCGTAGGTCGCGCGAGCGGCGGCCAGTTCGGCCTCGCCCTCCTCGTAGCGTCCCGCGGTGAAGGCCGTGGCGGCCAGGCGCAGTCGCACATCGGCGGCGTCGATGACGGCGCGCGACTCCTCGAAGCGGTGCAGGGCCTGCCGGTAGCGGGCCTGCGCGGTGTCGAGCTCCCCACGCTGTTCGGCGATGAACCCCATGACCTTGAATCCGATTCCGGCCCGATGGGCGGCCCCGGCCGCGTCGAAGTGCTCCTGTGCCGCGGCCAGCAGCGGTTCCTCATCCTCGAAACACCCTGAGCGCGTGTACATCAGCGCCAGATTCTGCCGCGTCTCGGCGGCACCGCCCCGGTCCGCGACGGCCTCGAACGCCGCCAGCGCCTGCCCGGCGAAGTCCTGGGCCAGCTCCCACCGCCCGGTCTCGAAATGCGCCGCCGCCAGGTTCATCAGCGGATGCCCGGCCTGCTCCGGACCGAATCGCCGTGCGGCGTCCAAGGATTCACCGGCCAGATCCAGCGCCCGCCACCACTGCTGCCGATGCAGCGCCACCTCCGTCGACGACACCAGACACGCCAGCCGCAAATCCCCCGGCGCATCCGCCCCGCCCAGCGCCGTCCGCGCCCGCTCCAATGCCTTCTGCGCGCCCTCCAGATCCCCCAGATTCTGCAACGCCTGCGACAACCCGATCAACGCGCCCGGATACATCCGCGGCGCATCGGTCCGCATCTCCCCCAACGCTTCCCGGAACCGCTCCACCGCCCCCACGTGATCCCCGAGCCGATCGTTGACCACCGCCACATCCACCAGCGCGCACAACCGCAGGTCCCCCTCCTCCACCTCCACGGCCCGCTCGAAGATCCGCAACGCCTCCCACAGCTCCCCCCGCCCCACGGCCTCCGCCCCGGCCCGCAGCAGGGGACTTTCCGGCCGGCTGTCGTCGGTGGTCGGCTCCGACATGTCAGAAATCCGAATCTCCGTTGGCGGCGGCGATTTCGGCGAGTAAGGGCGGGAAGGCGTCATCCTCGGCGGCCGGGGACGCCGCGCGGCGCAGCCGGGAGGTCGCGAATTCGCGGATGCGGCGGCGCAGGGTTGCCGCGGATTCGATGGTCGGCTCGGTGTCCGACAGCGCGTCGGCGGTGTCGGGAATCGGGCCGAATCCCGGCACGTGGATGGTGATTCGAACCGCCGAAGTCGTTGTGGCCAGGTCTGATTCACCGATCCAGGTGTCGTCGGCCGCGCGGAGTTCGGTGTCGAATTCGCCGCGGCCGGTGTCGATGTGCGCCCAGGGGCGGAGGTGGGCCGGGATGTCGGCGGGCAGCTCCGGATGAGCCGCCACATTGACGGCCACCGTGGTCGCGCCCGCGTGGCGGATGAGCTGCCAGGACACGGCCGATTCGGAGGCGTCCACGAGCCCCGGCGGGCAGCGCCGCCAGTCCCAGCCGCCGGTGCCGCGAGCCAAGACCAGGGTGCCCGCGGTCCCGGACTCGTCACCCGCGGCCAGGGCGTAATCCGAAGCGCGCGGCAGGCTTTCGATATAGGTCGGCACCAAGGGGGCGAGGAAATCCGAGCCGTCCAGGAGGGATTCGCATTCCTCGGTCAGCACGGCTATATCGCGGTCCAACAGCACCGGGTCGAGAGCGGCGATACCGTCCAGCGTCGACGCGGGCCACCAGCGTGATGCCCAGTGCGCGTACGCGAGTCGCCGTACGCTCACTGCCGGAGCGGGTGATCCGGGCAGGGCCGGTACCTCGGCCGATCCCGCCGCGTCCGAACCGAGGTCGTCCACGGCGAGTGCGACGGCTTCCCCGTAGACGGCCCACACCCACTCCTGGGCAAGGTCGGCCTCGGCGATCAGCGCCGCCGGAACTTCCTGCGCAGCAAGCACATTCCAAACGAGATGGCCTCCGAGCACCTCGAGCACCATGGTGCCCGGCCCGGGCGCGGCCGACAGCGCACCGACATCGGCCGCGGGAATGATCCCGTACATCCCGCCGGAATAGCGGTGGATCATGACCGTCGAGTTCGTCATCCCACCCTCGATTCCCGATCGCCGGGTTCGGCCACGGCACTGACGGCCAGCGCCCGCTTCACCCGCATCCGATGGTCCAGAATCACCGACCGAGCCACACCGTCGAGCAGATCCCAGAGCTCATCGGCCGCGTACACGGGGAACTCACGCACATCGCGCCCATGCAACCGCGCCCACAACCTGCGCAGATACGGCCGCCACGGCACCCGCAACTCCGCCGCAATGGCCCCCAACGGCCCCTCCACCGCATCCACCCGCACGGCCATCCGCCGTGCCTGCAGCACGTAAGCCTCCCGCTGCCACCGCGAATTCACCAACCGCGCCGCCACCCCGTCCGGCTCCGCCCCCGCCGTACCCGTCGGCCGATCCCCGGCCGCGCCCGGCCGCACCACCGAAACCGCCGATCCGCCTGCCACCGGGTCGGGAGATCGGGTGGGCGCGTCGGGAACGCCTTCCTGTCCCAGCGCCGCCGCGGCCGATTCGATTGCCGCTCCGGTCAATCCGGCCACCGCGGGCGACACTCTGACGGCGGTGCCGGGCCAGACGGTGGCGCCCAGCAAACCGGCGGCGGTGCCGAGCAGCCCGGCCGCGGTGCCGGTGAGCCCGACCGCGGCTCCCAGCAGGCCGGTGGCCGTGCCCGCGAGAGCGAGCGACTGGGCGGCGGTTTCGGACGGGTCGCGGACGACCGCCACGGGCCCGCCATCGTGTTCGGGCACGCCATTGCGTTCGGATGTGGCCTTGCGTTCAGGTGTGGCGTTGCGTCCCGGCACATAACCGTTCCCGGGCGTGCGACCGAGAGGGCACAGTGTGACGGCGAGTGCGGCTCCGGCGGCGGCCGCCACCCGCAGGGACTCGTCCAGCAGGGCCCAGGGCGCGCAGGCACGGGCTATTTCGGCGTCGACCAGTTCGGGTATCGGGGGGAGGTCCGCGCGTTCGCTGGAGGCTTGCAGGACGGTGAAAATGCGCTCGTGGATAGTGCGGTCGAAGGGTAGACCGAGGGTGGCGGTGGAGGCCGATTCGCCCACCCGAGGTGGTTGCGGGAGCGGATGGAGGGTGAGGCCCAGCTCCTGGGCGGTCGAACCGATGCCGTGAGCCGCGCCGCCGAATTCTTGGGGAATGCCACCGATGGTGTTGCGCCATAGGCGGATTCCCGTGTGAGTGCCTACCGAGGCGGCGATCGCCGCATCCAGATCGGCGAGGTTCGCAGCGTCGTCGAATCTGGTTGCGGCGCAGGCGTCCACGAGGTCGGCGAGGGCTGCGGAGTGGTCGGGGACGTCGGTGCGGGGGCGGCGGCGCCAGGCGGTGTGGATCAGGTCGGTCAGCTCGCCGACGCGGGCCGGATCGGCGAGGTATTCCTTGAGGGCCTGGGTGGTGCGGCCCGCGCTCAAACCGTGGATCTCGCGCAGGGCGGATTCGGCGGCGGCGCGGTCGCGCACGGGATCGGGCAGGCCGTTGACCGTGGCCAGCTCGAAGCAGCGCTGGAAATACAGGTCCTGGGCATTGCCCTCGGTGATGCGCAGCCCGCGCCGGGTCTGCTTGAGCAGGGTGAACCAGGCGGCGGTGGCCCGCAGCACGTCGGCGGCGGCGTGAATGCGGGTGGCCAGCAGCACCGCGCCGTCGGCGGAGAGCATCGAGCCCGCGCACTGCGGGTGCTGGACCGGGCGGATGACCAGCGGGTCGAGGATGAGCTTGACGGTGCGCCGCAGGGGTCCGCCGTGTGGGCCGCTCAAGGGTTCGACACCGTCGAGGCGGCGCCACACCTCATCCAGCACCATGGCCCGCGGTCGTCGCATTCGCCCAGGTTATCCCAGTTCCGGAGCCCCGCGCGCGCCGGAAGTTGGGATCGGTAGGCGGGGTATCGATTCCTACGGTTCTCCCATCGGTTCCACCACGGAGCCAGCTTCACGAGAACGAGGAAAGACCATGAACAGCAAGCCGATCCGCCTGACCACCGCCGTCCTCGCCGCCACCGCCGCGGCCGCGCTGCTGGTCACCGGGTGCAGCAGCAACTCCAGCAGCGACAAGTCCAGCACCTCCCGCGCCGCCACCTCCGCCGCCGCGGGCAGCTCCGCGGCGACCACCTCGGGCGGCGCCGCCCCCGCCGGCGGCAGCTCGTCGGCCTCGGTGGACGGCAAGGCGCTCTCCGCCAAGTTCGAGACCACCTGCGCCCAGCAGGGCGGCAACCTGGCGCTGGCGCTCACCGACCAGAACAATTCGACCTACGGCACCCTGACCGCGAGCGCCACCATCACCGGCACCGACACCGTGCAGGCGGTCGGCATCGCCGGCACCAAGGGCGGCACCAACGGCCAGCCGTACGCGCTGGGCTTCGGCAATGGAATGCCGGGCGGCTCGGCCAAGATGACCAAGAGCGGCAACACCTACACCGTCACCGGCGAGGGCGTCGGCGGCATGGACATGTCCAACCCGATGGCCGGCCCGAAGACCGAGAAGTTCGAGATCGTCTTCGCCTGCAGCACCGTCGTCGGCGGCTGACCCGGCAGTACCCGGATGCTCCGGTAGCCGCCGGGGCCACCTGTTCACCCCGCTCGTGCCACCGGGCATGCGCGGGCCCATCAATCACGTCTTCGAACCGGAAAGCACATGAAGAACCAAATCCGTATCGCCGCACTCGCTTTCGGCGTGCTGGCCGTCGGCTACTACCTGTGGCACGGCCTCACCTCCGACGATGTCTTCGGCTGGGTCGGCCCGCAGATGGCGCTGCCGATCATCGCCCTGACCATCGTCCCCATCGCGTTCGCCTTCACCGGCGACGGCATCATGTCGGCCTTCACCGGGCACAACAGCGGCGAGTTCCGCAATGGCCTGGTGGGCCTGGGCACCGTCGAGGGTGTCCGGCAGACCGGCGTCTACCTCAACGAACAGCCGCAGGTGCGCATCGACTTCCGGGTCGAGTGCTCCGACGGCAAGGTCTTCGGCTCACACGCCAAGATGATCGTGCCGCTCACCCAGCTGGCGCTGCTGCGCCCCGGCGTGGTGCTGCCGGTCCGCTACCTGCCCGACCGGCTGGACAAGGTCGAGGTGGACCTGTCCGGCGACACCGGCGCGGCGCAGGATGCCATGAACGCGGCCATGATTCGCAAGGGCTTCACCACCCCCGCCAAGCTCGATATCGCCCGGCGCGGCGTCGCCGCCCAGGCGGTGGTGCGCTCCCTGAGCGTGCCCGGCGAGATCCGCGACGGCCACTCCCGCCTCGACCTGATCCTGGTCGTCACCCGCCCCGACGGCTCCACCTTCGAGACCCGCACCGAGAAGTTCCTGCCCCCGGCCGCGGTCTCCCTGGTCCAGGTCGGCCGCGTGGTGGGCGTGCACTACCTGCCCGAGAACGAACAGGAGGTGGTCCTGTCCCTGCCGGTCAACACCGTCAACTGACCATGACAGCCGAGAACCCTCCCGCATCGAGAAAATCAGAGCCGCAGGCGATTTCGCCGGCGGCTCTTCGCCATGTGGCCCCGTGCAATACCAGCATGTCGATTCCCGTTGGTCGTTCCCGGAAATCCGTCCCGCTTGCGGGAACACCGCGACTCGGCTGTCACGGCCGAATAGCCCGGTGGTCACAAAATTTCCGAAATGCCGTGAAGGCCGGGCGTGAGTGGTACGCATGAGGTTGCTACTTGGTTGCCTGTTCTCTCGCTACAGCACTTCCACCAGCACGGAAGAAGGAGCGATGATAGCCAAACGATTGGTAGCAGCCACTGTTCTCGCGGTCGCCGCGACGGTGGGCACGGCCGGTCTGGCGTATGCGGATCCGCTCGATCTCGAGCCCGCGCCCGCGGCAACGGCACCCGTCGACGATCCGGATGTGGTCATGCACCAGTGCAATGCCATCATCGGCGCGCTGGTCGGTGGCCTCATCGGCGGCACCTTGAGTGCGCTGCCCGGCGCCGCGATCGGCGCGGGCATCGGCGCGCTCGTCGGCTGGTCCCAGCTCACACCGCCCGGACCGCCGCTGGCCTGCTGGAATCCTCCGCCACCGGCCTGACGGTCCGGACCGCGCGCCGCTGCCGCTCGTGACGGACGGCGAGCCTTGTGCGCCATCACCTTTCACTGCCCGATGGCACACCGGCTCGCCTCTCCGTCAGGTTTCGGCGCATGACGCGTCACCACCGCATAGCCGCACAGGACCTCGGGCGACTGGGAGCCTTGAGCGACGGCATCTTCGCCGTCGCCATGACACTGCTCGTCCTGGAACTGCATGTGCCCGCCGCGCAGGCATGGCACGAGCGACCGCTGTGGTCGGACGGCGCGGTGTCGGCGGAGGAGCCGGTCTGGCATGCGCTCACGCATGTCGGGCCGCAATTCCTCATCTGCTTCCTGGGTTTCCTGACCCTGGGCATGTTCTGGATCGGGCAGCAGACGCAGCTGAATCTGATGGCCCGCGCCGATCGCTCGCTGGCGTGGATCCACCTGATGTTCCTGTTCGGCGTCGCCATGGTGCCGTTCGCGACGGCGCTGCTGGCGGCGTTCCCGCAGTCCCGGTCGGCTTTGCTTGTCTACTGGGTCGATCTGCTTTACCTGGGACTGGTGCAGCTCGCGAGCCTGCGCTACGCGAGCCGGGCCGGGCTGCTGGCGGAAAGCACTGCGCCGGAGGATATTCGCGCGATCCGCAATCGGATCGCGGTCGTGCAGGGGTTGTACGCGGCAAGCGTGGCGCTGTGCCCGATCAGCACCTACCTGAGCATCGGCCTGATCATCGCACTACAGGTGAATTCCGCTGTGTCACCGCAGATTCGGCCGCTGAATCGGTTCTGACGAGGTGTCAGGGCAGGTGGGCGCGGAGGAAGCCGAGGGCGTCGGGGAGGGACGCCAGAAACGCGCCGCTGTGATCCTTGCCCGGGTAGGCGGTCGTGGTGATGCGCACCCACGGGTTGTGCGACTGCAACGCGGGCCCGTACGCCGGGGTATCCGCCGGGGGCACATCGATATCGGCGGTGCCGTAGCCGATCATCAGGTCGGCGGGGACGACGCTCTCCTGATAGCCGACCAGGGCCCGGATATCGGCCTCGAAGGTCGGCGTGGGGTTGTCCGGGTCGGCCACCAGGGCGGCCGGGCGGCGACCGTCGGCGGCAGCGACCAGGTCCGAAAGGCATTCGGTGACAGCCTTTTCCACGTAGTCCCGGCCGAAATCCGAAAGATAGGGCGTGACGCTGCCCGGGTTCAGCTCCTCCATGGCCGCGAGATAATAACCGGCATAGCCGATCTGGTTGGCCGAGCCGGTGGAGCCGCGGCGGAACATCTCCCGCAGGCTCTTGGCCGGATTGGTGCGCAGGCCGGTGGCGATGACGCCGTTGAGTCCCGGTGCGTAGCCGGGGTTCCGGGCGTAGAGGGCGGCGGCGCTCATGACCGCGTGCGCGCCCTCGGACTGGCCGATCAGCGCCCAGTGGCCGGTCAGCGGAATGGGGAGCTGACGAACGGCGGTGACGGCGTCGAGCAGGGAGCGGGCCTCGACGGCGGTGTTGTAGTAGCTGAAGTTGCCGCCGGTGCCCAGCCCCTGGTAGTCGGGGGCCAGGACCGCGTAGCCATTGTCGAGAATCTCGTTGAAGTAGTTGCGATTTCGATCCGACTGGGGCCGGTGCGACGGGGCGCAGTCATTGCCGATGCCGATGGTGCCGTGCGCCCAGACCACCAGCGGCCAGCCACCGGCGGGCGGCAGTCCCGGCGGCAGATACAGCCCGGCACCGGCGCGGGCCGGGTTGCCGCGCTGGTCGACGGTGGCGTACGTGAGGCCGACCGATACCGCGGCCTTGTCGAATGACCATGCGCCATTGAGCAATTCGATGCCGCTGAGCCGACCGAGGTCATTGCCGTCGGCGACGGCGGGTGCGGCCGTCGCGGTCAGCGCGGCACACGCGCCGACAGCGCCCGCGGCCAGCGCGGCCTGTCGGACGGCGGAAACGAACCTGCGGCGAACAGCCATGGCCACCACTCCCTCTCGCAACCTCCCGACCTTACCGTCCGTCCGGTCCGGTCGAGCGGAGGTTGATCACGATTGGCGGGCCAGGTATTCCGCGAGCGAATGCTGGAGATGGCGGTCGTCGGCGGCGGCCAGGTGCGGCGGCAGCGCCACGGTGATGCCGAGTTCTCCCAGCCCGTCGAGCAGGGTGTTGTGGACGGCCCACGTCACCCCGGGCGGCTCGGCGAGAATGTCCGCGAGCCCCCGAATCTCATCGGCCGCATGCAGCTTCACCAGGAGATGAACCCCCTCGTAGCGAACGTCCTCGCGGGGATCGGATCGGACCAGGTCGGCGAGCCGGGGTACGGCGGCGGGGCCCAGGTGGGCGCAGTACGTCCGCAGCGTCTCCTGGGCCGCGGTGCCGGTCGCATCGGGCAGATACCGCCACGCCAGTTCGGCGACGGCGGGTTCGGCGGGCAGGGCGGCCAGGTGGTACATCGCCGACTTGCGCACCGTGGAGCTGACATCGCCGACCAGGCGCATGAGATCGTCCGACCGGCCCCAATCGGCCAGTGCGGCACAACCGAAGTCGCGGACGACCGGATTCGGGTGGGCCACCAGGCGAGCGGCCGATCGGGTCCGGGCGGCGGGTTCGTAGCCCGTCCAGTCGCGGCCCCGCAGGGCCTGATCGAGCGCCTCCCGGTCGACATCCGGATCGTCGAGCAGGGCGAGCAGGACGGATTCGGTGACCGCGCCGGGCCCGCGGAGAATGCGGCGGGGACCGAACCGATGGGGTGCGCGGACGGTGATCTCCTCCGGCCAGGCCACCAGGTCGCGCACCGGTCGCATCCAGTCGCGCAGCCGGGCGATGGCCTTCGGATCACCTTCGGTCACAAGAGATTCGAAGGAATCGCGCAGATCGTCGAAGGTGTTCGTGGCGGCTTCGGCGATCCGCCGGTCCGCATGGGCGCGCAGCACCGCGACACTGCGCAGGACCCGCTGCGTCGGGTAGTAGCGCAGCGTATCGATGGCCTCCGCGGCCACCTCGAAGGTCTCGTCGTGCGCGGCCGCCAGCAGACCCGTCTCCGCGGCCACGGGCTCGTACCAGTACAGCGCGGCCGCCGTCGCCGCCCGCACCACGGGGTCGTAGTGGGTCAGGGCGCGGATCAGCACCGGCATGAACTCGGCTTCCCTGAACCCGAAACCCATGGATGCCAGGGCCCTTGCCTGCATCGGATGCGTATCGTCGCACGCCACCGGGAGCAGAATGTCGGCCTCGGCGCGGGTCATGAAGCGCACGGCGTGCTTCCTGACCACGGGATCGTCGCTGGCCCACCAGGTTCGGCGCTGCTCACCGGTGGTGGTGTCGTCGAATCCGTCCAGCACCCGCGAGGCCCGGTCGCGCACCGACTCGGGCAGCGTGGTGTCGAACACCATGGCCCGCAGCCGCGGAATGGACCGGTAGTCCTCCGCCCGCGCCAGCTCGTCGAAATCCTCCGGCGTCATTCGAGCCCGTGCGCCTGCGCGACCAGATCGAAGAACACCCAGACCCCACCCTTCTGATAGGCGTCCGGCGTCTCGGACCCGCCGAGGAACGGATACGGCGTCGCGATGTACACCTCGCCCTCGTCCAGAGTCCCCAGCCGCTTCCGGATCTCGGCCACATGCCCCGGTTGCAGCACATAGGTGACAACGCTCGGATCGAACAGCACCCGGCTCACAAAGTCGGTGATCTCGCCGAAGACCCCGTAGTCCTTCACCCCCGGACTGTACGGATCGAGAATCCCGTACTCCCCGGTCCTGCTGCTCATCACAAACGCGTGCCCGAGATCCGAATACCCCACGACCATGTCATACCGCGGATAGTGCTCGGCCCCGGCCGGCATCACCCGGTCCAGCCGCTGGTCGCCGATCAATCGGAAGGGAACGCTGGTCACCGCGCCCATCCAACCAGACCGACCGGAACAGACCCCCGACAGGTTCGAGGTCAGAACGCGGCCACCGCGCAGGCGGCGATGAAGGCGAGCTGGACCAGGCCCCGCAGGGGTAGGGGCATGGTCTGGATGCCCTGACGGTATGATCCCCGGCCCCGCCCCGACCAGGTAGATTCGAACCGCTCATGGTCAAAAATGGACAATCGATTCGAACCCTGCACTACGCCCCGAAGGTCGGTTCCCGCACCGGCCTCGAACTGCTCACCTTCGACCAGCTGCGCCCGATGCCGGTCGCGGGTCGCGAGGTGATCCGCGGTGACTTCCACGTGCTGGCCCACTGCACCGCCGGATCCGGCCGCATCACGGTCGATTTCGTCACCCATGCGCTCACCGCGGGCACGGTCGCCTGGATTCGCCCCGGCTGGACCCACCGCTGGGACGATGTCGCCACCCTGCGCGGCCGCATCCTGCTCTGCCGTGCCGAGCTGGCCCCCACCGCGGCGCTGGGTCACCTGCCTTCCCCCGCCACCCCGCCCATTCTCCCCGCCACCCCCTTGTCGGATGCCGCCTTCGAGCACCTCACCACCGAATACGCCACCGTCCCAACCGATCCCGCCATCCTGCGCCACCTGCTGAGCGCCCTCACCCTGCGGCTCACCGCCGCGCTACCGAGCCTGCCCGACCCCACCGACCTCTTCACCCGCTTCGCCCACCTGGCCGACCGCTATCACGCCGACTCCCGCGAAGTCTCCTGGTATGCGGCCCAACTCGGCTATTCCCCGCGCACGCTCTCCCGCGCGGTCCAATCCGCCGCGGGCGTCACCGCCAAGCAGTTCCTCAATGCCCGGGTCACCCTGGAGGCCAAACGCCTGCTGGCCCACGAGCCCCTCACCACCGCCGAATGCGCCCGCCGCCTGGGCTTCGAGGATCCCATCTTCACCAAGTTCTTCCGCACCCACACCGCCACCACCCCGACCCAATTCCGGATCGACCTGGCCGCCCCCGTCTAGTGTCC
>NZ_BJWY01000122.1 GCF_007990715.1 Nocardia seriolae NBRC 15557 | reverse complement strand
GGGGTAACTCACCGGGTACGTCCAGAATTGTTTCGACACCCAACGCAGGCACGGGTGCGAATCAGGTTTCGACTCTTAGCCGTCCGCCGAATATTCGGGGAGGCGGGGGAGTTGCGGGGATTGCGGGAGGGGCGGCGGAGAGCAGGGGGATGTCTCCGCCGCCCGGCATCGGTGGCCCAGAGGGGGTTAGGCCAGCCAACGCAGGGCCGGACGGCCCAGGGGGGTAGGCGGTCCGGCCGGGGCACTCGAAGTGCCGAGGACCACTGTACACAAAAGACGGTTCTTTGCGCTAGCTAAGTCTCTAAAAACCCAACTTTTTCGTACCTGCGGTCTGTTTTAGCCAGGGTCCCACCTGTGCCAGCCGGGTCGATTAGGGGTGTCCAGAGGCGGACAAATCGCGAAACCGCAGTTCAGCGGGGGTGCGCTCTGTACTGTAGCGTACCGCGTGCACACCCCGCGTACCAGAACTTCCGTCCGGAATTATTGGCGATAGCCGGCCAAAAAGTTGCCGAATCGCTCCACGGCGACTGAGAGATCCCGCGCCCAAGGCAGGGTGACGATGCGCAAGTGGTCGTGATGCGGCCAGTTGAACCCGGTCCCCTGCACCATCAGGATCTTCTCCTGCAGCAGCAGATCCAGCACCAGCTTCGAATCATCGTGGATCTCATGGACTTCCGGATCCAGCCGCGGGAACGCGTACAGCGCGCCCTTGGGCTTGACGCACGAGACGCCCGGAATCGTATTCAGCTTCTCCCAGGCCACATCCCGCTGTTCCAGCAGCCGCCCGCCCGGCAGCACCAGGTCGTCGATGCTCTGATGCCCGCCCAGCGCCACCTGAATGGCATGCTGCGCGGGCACATTCGGGCACAGCCGGGTGGAGGCCAGCAGATCGATGCCCTCCAGGAAGCCGCCCGCGTGCTCCTTGGGCCCGGTGATGACCAGCCAGCCCGAGCGGTAGCCCGCCACCCGATATGCCTTGGACAGCCCGTTGAAGGTGAGGCACAGCAGGTCCGGCGCGAGCGTGGCCAGCGAGACGTGCTTGGCGTCGTCGTAGAGGATCTTGTCGTAGATCTCGTCGGCCAGCAGCAGCAGTTGATGCTTGCGGGCCAGGTCCACCACCTGCTGCAGCACCTCGGCGGAGTACACCGCGCCGGTGGGGTTGTTGGGGTTGATCACGACAATCGCCTTGGTCTTGTCGGTGATCTTGGATTCCATGTCGGCGATGTCCGGCTGCCAGTCATTGGACTCGTCGCACAGGTAGTGCACCGGGGTGCCGCCCGCGAGCGAGGTCATGGCCGTCCACAGCGGATAGTCCGGCGCGGGGATGAGCACCTCGTCGCCATTGTCGAGCAGCGCCTGCATGACGATGGTGATCAGCTCGGAGACGCCGTTGCCCAGGTACACGTCATCCACATCGAATTCCGGGAAGCCCGGCACCCATTCGTAGCGGGTGAAGATGGCCCGGCGCGCCGACAGGATGCCCTTCGATTCGCTGTACCCCTGCGCGTACGGCAGCGCCGCGATGATGTCGCGCATGATCACATCGGGCGCCTCGAAGCCGAACGGCGCGGGATTGCCGATATTGAGCTTCAGAATCCGATGGCCCTCGGACTCCAACCGTGCCGCATGTGCGTGCACCGGCCCCCGGATCTCATAGAGAACGTTCTGAAGCTTGGTGGACTGCTCCAGCACGCGCGGGGACCTGTGCGGTAGGTGACTCTGAGGGCTCACCCGATCAATGGTGCCGCACCCTCTGCCCTCCGCTTCGCTCCGGGCGGGTTCGCGGCCCCGAAGTCTCGATTCTTCCCTCCCTCCGCCTCCTCCGCTTCGCTCCTCCGGCTCCACTCAGTCCAGAATCGAGACGGCCGCGAACCTCAATGTGCGGTATCCGGAGGTAGCACGCTGCGCGCCGCGGTCGACCCGCAGAACTCCTCGATCCTCTCGTCCAGGTCCTGGGCCTCCCCGGCGGCGCGGAACTCCGGGCTCGCGAGCCGCTGGCGGACCGCGGATAGTCGCTCCTCGAGTTGCGCGATGCGCTTGTCCTCGTCGAGTTCGAGCACCGGTTCCAGCGCCGCGCTGGCCCCGTCGAGGCTGCCGTTGATCAGGTGCGCGGCCGCATTGTCCACGCGGGCCAGCGATTCCGCGCCGTAGGAGCGCTTGTCGGTGGGCCCGTTCACATACAGATCGATGGCGCGGCTGGTCGCGTCCAGCGCGGGTTCGGCCTGGCCGAGGTGGATGTAGGTGGCGCCCGCGTAGTAGTGACTCTTGGGCTGGGTGAATCCGAACACGCCGCCGACCTCGTCGTGCAGGGTGTCGCTGGATTCGCTGTCGCGGGCGTCGTCGGCCGAGCGAATGCAGCGCTCGGTGTCGGCGGTGCTGCCCAGCCGCGACCAGATGCGGGCCTCGATATTCAGCAGCCGCACCCGCGAGGTCGCCGATTCGGCGAAGCGCTGCCCGCTCTGGGCCAGCAGCACCGCCCGGCGCGGCCGCTCGGCGCGGTATTCGATGAGCGCCTGCATGCCGCGGGTCCAGGCGCGCAGCGGATTGTGCTCGCACAGTTCGGCGTAAGCCCATGCGGCCCTTGCCTGTTCACCGGCCGCGTCGAAATAGCCCAGATCCGTACTGACATTCGCCAGCAGACCGGACAAAGTACCCGCCAATAAGTACAGATGCGCCGTATCGGACGGACGCTGATGACCCTCCAGCAACCGGTACACCCGGCGCCGCACCCGCAGCATCTCCACCATCATCGGCACCGGCGCCATGTGCACGTAATCGTTGGCTATGCGCGTGACATCGGCATCGAGTTGCTCCAGCAGGGTGGCACCCACATTGGTGCCCTCGGCCCGGCCGGCGTGCTCGCTGGCTTCATGGGCAGCCGCCATGATCAGATCCCTCTCCGAAATCGCTGCTAACGCATCGCCCCTCATCGCACCCGTATCGACGAGTGCCAGCAGTTCCGCGTCGCTGGAATAACTGGCCTGCGCCGACACCGCGTTCCATAACTCGGAACCACCTTGGCGCACATCGAAACCGGGAACGGCGGGGCGGTCGATCAAGGGCTGGTCGATCAAGGCCGCGAACCGTGCCCGCACAACATCGTCGGACCTGGCCAGGGAAGTATCGAGGGCGGCCTGATTGATGGGGCGGGGATGCACCCGATCGCCCCCGGCCTCCCATTTCGAGACCAGTCGTTCGTGCACACCCAGGTGCGCGGCGAACTCCCGGATACTCATGCGCTTGGCATCGCGGAGGGCCCGGGCCTCTTTGCCTGACCAGTGCCGGACCACGGTGCCATCCCTTCCGAACGAACTCCGATGTCCAGGGTACGAGCGGAAAGTGGCCGCGACCACATCCGAAACCGTCTCGGTACCAGGCGTTATGCGCACCGGTAATAGTGGCGGCGGAAAGGCAGTGGAATGCGGGTGTGCGGGCGTTTTCACAGGACCGTCCGCACGCGACCCTGGTGACTGGGGAAGGAGGCGGGGATGTGAACGCGGACAAGCTCAGAACGGTCGAAGACTGGGTTTCGTACTACCGGCACGAGTTCGGGCTGCCGGTGACCGAACGCGGTGGATTCGTCATGCTTCCCGTCACCGCGCAGGTCGCGGTGGTGCACCTGCCGGTCGCGTGCGCCGAGAAGGTGCGCAGGGCGCTGCACCAACAGCACCGCGACGGCCCCATGCTGGCGCGCCAGATTCGCTGGAGCTTTCTCGCCGAACCGGATTCGCGGCCCGGCGATCAGGTGATGGAGGTATTGAACAGACTGGACATCGGCATTCCGGCGGTCGGCAGCGCGGTCCTGCTCCCGACCGGACTCGGCCGCTGGACCCGCGAAGGGTGTCACTGGGTGACGCCGCCCGCCCGCGACTCCAAACTCCCACCCCTGTCGGCAATCGTCACGACAGCTCTGGCGGTGGGATCAGGAAGCGAGGACTGAACGCAGCCGGCCCTCGCACCGGCGCCTCGAGCGCCGGCCCCACCGAGTCCGCCCCCTTCTGGCAGTCGACGGGGCGGACTCGGCGCGTACGGCTCGCGAATCGCAAAAGCCCTGTGCCGGTACCGCTCCTGTGCTCGCGGTCAGTGCTCCTGCGCGGGCGGGGCCGGGGGGAAGAGCGGGGGCAGGGTGGGCACGATGACCGGCGGCAGGCCGGGGATGAGCGTGATGGTGTTGGGCCCGGCGGTGGTCGGCGGGGCCTCGCTGGTGGTGGGCGCGACGCGGGGTGCGGGCGCGGCCAGGGATTCATTGGTGGCGTCGCTGGTGGTGGGGACGGCCGTGGTGACGGGGGCGGCGGTGGTGGTGCTGGGCACCGAACTGGTGACGGCGTCCTGCCGCTGCGAATCATGGCTCAGCACTTGGGGTCCCCAGCCCAGGGTGACGCCGATGGCGGCCACCACGACCAGCGCGCCCACCGCGACCCCGGCCAGGCTGATCTCGCGGCGGCGGCCGGACTTCTCGACCGCGCCACGACCGTCCAGCCAGGATTGCGACGGCTCCGCCGCCGGGGCCGGGGTGTGCTCACGGACCGCCGCCGGGAAGGGCGCGGGCGCCGGGCGCTGCATGACCGGGCGGGCCAGCATGGCCGCGCCGCGGGCCGCCACGGTGTCGGGGGCGGCGGGCACGATGACCGGGACGCCCAGCCAGCGCCGCAACACCCTTGCCACCAGCGGGATCTGGGCGCAACCGCCGAGCAGGGCGACCGCCTGCACCGGCTGCTCGGAGCGCAGGATGACATCGCGGGTCATCCGGGCGGAGGATTCGACGGCCAGCATGATGAGGGCCTCGAAGTTCTCCTGCGACAGCAGCACCAGCCCCTCGGTCGAGGGCAGGGCCACCGCATTGCTGCTCGACAGCTGCTCCTTGGCCTCGCGGCAGAGCGCGTCCAGCGCGGCCAGCCCGGTGTGGTCCGGCGGATGGGCGATGCGCCCGGAGGCGATCTGCTGTTCGCGGATCAGCGAATCCAGGTAGTCGCCACTGATATCGCTGGTGCGCTCGCTGAAGCAGACCTGCCGGGTGGCGGTGTCGACCACCGTCACCGACAAACCGGACGCACCGAGGTCGTAGAGCGCGACCGTGCCGAAACCGCGCAGCTCGCCGGAGTATTCGAGGAATTCCAGCGCCGCCACCACGTCCGGCACCAGCTCGTAGTTGGTGAACTGCCGTCGCGCCAGCTCGGCCCGGATGGCCCGCGCGTGGTTCTCGTCGCGGTAGGCGATGGCGGTGGCGGTGATCCGGGAGTCCGCGGCCAGCACCGCGCCGATCACATCGGCGGCCAGTTCGTCGACCCGGCGTTCCCCGACCGGTACGGCCTGCACGTCGAAGGCGGCGGTTTCCGCGGAATCACCGGCGATCGGGCGTGCGACGCGAACCGCGCCCGCCCCCACCGAAACTCCCAGAACCGAACTCATCCGCTGCCCATCTCGTTTCCACACACCTGACGCCGTCACCTTACGACGTACCGCGCCATCCGTACACCCGGTAACCCCGCCCGGCGGACGGCGTATTCGCGCCGACTCCGAAGGTCAACTGCCGCCGACACTTACGGTCAACTGTCCAGGCAGCGGCCGGATTACGCCGCGACCCCGGCAGAAACCGCTAGCCGGTAACGGATCTCACTTGGCGACGGGAAAATTCAGATAGGCGCGCGACGGCGTCGGCCCGCGCTGGCCCTGATATTTCGAGCCGACCGCGGCGCTGCCGTAGGGATGCTCGGCCGGGCTGCTGAGCCGGATCAGGCACAGCTGGCCGATCTTCATGCCCGGCCACAGGGTGATCGGCAGATTCGCCACATTCGACAGTTCGAGGGTGATGTGCCCGCTGAATCCGGGATCGATGAAGCCCGCGGTGGAATGGGTCAGCAGCCCGAGCCGGCCCAGACTGGATTTGCCCTCCAGGCGCCCGGCCAGATCATCGGGCAGCGTGCACACCTCAAGCGTCGACCCGAGCACGAATTCACCCGGGTGCAGCACGAACGGCTCGCCCGCGCCCGGTTCCACCAGGGTGGTCAGCTCGTCCTGCCGCTGCGCCGGATCGATATGGGTATAGCGGGTGTTGTTGAACACCCGGAACAGGCTGTCCAGCCGCACATCGATACTCGACGGCTGCACCAGCGTCTCGTCGAACGGCTCGAGCCCGAGACGCCCATTGGCGATTTCCTTGCGGATGTCGCGATCTGAAAGCAGCACGGGCAAGAGACTATGTCAATGTTCGGTGGGCGTATCTACTGGCCCGGCCTCGGTGACCTGTCCGGTCCGGCGTGGACCGAAAAGGGTGATGTGCGCTTCGGCGCGCATGCGCGGGATCATGTGCGGGTAATGCAGCTCGAACGCCGGCCGCTCCGATCGGATTCGCGGCATTTCGTAGAAATTGTGCCGGGGCGGTGGGCAAGAGGTCGCCCACTCGAGCGAATTGCCATAGCCCCAGGGATCATCCACGGTCACGACCTCGCCGTACCGGTAACTCTTGAAGATGTTCCATACGAACGTGATCATCGAGAACCCGAGTACGAACGAGCCGACGGTGGAAATCGTGTTCAGGGTGGTGAATCCGTCACTGGACAGATAGTCCGCGTAGCGGCGCGGCATGCCCTGGGTGCCCAGCCAGTGCTGGACCAGGAACGTGGTGTGGAAGCCGATGAACGTGGTCCAGAAGTGGATTTTGCCCAGTCGTTCGTCGAGCAGCCGCCCGGTCATCTTGGGGAACCAGAAGTAGATGCCGGCGAAGGTGGCGAACACGATGGTGCCGAACAGTACGTAATGGAAGTGCGCGACAACGAAATACGAGTCGGAGATGTGGAAATCCAGCGGCGGGCTGGCCAGCACCACGCCGGACAAGCCGCCGAAGAGGAACGTCACCAGGAAACCGACCGACCAGAGCATCGGGGTTTCGAAGGTGAGCTGACCACGCCACATGGTGCCGATCCAGTTGAAGAACTTCACCCCGGTCGGGACCGCGATCAGGAAGGTCATGAACGAGAAGTACGGCAGCAGTACCGAACCGGTGGCGTACATGTGGTGCGCCCACACCGCGATGGAGAGTCCGCCGATGCCCAGCGTCGCGTAGACCAGGGTGGTGTAACCGAAGATCGGCTTACGGCTGAAGACCGGGAAGATCTCCGACACGATGCCGAAGAACGGCAGCGCGATCACATACACCTCGGGATGCCCGAAATACCAGAACAGATGCTGGAACAGGATCGTCCCACCGTTGGACGCGTCATATATATGTGCGCCCAGATGCCGGTCGATCAACAGCGCCAGCGCCGCCGCCGCGAGGATGGGAAAGATCAGCAGCACCAGCACGCTCGTCACCAGGATGTTCCAGGTGAAGATGGGCATGCGCCACATGGTCATACCCGGTGCGCGCAGGCACACCACGGTGGTGACGAAGTTGACCCCGCTCAGAATGGTGCCGAGACCGCTCAACGCGACGCCCATGATCCACATGTCGGCGCCGGTGCCCGGTGAATACTCTCCGAGGCTCAATGGCACGTACACCGTCCACCCGAATCCGGCGGCGCCGCCGGGGGTGACGAATCCGGCGGTGGCGAGTGTCGCGCCGAACAGGTAGAGCCAGTAGCTCAGCGCGTTCAGCCGCGGGAACGCCACATCCGGGGCGCCGATCTGCAGCGGCAGCACCGAATTGGCAAACCCGAACACGATCGGTGTGGCATAGAACAGCAGCATGATCGTGCCGTGCATGGTGAACAGCTGGTTGTACTGCTCGGGCGAGAGGAACTGCATCCCCGGGCGGGCCAGCTCGATTCGCATCAGCATTGCCATCAGCCCGGCTATCAGGAAGAAGGCCACCGAGGTGACCACGTACATCATCCCGAGCAGCTTGGGATCGGTGGTCGTGATTATCTGCCAGAGGTAGGACCCCTTGGGTCCGGTGCGCCGGGGATACGGCCGCACGGGCTCGAGCTGCGGGACTTCGCGAGCGGGCACCGCGGTCATAAGTCCTCCTCGACCGCCGAGCAGGAGCACCGAGCGAGCGCTAGCAAACGTTCAGCGCATCCAAACTTCCTGTGGTGGAAGGGTTTTCGACCCGGAGCACAGTCTACGACCGCACGTGAACGGAACTCGGTGCTTCGGCGAAACAACCCCGCGATCTTCGGCGCGCCGCGGGCGACTCGCGGGAGTGATCACCGGAACGCGGGCACGATCGGAAAACCCGAGCCGGACCTGCGGGAACGGTAAAGAGTTGCATCGGCCCGGAAGGGGTCTGATAGAGTCGCGAACGCGAGTAAGACGCTGCCGATGTAGTTCAATGGTAGAACTCCTGCTTCCCAAGCAGGTAGCGCGGGTTCGATTCCCGTCATCGGCTCCACGCGAAAGCCCCCACCCATCCGGGCGGGGGCTTTCGCCATGTCAGAGCCTGATTCGAAGCCGCGGCCTCACTTCACGCATTCGGTGGCGATGCGCTTGGTGGCCTTGCCCGCCTTGGTGAGGTCATCGGCGCCGAGGCTGACCTTGGCCGGGTTGGTGCCGTTGGCGCTGTCGATGATCTTCTGGATTCCGCTGTCGGACAGACCTTCCTCCAGGTAGATCTTGGCGACGCAGTCGGCGGTGGTCTGGCTCAGCTTGCCCTTGTCCTGCAAGGCTTTCGAGATCTGTTCGGCCGTCAGCCCGCTACCCGCTCCGGGTGCGGTGGTGACGCCGCCCGGACCGGTGGTGACCCCGCCCGGCCCGGTCACGCCCGGCGCGGTGGTCGGCACGCCCGACACCGTCGAGGCGGCCGCGCCCGAGGTCGCCGTCACCGCCCCCGCCGCGGTGGGTGTGGGCGTGGCCGCTTCCTGACTGTTGCTGCACGCGGACAGCAAGGGCAACGCCAGCAGCGCTACCACGACGATGGATTTCCGCATTGTGTGATCCCTCCCGGATGCCGGGACGATCCCGGTCGATTCAGAAATTGCACACCGGCACCGGAGGGTTAACAAGGGGAGATCGAAAAGCGCAGGCCGCCAACGCTCCGCGCCTCCGGCTCACTCCTGCTTCAGGCAGTCCGTCACGATCTTGGTGGTGGCGGCGCGGGCCTTGTCCGCGTCATCCTTGCTCATGCCGAGCGATTCCGGGTCCTGGGCGGCCGCGGACTTGGCGTCGTTCTTGATCATCAGTCGCAGCCCCGACTGCGAGATGCCCTGACCCACATAGATTTTCGCGGCACAGTCGGCCAGCTTGGCGTCCTTGAGACCACCGTCCTGTAGCGCCTTGGAGACGTCCGCCTGGGTGACATCGGCGGACTTGTCGCTGCTGCTGCCACCGCACGCGGCCAGCAGGGGAAGCGCGACCAGCGCGGCGGCGAACAGGGAAATGCGCACGGGTGCCTCGACTCTCGAATAACTGAACGAAAACTGCCGCAGGCACGATCTCACAGATCCATGGCGGCGCGCAGCGCTGTGTCGATTCGCTCGGCCGTCTCGCCGTCCACGACATCGATCCGCTCGTCCAACCAGCCGCGATAGATGCGGCCCAGATTCCCGGCGTGCACCCAGCCGTGGCCGGGAATCGGCACCGCGAGGATGTCGCGCGGATCCTGCGCCTCGACCTCGGCCGCGATCAGCCACGGCCGCGGCGACTCGTTGATGCCGTCGCTGGAGATCAGAATGATGGTGCGGGTTCGGGTGGTGCCGTGCGGGTGATAGACCCAGAGTTCACCCCTGCGCACGCAGTTCCTTCTCGGCGGCCACGATTTCCGCCTCGTCCGCCGCGGCGAGCTCGACCGGATCCGGCACCGGGGCGCACCCCAGCCGCACGGCTTCGCGGCGCGCGGCGCGTGAGATCCACGCCGACGGCGACATGCCCGCGCGGGCGGCGGCGTCCTGTGCATAGGACCAGGCCGCCTCGTCCAGCGACAGGGTCACTTTCCGGGTTGCCATACCTTTTATCGTACCGCCGGACGGCCGTTTTCCTCATATTGGCGACGCGTCAACGACAGTAGGGTGAGGGTCGTGACGACGTTGAATCACCATCGCGCAGGCAGCGGCGAACCGCTCGTACTGGTGCACGGGGTCGGCAGCCACTGGCAGGTGTGGGAGCCGATCATCGACACCCTGGCCGCGTCCTTCGACGTGATCGCGGTGGATCTGCCCGGATTCGGCGGCAGCGCGCCGCTGCCGCACACCACCGTCTCCACCCTCGCCGACGCGCTGGTCGAGTTCCTCGCCGCCGAGGGCATCGAGAAGCCGCATCTGGCGGGCAATTCCATGGGCGGCGGCATCGTGCTGGACCTGGCCGCACGCGGGCTCGCGCGCTCGGTGACCGCCTTCTCACCCATCGCGTTCTGGGACGCCCCGGGCCGAATGTGGTGCCAGCAGGCGCTGGGCCGCGCCAAACAGCTCACCACCGTGCTGCGTCCGGCCATGCCCGCCCTGCTCGGAAACACCGCGGCCCGTTCCGCATTCGTCGGCCTGGTGTTCGGCAAGCCCTGGGCGGTCGACGCGCAGGCGGCCGTGGACACCGTCGAGGGCCTGCTGGGCGCGACCGGCTTCGACGCGGCCCTGGCCTCCTTCACCGAATTCCGGCTGCCCGACCGGACCGCCGTCGACGACATCCCGATCACCATCGCCTGGGGCAATCGTGACATTCTGCTCACGTACGCCACCCAGTCGCGCCGGGCGCGCGCGGTACTGCCCGGCGCGCGGCACGTCACCCTGCACGGCAGCGGGCACACGCCCTTCTACGACGACCCCGACGGCTGCGCGCGCCTGCTCCTGGACCAGCTCGGATAGGAAAAACCTTGAGCCACAATGTCTCCCTGACCTTCGACGGCAATCGCGCGTACGTGGCTCTGGACCGGCCCGACAAGCACAACGGCCTGACCATCGACATGCTCAACGAGCTGGTCAAGGTCGCGCACACGATCGGGAAGCGCTCCGATATCCGCGCCGTCATCCTCTCCGGCAACGGCCCCAGCTTCAGCTCCGGCCTGGATATCGCCAAGGCCATGGGCAATCCGCTGGACATCGTGCGCAACTTCATCCCGCTGCCGTGGCGCGGCACCAATACCTTCCAGGAGGCGTGCTGGGCGTGGCGGCGACTGCCGCAGCCGGTGATCGCCGTGGTGCACGGGCGCTGCTACGGCGGCGGACTCCAGATCGCGCTGGCCGCCGACTTCCGTTTCGCCACACCGGATTCCGAATTCTCGGTGATGGAGGTCAAGCATGGGCTGATCCCGGACATGACCGGCGCGGCCACCCTGTCCCGGCTCATCGGCATCGACCAGGCTCTGCTACTCACGATGACCGCCGACCCGGTGGACGCCGCCTATGCCGAGCGCATCGGACTGGTCACCGAGGTGAGCGCGGACCCGCTGGCGGCCGCCGAGAAGCTGGCCGACCGGATCGCGGCCCGGCCCGCGTCCGCGGTTGCCGGCGCCAAGCAGCTCTTCGACCGCAGCTGGCATTCCTCGGTGCGTCGGACGCTGGCGATCGAGCGCGCCACCCAGCTGCCGCTCGTCATCCGGAAGGCCCTCGACCAGGGCTCCAAATAGATGTAAGCCAACTCACGGCAAACAATCGGGTTTGCAGACCCAATACCTCCGGTATCGCTGTTAGCATTTTCACACTTTGCCAACGAGTCGAACGCATTGTGCGACCCGTCACATACCGTGCGGGTCGCGCATTATTCGGCGAGACCCGGAGGAAGCACCGCCTTGACCAAAGCCGCCCCCCTGCTGCTGTCAGCCTTTGCAGGTGCCACGGCCTTGCTCCTTACCGTGACCACACCGGCCGCAGCCAACCCCAACGCGATCAACCCGATTCCGGTGCTCAACGGCACCAATGGCCTACCGCAACTACCCGGCCGCACCAAGGCCGTCTTCCAGGTCACCGGCATGGCCAGCCCCAACAACACCCAGTCCTACAACGTGCTCGGCACCGACCTCGGCATCATGTGGGACAACGGCAACGGCGAAATGCTCACCGCCTTCGGTGACACCGCCGGGCTGGGCCTGCCCAATCTGCTGGTCGGCAGCACCTGGGCGTGGCGGTCCAATATCCTGCTGCGCTCGCACACCCAGAACCCGTCCAACGGCATCTTCTTCGATTCCGCCGTGCGCGACATCTTCGGCCAGGCCCGCGATCTGATCCCCAGCCCGAAGATCCCCTGGATCGAGATCAGCCGCATCCCCACCGCGGCCATCTCGGTCGGCCCCACCCAGGTCATGAGCCTCATGTCGGTCAAGACCTGGGACGAACCGGGCCAGTGGACGACCAACTACTCCAGCCTCGCGGTGTCCGGTGACAATGGCGAGCACTGGGTGGAACTGCCCGCCACCCGCCGCCCCGACGACGGCGGCAACGGCAACTTCCAGATGAACGCCTTCGTCAAACGCGACGGGTTCCTCTACGAGTTCGGCACCGAATCCGGCCGCAATCATCCGGCCTTCGTCGCCCGCGTGCCCGAGCCGGCCGTCACCGACCTGGGCGCCTACGAGTACTGGGACGGCGGCAAGTGGCAGAAGGACGTGAACGCGGCCAAGCCGGTGATCGGCGGCGGCATCGCGGAGATGTCGGTGCAGTGGAACGACTACCTGGGTCAATACATCATGCTCACCACCGATCCGTGGAACTCGGTGGTCATGTACACCTCGCCCAGCCCGGAGGGGCCGTGGAGCGCCCCCTCGGTCCTGATCGACACCCGGGAACTGCCGACGGCCTACGCGCCCTTCATCTTCCCGTACCAGACCGGCCGTGACCTGTACTTCCTGACCACGGTCCACACCCAGTACAACGTGCTGCTGATGAAGACGACGCTGTAACCGGCCATCGATTCCACACCTCGGCCGCGAGCCCGCTTCGGGCTCGCGGCCGAGTCGTCTCCGGGCCCGGCTCCTAGACTCGTCCCCATGGATGCCGCCGAGTGGGACGAGCACTACGCCGCTACCGAATTGGTGTGGGGCGCACCCCCGAACGAGACGGTGGTCGAGCAGGTCTTCGGGCTGGAGCGGCGGCTGCCGACCGGTGGGTTCGGGATCGGCGAGCCGCGGCCCGAGCTGCCGCGGGCGCTGGATCTGGGCTGCGGCGAAGGGCGGAACACGCTGTGGCTGGCCACCCACGGCTGGCAGGTCGATGCGGTCGACTTCTCACAGACCGGCATCGACAAGGGCCGCACGGTCGCCTCCCGGCTGTCGCGCTCGGTGCGCGGGCGGATCCACTGGATCCACGCGAATGTCACCGAGCTGGCCGCCGCCGACGTCACCGGCCCCTACGAGCTGATCCTGATCGCCTTCCTGCACCTGCCCGCCGCGGACCGCCGCGCCCTGCTGCTGCGCGCGGTCGACATGCTCGCCCCCGAGGGCACCCTGCTCATCATCGGCAACGACACCCTCAACCTGGCCGAAGGCTATGGCGGCGAACAGAATCCGGCCCTCACCTTCACCCCCGCCGACATTCTCGCCGATCTGGCCCCCGCCGAACCCGACATCCGCGTCCGCCTGGCCGACCGCGTGCACCGCCCCACCGAATCCCGCGACGCCATCGACGCCCTGGTGGTGGCTACCAAACCGGCCCCCGAACCCCCGGCCGAGCAACCGGCCCTCGGCGGCGTCCCGCAACCGCCCGCCTTGGACATCTTCTAGCCGGACCAGCGGTCGAGCCACGGGTCGATCGCGGCGACGATCTCCTCGAAGCCCGCACGGTACGAATGCGCCTGTCCGGCAATGACGTGCACCGCGGTGGCGTCGGCGGCGTCCGGGATGCCGAACGGGTCGCGCGCGCCGTTGACCACGACGACCTCGATATCACCGGGCGCGAGCAATTCCTCGCGCCGCGACTTCTCCGGTTTGCCCGGCGGATGCAACGGGAACGACAGCGCGACCACGCCGCGCGCACCCGCCGCCCGGGCCGTGCGGCAGGCGACCCGTGCGCCGTTGCTGCGCCCGCCCTGAACCAGCGGCACACCGCGCACCTTCTTCTCCAGTGCCGCAATGATTTCCAGCCACGCCGCGTCCTGCACCTCGGCCTTGCCGGGCGCGCGACGGCCCGCGACCCGGTACGGCTGCGTCACCAGCGCCACCGCGCCGCCCCGTTCGATCGCCGAATCTCGCACGGCCAGAATATCTTTCGCATCAACTCCACCGCCGGAACCGTGGGTCAGCACCAGCAGGAACCGGGGCTTGTTCCGCCCCGGCCGGTCGATCTCCACCTCCGCCGGTCCGGCACTCGTCTCGATGCGCATGCAGGCACGGTAGTCAGACGGGCGGATCGGCCGCGCGCGGCGCACCGGCGCGGGACTCAACGCCGCCGCCGGGACTCGAGCAGCCAGACCGCGACGAGCCCGGCGAGGCTCACGATCGCACCCAGAATGACCAGGTCGGGGGTCATGCACCCAGTGTGCGCGGAGTTTGCCTACTCCGCCGCCACGGGGTGTGTCGAGGGACACCCATCCCACCGCCCCCGATCTCCCCGACCGGCCCCCAGCTGCGATAACGGGATCCCCACGGGCTCAACGGAACCCCGGGCCGGGGCAACTCGCGTGCTTTCAGTCACATTCGGCCCGGATAGCCTTGGCGACCCCCCTACCGGTCGGTAACATGGCGCATAAGTGACCCGCTAGTAGCGCTGCTTTACGGTGCCTACCCGGTGGAGACCTAACGGGCGGGAACGGCACACACCGAACCGCACCCATCTCAATGGAGAGTGAGTACGACCATGGGTCACTACAAGAGCAACGTTCGCGACCTCGAGTTCAACCTGTTCGAGTTCCTGGGCATCCAGAAGCTGCTCGACGCGGGCGCCTACGGCGACCTCGACGCCGACACCGTCAAGGAAATGCTGAACGAGGTCCGCCGCCTGGCCGAGGGCCCGCTGGCCGACTCCTTCGCCGACGCCGACCGCAACCCGCCGGTCTTCGACCCGGCCACCCACACGGTCACTCTCCCCGAGTCCTTCAAGAAGTCCTACCGCGCCCTCGAGGACGGCGGCTGGTCCAAGGTGCCGGTCCGCGAGGAGCTGGGTGGCCTCGGTGCCCCCTCCGTCGTCGGCTGGGCCCTGGGCGAGATGGTGCTCGGCGCCAACCCGCCGGCCCAGATGTACGCCGCCGGTGCGGGTTTCGCGCAGGTCTTCTACAACAACGGCACCGATGAGCAGAAGAAGTGGGCTCAGATCATCGCCGACCGCAACTGGGGCGCCACCATGGTGCTGACCGAGCCCGACGCGGGCTCCGACGTCGGCGCCGGCCGCACCAAGGCGGTTCAGCAGGAGGACGGCTCCTGGCACATCGAGGGCGTCAAGCGCTTCATCACCTCGGGTGACTCCGACGACCTGTTCGAGAACATCATGCACCTGGTGCTGGCCCGCCCCGAGGGCGCCGGTCCGGGCACCAAGGGCCTGTCGCTGTTCTACGTGCCGAAGACGCACTTCGACTTCGAGACCCAGACCTTCGGTGAGCGCAACGGCGTGTTCGTCACCAATGTCGAGCACAAGATGGGCATCAAGGTCTCGGCCACCTGTGAGGTCACCTTCGGCGGCCACGGCGTGCCCGCCAAGGGCTGGCTGGTCGGCGAGATCCACAACGGCATCGCGCAGATGTTCGACGTCATCGAGAACGCTCGAATGATGGTGGGCACCAAGGCCATCGCCACCCTGTCGACCGGTTACCTGAACGCGCTGGAGTACGCCAAGACTCGCGTCCAGGGTGCCGACCTGACCCAGATGACCGACAAGGCCGCCCCGCGCGTCACCATCACCCACCACCCGGACGTGCGTCGTTCGCTGGCCACCCAGAAGGCGTACGCCGAGGGCCTGCGCGCCGTGTACCTGTACACCGCCGCGCACCAGAACGCCGATGTCGCCGAGCTGGTTTCGGGCGCCGACAAGGACACCGCGTTCCGCGTCAACGACCTGCTGCTGCCGATCGTCAAGGGTGTCGGTTCCGAGCGGGCCTACCAGTACCTGACCGAATCGCTGCAGACCTTCGGTGGCTCCGGCTTCCTGCAGGACTACCCGATCGAGCAGTACATCCGCGACGCCAAGATCGACTCGCTGTACGAGGGCACCACCGCCATCCAGGCGCAGGACTTCTTCTTCCGCAAGATCGCCCGCGACCGCGGCGTGGCGCTGGCCCACGTGGCCGGCCAGATCCAGAAGTTCATCGAGCGCGAGGGTGGCAACGGCCGCCTGAAGGCCGAGCGCAAGCTGCTCGCCACCGCCCTCGAGGATGTCCAGGGCATGGCCGCCACCCTGACCGGGCACCTGATGGGCGCCCAGCAGGACCCGAAGGAGCTCTACAAGGTCGGTCTGGGTTCGGTCCGCTTCCTGCTGGCCGTCGGCGACCTGATCATCGGCTGGCTGCTGCTGGCTCAGGCCGAGGTCGCCATCAACGCCCTCGACAACGGCTCGACCGAGAAGTTCTACCAGGGCAAGATCGCCACCGCGCAGTTCTTCGCCCGCAACGTGCTGCCGGAGCTGACCTCGGTCCGCACCGTGCTGTCGAACCTCGACAACGACATCATGGAGCTGGACGAAGCCGCGTTCTGATCTCCTGAACAACCAGCAGGCCCGGGCATTCGCCCGGGCCTGCTGTCGTTTCCTGTCTCGAATATCAGGCCGAGAGCACGACCATGTTGCCGCCCAACTGTTTTGCCCGGTACATGGCGGCATCGGAGTTGTGCAGCAAGCGTTCCGGGCAGCGATCGATCGAATCGCCTTCCACCACGGCCACTCCGATGCTGGCGGTGACGGGTGTGCAGGAGCGCGAGGCGGTTTCGATGGCGCGGCACAGGCGATCGGCCTCGGCCATGGCGGCGGCCGAGCTGAGATGGGCGACCACCACGAATTCCTCACCGCCGCTGCGGGCCACGATGGTCCGGGTGGTGACCGCGGTGCGCAGGCAGGCCGCGATCTTCACCAGCACCTGGTCGCCCGCGGGGTGGCCGTAGGTATCGTTCACCGCCTTGAAGCGGTCCAGATCGACGGTCATCACGCAGATCGGCGTGCCGGCGCTGGAGTCGAACCAGCCCGACAGGTAATAGTCCAGGCCACGCCGGTTCAGCAGGGTGGTCAGCGGATCCGAGAGGGCGTCCACCCGCAGCACCCAGTAGCAGAAGTGCAGCGCGGGCAGCACCACCACGGTCGCGGCCGCCATGATCAGGATGATGGCGACGGCCAGGGCCAGATCGCCGCCGGCGGTGGCCACCATCAGCAGCGACAGGACCAGCACCGCCAGCAGCGACCACACGGTGTGCACGGCGAGGACCCGCGGGCCGTGGAAGAAGGTGAAGTAGCCGCCGGTGACCACCAGCAGCATGACGCCCAGCGATCCGAACACCCGGTCGCTGTCGATCACACAGCCCAGGGCGATGAGCAGGTCCGCGACGGCCATCAGGACGAGCGAGGTCCGCTCGTCCGGCCACGGCGCGAACCACCAGTACAGCGCCCAGCCCACACCCACCGCGACATTGAACCCGGCCACCGCACCCACCGCACCGGTCGGCCCCGCGGCGGAGACCCAGATCAGCGTCGTGATGACGGCCATCACCGCACCGCCTGCCCCGACCACATTCTTGATCGTGCCCAGCGCCCCGCGGGATTCGAGGGTCCGCACCAGCCACCGATAGTCGACCGGATCTCGCCACCAGGTTCGCACGACTGTGCGCCTGTTCCGCCCGATGCGACCACCAGCACTCGACACTGCGGATCCTCTTCCAGTCCGGAGAACTGCGTACGGATACCTGATACAGGGTGTTACTGGAATCTCAGTGTAGGCAAACCACGGGCATTCGCGGAATGCCGATTCGGCACTGACCGAAGAATGCGCGCGCGACAGCGCCGACGCAAGATCAGCGGTCCAGCGTCACAGGAAATCGGCGGTCCGGCCCCGGCTGAACCGCCCTGAAGCCGCGGGACTCACTCGCACGTGACGATCGGGATCGGGTCGTACTTCACGGTGCGGGTCTTGCGGGAGATCTCCTTGCCCGTCTTGGCATCACGAATGACCCGGGTATCGGAGGTGGTGAAACCGGGTGCGCCGTCGGAGGCGATGCAGTCCTTGCCCTTGGGCAGGGTGACGGTCTTGGGCTCGGTGGGTTTGGTGCGGTCACCGGTGATGGATTCGACCTCAACGGTTTTGGTGCTCCACAGCCGCACAGTGACGCTCGAGTCGTCGGCGTAGGCGTCGATGACCACGCCGTACGGGGTGTTGTTGCGGAACTTCAGGTCGATCGCGCCGTCGAAGACCGTGGCCTCGCGGGCCGCCGGGTAGCGCGAAATGTAATAGCTGTGCTCGGTGTGGCCCGCGTCCTCCATGCCCGCGAAATACGAGGCGTTGTAGAGGGTGGTGGCGAACTGGGAGATGCCGCCGCCGACGGCCACGGCGGGGCGGCCGTTGTTGATGATGCCGGATTCCACGTAACCCTCTGCGACACCACGGGTCCCGGTGAAATCGTTGAGGGAGAAGGTTTCCCCCGGCTTCACCACCGCACCGTTCACCTTGCGGGCGACGGTGCGGATGTTCACGCCGGACGGGCCGCTGAAACCGCCGGTGGTGAAGGAGCCGATCACCTGGACCACGCCGAGCTTGTTCGCGTCATCGGTGCTGACCGCGGGCTGAACCTGTTGGTAGACAACCTTTTTGGTGCGGTCGCCGGGTGCGGCCAGCATGGCGGGCAGCCCGTCGAGGGTCTTGCCCCAGTCGACCAGGGTGCCCACCACCGCCGGTCGCACGCTCGCGCGGGAGCCGGACAGGTCGAAACCCGCGTCCTCGGGCCGCACCTCGGTGGGTTGCAATTGCGGGGCCAGGGCCGCGGTCAGGGCTTGGTTGTCGATCGAAAGTTCCAGCCCGCCTTGGTCGTTCGGGTGGAACGAGAGCGCCGCGGCGAGCTGTCCGGGGTCGAGGGTGGCGTCACCGCCCCGGCCGGTGAAGGTGATCGGGGCCCGCACCGCGGGCTCGGCGATCTCCTTCATGGCGCGGTCGACGGCGTCGGCGCGCACCCGCGCCTGGGTTTCCACCACGGGCAGTTCCAGCACCGAGCCGTCGGCCCAGTGCTCGGACAGGGTGGTGCGCGCGGCCGGGATATCGAGCACGCGCCCGGGTGTCGGGCGCACGGCGACCGGCCTGGCGTCCTGGAAGACGATCCCGCCCTCGACCGGTTGGCGATCGTGCGCGCGCAGCGCGGCCAGCTCCCGATCCAGGGCGACGGCGTCGATCGTGGCCGCGGGCTCCACCTTCCGGGTGACGAAGAACGAGGCCAGCCGGGTGAAGGGGTTCCCGGGCTGCTCGCCGACGCGCGCCCAGGTGCCGTCCCAGTCCACGCTCAGCCCGGCCTCACGCGGGACCAGGTCGGTGGTGACGTCCCCGGTGCGAACCGTGAGTGACTGCGCCACACGCTGATCGAGCGCACTCTCGAGCCGGGCCCGCGCGGCCGACCGCTCCATACCGCCGATGTCGATCCCGGCAACCTGCACCCCGCGCGGAACATGGCCAGCGGACAGTGACCAGTCCACCACATAGCCGATGCCGGTGGCGGCCAACAGCACACCCGTAGCGATCCCAGCACGATAAGTGGATTTCCCGACCACTGAACATCCTCCACACACCTCAGCGAATACCACGCAACCTTAAGATGCGTATCGAAAGGCGACAACTGATCCAGCAGCGACCGGGGTAACTCGCCGGGTACGTCCAGAATCGGTTCGGCTCTCGACGGAGGCACGGATGCGAAAACGTCAACGGCACTCAGCCGTCCGCAAAAGTCTCGGGGAGGCGGTGGAGAGCTCCGTGCGGTTGCCGGGTCGGGGGTCTGGCAACAGCACGGAGCCACCCCTTCTATCGACACCGAATCCAGGGCGTTACACCCGATACATCCGAACGGAAAAAATCTTCGCAATCTTCGACAGGGACAATCGGAGCGGACCGGGAACCGTACGACGCGAGGAGTGCACATGCAGCTCGGAATGATCGGTCTGGGGCGGATGGGCGCGAACATCGTGCGCCGCATCGTGCGCGACGGGCACAGCGCGGTCGGCTACGAACGCCGCGCCGAGCACATCACCGAACTCTCGGCCGAACTCGGCGCCAGCTTCCAGGGCAGCACCGAGCTCGAGAAATTCGTCGGCATGCTCGACACCCCGCGCGTGGTCTGGGTCATGATCCCGGCGGGCGCGACCGGGGCCGTGATCGAGTCGGTGGCCGAGTTGCTCGAGCCCGGCGACATCATCATCGACGGCGGCAACAGCCGCTACCACGAGGACATCCGGCGCGCGAAGGACCTGGAGCCCAAGGGCATTCACTATGTCGACATCGGCACCTCGGGCGGCGTCTTCGGCCTCATCCGCGGCTACTGCCTGATGATCGGCGGCGAGGCCGAGACCGTCGCCCACCTGGATCCGCTGCTGCGGTCCATCGCGCCCGGCGTGGACACCGCCCCGCGCACGCCCGGCCGCACCGGCACCCCCTCGACCGCGGAGCAGGGCTACCTGCACTGCGGTCCCGCGGGCGCGGGCCACTTCGTGAAGATGGTGCACAACGGCATCGAGTACGGCGCGATGGCCGCCTACGCCGAGGGCCTGAACATCCTGCACCAGGCCAATGTCGGCAATCAGGACGACACCGAGCACTCCGCCGAGGTCACCCCGCTCGAGCATCCCGAGTTCTACCGATACGACATCGACGTCCCCGAGGTGGCCGAGGTCTGGCGGCGCGGGTCCGTGGTGGCGTCCTGGCTGCTCGACCTCACCGCCGCCGAGCTGTACGCGGACCCGAACCTGGATTCCTTCGGCGGCCGGGTCTCCGACTCCGGCGAGGGCCGCTGGACCGTGGACGCCGCCATCGACGAGGGCGTTCCCACACCGGTTCTCGCGGCGGCGCTGTTCGGACGCTTCGCCTCCCGCGGCAATGCCGTCTACGCCGACAAGATGCTCTCCGCCATGCGCCAGGCCTTCGGCGGCCACCACGAGCTGCCACCGGCCTGAATTCGCCACGCGCGCTGGCATACCCGACCCCGGCGACACCCGGTGTCGATGACGTGAGTTTCGCCGCGGACGGCTACCGTCGGGGCATGCGCCTTGCTCCGGGGATCGTCGTCGCGGTGACCGCTCTCGCCTTGACCGCCTGTTCCAGTGGCTCGAATTCGTCGAACGACTCGGCCTCGAGCAGCAGTGCGGCGCCGAGCAGCACCGTCCCGCCGATAACGACTCCGGGGCAACAGGATTGCGCGGCGGGCTACCTGTCGCAATTCACCACGCGGCAGAAGCTGGCCCAGCTGCTGACCGTGGGTGTCACCGGTGCGGCCGATGCCGCTAACGTGGTGAAGACCGAGCAGATCGGCGGCATCTTCATCGGCAGCTGGACAGACAAGGCCATGCTGGCCCAGCATCAGGTCGACGCGGTCCAGAAGGCCTCGCGCACACCGCTCATGGTGACCATCGACGAGGAGGGCGGTCGGGTCTCGCGCGCCAAGGACCTGATCGGGCCCGCACCCTCGGCCAAGGTGATCGCGCAGACCATGACCCCGGAACAGTTCTATGCCTTCAGCCTGGACCGGGCGAAGGCACTCGAGGGGTATGGCGTGACCGTCGACTTCGCGCCCGACGTGGATGTGACCAGCCAGCCCGATGATTCGGTGATCGGCGATCGCTCCTTCTCCGACGATCCGGAGAAGGTGGTCGAATACGCGGGCGCGTTCATCCGGGCGCTGCACGACGCCGGTGTGGGCAGTGTGATGAAGCACTTCCCGGGTCATGGGTCCGGTTCGGGCGATTCGCACACCGGCGCGGTTCGCACGCCGCCGCTGGATCAGATGCAGGACACCGATCTGGTGCCGTTCCGGAAACTGGTGGATTCGGGCGCCGCGGTGATGGTCGGGCACCTGGACGTGCCCGGGCTGACCACCCCGAACGTGCCCGCCAGCATCAGCAAGGAGGCCATGGACCTGCTGCGGAAGGGCACCGGCTACGGCGCAGCACCCTTCGACGGGGTCATCTTCACCGATGATCTGGGCGGCATGGCGGCCATCACCAGTCGGATGACGATCGAGGAGGCGGTCGAGAAGGCCCTGGTAGCGGGGGCCGACAATGCCCTGTGGATCACCACCGACGCCGTGCCCAAGGTGCTCGACCGGCTCGAGGACGCGGTCAAGACCGGCCGCTTACCGGTAGCCCAGGTGGATGCCTCGGTGTTGCGCATGGCAAAGTTCAAGGGCTCCGCACGCTGCTAGAGGACCCGGATCGCCCTACCGCTAGGCATTGGCAATTCCCCGGCAATTCGCACTCGCAGAACTTACCATGGAGTAAGATAAGGGCTTCGGCGCTCTACAAGGGCGTCGACTGTCCGGTCTTAGGAGAGTGAATGGCAGGCGGAACGAAACGGCTTCCTCGCGCGGTGCGCGAGCAGCAGATGCTCGACGCCGCCGTGGAGGTCTTCTCGCGCAAGGGGTACCACGACACCTCCATGGATGCCATCGCCGCCGAGGCGAAGATCTCCAAGCCGATGCTGTACCTCTACTACGGGTCCAAGGACGAGCTCTTCCGGGCCTGCATCCACCGCGAGAGCATGCGCTTCATCGAGGCGGTCGCGGTCGCGGGCAACCCCAAACTGACCCCGCACGAGCAGCTGCGCGCGGGCCTCGAGGCGTTCCTCTCCTACGTCGACCAGAACCGCCTGTCCTGGCAGGTGCTCTACCGGCAGGCACTGGGTCAGGCCCCGTTCGCCTCGGAGATCTCCAACAGCCGCGACCGCGTCATCGAACTCACCGCCAAGCTGCTGGAATCCAGCGCCAAGTACGCCGAGCCCGGCACCAATTTCGAAGTGGTGTCGGTCGCGGTGATCGGCGCGGGCGAGGCCATCGCCGACCGGGTCGCCAACGGCACCATCGACATGGCCGTGGCCGTGGATCTGCTCGACGACCTGGCCTGGCGCGGTCTGTCCGGCAACAAGAAGAAGGCCGAACAGGTTTGATCGAAGGGCACGGTCGGCTGAACCGTCTACACCCCTGAACCGTGGACGTGACTGGACTACAGTCGCTGCGATCGAATTTGCGGGACGGCCGATTCGGCCGGGGAACGGGGATGGAAGTTGTTCGGCTTGCTCAGGCCGTGTGCGCACGGAGCCGCACGGCACGGAATCGACCCGTCCGCGTGGCAGACGCACATGTGCGGGCTGTGCCTGGGACTGCGGGACGGTCACGGTCAGATGGCCCGCGTGGCGACCAACACCGATGCCATCGTCCTGGAAATCCTCACCGAGGCACAGCAATCGCGGCCCGCCGAGCGCACCGATGCCGGACCCTGCCCGCTGCGCGGTATGCGCCGCGCCGCGGT
>NZ_BJWY01000121.1 GCF_007990715.1 Nocardia seriolae NBRC 15557 | reverse complement strand
GTCAGTTATTGACAAGCAAAATTTAAGTCCGTTCTCAGAGCGTGGACAATGGTCTTTAGTCCCATAGTGACTCGGAAAACATATTCACACCCCGTTGCGTGCCAATGTATTTTGCGATTCAGCCGGGGTGTCCAATGAATGTCCGGGCGGTGAACATCGATTCATTTCCTCGCAAATTGGACATTGTCAGCAGGCTGCCGGGATACCAGACAGATTCACCCGCGGGTGGGCCGGGACCGCGCGGCACTCCACCACCGCACCGTCGAGCGTGACGTCCTCCAATTGCAGTGCGGCACTGCCGATGTGGCCGTCTCCGCCGCCGGTGCGCAGCAGCGATTCCCGAGCCGCCGCGATCGAGGTGCGCACGATGGAACCGCGCAGCACCGCGGTATCGCCGACGTTCTCGATATTGATGCCATTGGCCGCGGTTCCGCCGAGCACGGTGTCGCGGATATCGAAGGTGAGCGCGGCCGTCGCGGGCTCGCCGCCCGCCGGGGTGTAGGCGATCAGGCCGATGCCGTCGGCGCTGCAATCACCGAGATCCGAGTCGGCGATGGTCAGATCGGTGTGTGCGGCGCGGCCGAAATTGGTTGTCACCAAACAGGTTCCGAGGTTGGCGGGCACCAGGGCATTGAGCGCCGCGCCGGGGAAGGTGGAGTGATGGGCATACACGTTCTCCAGCGTCAGCGACTGGCGTGCCGCGCCGGTGCTGAGGTTGTAGTTCTCGATCACGTCGCCGGTGACATTGTCGAAGACGCTGTTCGTCACCCGTACCCGGCTCTCGGGCGCACCGCTGGTGGTCACGTATTCCAGGCCATTGGCGGAGAAATTGCCATAGCCACTGTGGAATTGGTTGGCGTTCACCGTGATATCCAGGTGCGCCTGCCCGAAGGGGTTGATGAAGACTCCTTCTCTGTCGGCCATCACATTGAGCAATGCGGTTGCGGGGGTGGCGATATCGGTCTCGGAGTTGCCGTCCAGCGTTCCGCTCAATTCGGCATTGTCACCCGCCTGCACGCCGATGGTGAGCACCGAGAGCTTGGCCAGCCCGAGATTGATTGCGCGCAGGGTGTTTCCGCGCACTTCGGCCTCGACCCGGCTGCCACCCAGCGCGCGAATGTCGATGCCGTCGCCGCAGGCGGTGTCGTGGACGGCATTGCCCTCCACGCGGACCGTGCCCGCCGCGGCGTGGAAGTCGGTCATGATGGCCGCCCAGCCGTTGTTGAGCGTGATGAACTCCGGCAGCGCCGGAATCGACGCGCCCACCGGAAGCGTGGGCGGCAGGCCGAACGGGCCGATCGTGAAGCCGTCGGCGCATTGCTGATTGGTGCCGGTCACGTCATTGCCCGCGATCACGGTGTCCGCCGCGTCGGAGCCGTAGATGCCGCCGCGGCGTGCGCCGATGATGACCAGATTGCGTACCTCCGCGCCGGGGGCCAGGCGCACGGCGTCGCCGTCGTGGTTGCCGGTGGTGTTCGCGATGCGAGGCCGCTCGGCCGGTTGCACCGCGGCGAGCACGGCCGGGCCGTCGCCGAGCAGTTTCTGGCGGGGTTTTTGCGCGATGCCGCCGTCGAGGGGCGCGGTGGCCGGTTGCACGATGATGGTGTCGCCGTCGCGCGATGTCGCTTCGGCGCGGGCGAGGGAATCGAGGGGCGCGTCCGCGCTACCGGTGCCGCCCGCGGGCGCTCCCGCCCGGACGTACCAGGTAGTCGAATCCGGTTCCGCCGCAGCATATCCGGTGGTGTGCGCGCCGAGGGTCAGCAGCGCGGCCAGCAGGGTCGCGGCACCGGTTCGGGGGCTTTTCGGGCCACACGGCCGAGAGGTGTTCATGGTCGCTGACCATGCCAGGCCGGGCCGCCGGGGCCATCCGGCAAAATCCCAGGATCCGGCCGGATCCGCTGGCCGGATGCACAATAAGCCGGTGATCTCCTCGGGAGATCGGTCCGATCAGATCTCGTCGAGTTCGGGGATGGGGGGCAGGACCGGTTCGGGCCACTCCTCCAGAGTTGCCACCTGCAGGTGGATGAAGGCTGCGATGCGGCGCCGGGCCGAGGACGGGAGTCGCTCGATATCGGCCGCGCTCAGGACGTGTGCGCCGAAGGAGTGGGGCTGTGGCGCTTCGGGGTCAGGCGATTCGGGAACAACCTCTAGCTTTGGCCGCGAAGCAGTGGCCGGAATGTCGGGTTCATCCGGGTCTGCGGCAGCGGCGGCGGTTCGCACCATGCGGTGACCATAACCCTTTGATAACGCTCACGGGAGGCGTTGGCGCACTTGTGTCTTCGAGCTGCGAATTCAGCGAAGGCATTGTATTGACGAAGGAAATGTGCAGGCAGGGTCGGTCCTCGCGAAATCCGGTGTGCCCGCGCCCGAAGATTAGGGTGATGGGAGTCACTCTGTCAACACTTCAGGCAAAACTCCCCAAACGGACTCAAATCGGGCGGCGCGCAATGGCATACAAATCACGCGCCGGACCGGTCGGCTTCTGTCCGGTCGGCCAAATCGCCCGCAATTGCCGCTCCAGCTCCAGGCCGGTCACGGTGGGCGACACCAGGATTCCCTCGGCCAGTTCGGTGGCCACCGCCAGCGAGCTGAGCACCGCGGGGGCGACGCCCTCGGCGACCGCGGTCTTGATCGCCGTGGTGGAGGACAGCTCCAGCGCGACATTCGGCTCCCACCCCGGCGTGGCGCCGCCCATTGCCCGCTCGAAGGAGTTGCGGGTGCCCGAGCCGGGTTCGCGGTAGATGAGCGGCGTGCGCGCCAGTTCGGCCGCGCCGACCTCGCCCCGCCGGGCCCAGGGATGCCCCGGCGCCACCACCACGACCAGCCGATCCTGGCCCACCACATGGCTTTCCAGACCGCCCGGCAGCCGCGGGCTCTCCACGAATCCGATCCCGGCGCGACCGTCCAGCACCGCCTTGGCCACCTCGGCCGAATTGCCCGATTCCAGGGCGATGGAGGTCTCCGGCATCCGCGCCCGCAACCCGATCAGCCACTTGGGGAACAGGTACTCGGCCACGGTCTGACTGGCCGCCACCCGCAACCGCGAATCCCGTTGCGCCCGCAGACTGTCGATGCCGGCGTCCAGCCGCGCCGCCGCGTCCACCACATCCCGCGCCCACTCCGCGATCAGCGCCCCCGCCGCGGTGGGCCGCGACCCCAGCGTGGTCCGCTCCAGCACCGGCACCCCCACCAGCTGCTCGAGATACCGGATCCGCGAACTCGCCGACGGCTGACTGATCGCGTGCGCCTTCGCCGCCCGCCCCAGACTCCCCAACTCGACCACCGACAACAGCAGATCGAGCGCTGCGAGATCGGGCACCCGTGGCGACAAGGGCATAGACCGAGTCTATGCCGCCGCTCGCCGGCCGCCCCCGACCCCACGCCGGGACGCCGGTCGCGCCCGGCAGCGGCGACGACGCGATCAGCGGGCAGCGGCCACGCGTTCGACGATCGGCCGCCAGGTCTCGAGCGGATGCACGGTGAGGCCGATGACCTTGCCCGCGTCATCGGCGCGGCGTAGGGCGAGGGCGGCGGCGCAGTCCGGGTCGGACTCGAAGGCGGTGACCTCGTCGGCCTTCATGGGACCGCCCTGGGTCACCAGGGTGCGCCGACTGGAGGGTGAAAGTGCCGCGGCATGTGCCGAATCCGTGGCTGCCAGGTACCGCTTTGCCACGACGTGGAGTGCGACCAGGCGGGCGACCCGCGCACCGAGCAGTGCGCGCACGGCGTTGCCGCCGTGAACGCCGTGGCCCGCGTCGTCGCCGGGGACAAGGACGTGGCCGATGTCGTGGACCAGCCCGGCGACCTGCAACTCCTCGTCGCAGGGGAAGTCGCGGCGCAGGATCTCGGCGCACTGGCGGTCGTGGTCGAGGATGTCGACCGGGTCACCGCTGCGGTCGGGCATGTCCCAGGCGTCTTCGCAGGCGGCGAGCAGGGTCATGAGGTCGTCGACGGTGGTGACCGGTTCGAGCACGGGATTCACCAGCGAACCGTACGGGGTGGCGGCGCGGGCCACCACCGCTGAGCGGGAAACACTCGGCGAACGTCCTTCCTTCCCGAACGATCGCCGCGACGCGGTAGCCCCTGCTCCCCCCGGGGCCACGGGAAGCCCCGATGTGCGCCCGGATTGGCCGGAAATCTCCGCTCCGGGGCGGCGACGAAACCTAGGCTGCTGACATGGCAGGGAAGGCTCCCGCGACCTTGGCAGCGGCTGCGGCGGGGAAGATTCCGAGCGCGTTCCGGTACTGGGATCGGGTGTCGGATCCGGGGGTGCAGCGGGCCCGGCGGATGTGGCGCGGGGTGTTCCGGTTCGATCCACAGCCGGACGAGGAGCTGGTCCGCGCCTTCGCGACCGCCTATCAGCGGAGCGTCGGGCAGGGTCTCCACCCCGTGCGTCAGGGCCTGATCCAGCATGGCCCGCCCGGCCCTCGGTCCGATCTCGCCGAGCGACACCTCGTCGACGAACGCCTCGGCCACCGGATCGGCCTGGTAATCGCGCGCACACCGCGGGCACGGATGGCGAGGAGCTGGTGGAGTCGTATCTACCGGCCTTCGAGCCCAAGCCGGATACGCCGTGGGCCAAGCGGATTCGTGACGAGATCAATTATCGGGCGCAGATCGGCTACACCGGATTCTGGCTGCCGCCCGCCACCTATGCCCGCCACCGCATGCCCCGACGGTTCCCGTGGGTGCTGCATCCGCTGCTACAGGCCCCGGTGGTGTTCGGCGCGGAGACCCTGCGCCGCACCGTGCCCGGCCTGGACGCGGTGGCGGATCGGGTGCAGCGGCATCGGCGCGAGCGGTGGTATCGCAACGAGGTCGGCGACCGGGACGCGGAATTCACCCCGGTCGAGGAGTTCCGGCGCTGAGCCGCGGTGCTTTTCGACGACCTCGGTGCTTTTCGACGACTTCAGCGCTTCTCGATGCGGCTCCGCGGTGGCGCGATCGCCGCGTGGGAGCGCAGATAGGACTCCAGCGCGTCCAGATCGGTCGGGCCGACCAGTGTTTCGCTGCCCTGTTCGAACACGGTGAAGCCGTCGCCACCGGCGGCGAGGAACGCATTGGTCGACACCCGATAGGACGCACCGGGATCCAGCGGCTGCCCGCCGACCCGCACGCTGCCGTCGATCACCTTGTGCCCCTTGGGCGCACCCTCCGAGTACGAGTAGCTGATGCCCGCGACCGACAGCACTCCGGGCTTGCTCACGTTGTCCCATTGCTGTTCCAGCAGATTCAGCAACTGCTGCCCGGTCAGCGCGACGGCCACCACCTGATTGCCGAACGGCTGCACCGTGTACGCCTGCTCGTAGGTGATACTGCCGCCGGTCAGTCCGGCGCGCACGCCACCGGGATTCATGAAGGCCGCCACCGCCCGCACATTCGCCATGGCGTCGAGCATGGAATCGGCGATGACGTCGCCGAGCGGGGAGTCGCCCGCCGGGGCGGGTTCGGCGGGCAGCGGGGCGGTGGCGCTGCCGATCACCCGTTCCGCACGCGGTCTGGATTGCCCCGCAAAGAAATCCACCAGCCCGGTGGGGACGGGTGCGGGCGCGACATCGCGGGTGACGACCCGGTTGACCGCCTCGGCCTCGACCTTGCCGTCGTGGAAACGCAGCGTCACATCGGTGATGAGGCGGCCGAAGGAGGCGGCCTGGGTGACCACCTTGCCGTCCAGGAAGCAGTTGTAGGCCTGGTGGCTGTGCGCGGTCATCATGACCGACACCGCGCCATCGGTCTTGTGCGCCAGGGCCTTCACCTCGGGTGAGATGTCGGCGCAGCCGTTGTAGTCGAGGGGTCGGTCGTGCGGGTGCTGTGCGCCGCCGTCGTGCAGCAGGGCCACAATGGTTTCCGCGCCCGCGGCGCGCATGGCGGGCACATACTTGTCGATGGCGTCGGCCTCGTCGCCGAAGCGGTAGCCGCGTATCCCCTCCGGCATCACGATGTGCTCGGTGTCGGTGGTGACGGTGCCGATCACGCCGATCTTGTGGCCGCCGAGCTGGAGCATGGTCCAGGCGCGCAGCCCCGGCGGCAGCTGACCGTTGCCGTCGGTGACATTGGCGGCCAGGTACGGGAATTTCGCGCCGGTGAACGCCTCGCCGGGGGTGCAGCCGTCGGCCGCGCAGCCGCCTTCCTGCAGCCGCCGCAATTCCGTGACGCCGTGGTCGAATTCGTGATTGCCGACCGCCGAGGCCACCACGCCGACGGAGTTGAGGAAGTCGATGGTCGGCTCGTCGTGGAACAGCGACGAGATGAGCGGGCTGGCCCCGATATTGTCCCCGGCCGCCACCACCGCGCTGTCCGGGTAGGCCGCCTTCAGCCGCGCCAGATGCGCGCCCAGGTACGCCGCTCCCCCGGCGGGGTACACGCCCAGCTTGCCATTGGAGCCCTCCGGCGGCTGGAGATTGCCGTGCAGGTCATTGATGCCGAACAGATGCACCTCGCCGGTGCGCGACGCCGGCAGGTCGTCGGTCGAGACCAGCCGCACCGCAGTCGAAGTGACGGGCGCGGTGGTATCCCCGCCGCCGCCACACCCCGCCACCAGCCCGAGGCTCAGCGCCGCCGCCCACAATCCCAGAACCCGCCGCCGACCGTTCATAGCTCTCGACTGTGGCAGATGTCGTCGACGCTCGCCCGACGGGCAGGTGAATTCGCCGTCACCGCCCTCGGCTCACCCAGGCCACGACCTGGCCCCGATTGGTGAAGCCGAGCTTGGTCAGAATGTGCTGCACGTGGTTCTGCGCGGTGCGCTCGGACAGCACCAGCGCCGCCGCGATCTCCCGATTGCTCATGCCCTCGGCCACCAGCTCGGCCACCTCCCGCTCGCGCGGGGACAGCACCGTCCGCGCCGACGCCTCCGCGGCGATCCGCCGCAGCCGCCGGGTCCACGGCGGCATACCGATCGATTCGCTCTGCGGCAGTGCGCCTTCCGCCAAAGTCAGGGCCTCCTCGGCGGACCCGTGCGCCAGGATCAGCTCGGCGAGCTCGCATTCCGCCTCGACGACGAAACCCCGGGCGCCGTTGCCCCGGCAGGTCTCCCAGGCGCAGCCCCGGTGTGCCGTGCGCCGCCAGTTCCCAGCGGCGGCGCAGGTCGGCGAGCTCGCGCTCGCGGCCGATGAACTCGGTCGACACGGATACCTCCGGACCGCACGTTACTCGCACGTCGCGCTCTCCGCCCGGGATCCCCGCGCTATCCGCGCAGGTCGGTGACCTCGCCCTCGAACGCCTCGACCCGGGCGTCGGGGCCGGGCGCGATCCCGGTGCGCTCGAAGACGGGGAACAGCCGTTCGGCGGCGAAGCGGTCGGCCGCGGCGGCCGATTCCCAGACATCCACGATGTGCACCGCGCCGTCCAGTTCGCCGACGATGTGCAGCAGGTTCCCTTCGATCGGTTCGGGCCCGAGCGCCTCGTGCACGATCCGGTATTCCTTCAGGCCGATACCGGGGGTGCGGGTGATGTGGATATAGGACATGGTCTCCTCCTCTCGGAGTCACCCGCGGTGGGTGATGTCCGAAAGCCTAGGAAGGGCCGGGCCGCCACGGCGTCCGCCGAATTACTCAGCAGCGGTACTCATCCACCGGCGGAACCCGTCGGCGTGATCTCGAATACCCACGTTTCGGCGCATTTGCGGTCGCGGTGGGTTCCGCCCGGTCGGCGTCACGCGGCGAAAATACCCACGGCCGTGCTGTGTTTCGGATCCACTATCGGCGAAATTCCGCGCCGGGTAGACAGAATTTATGAACACCCGGAATCTGACACTCGCCACGGCGGTCTTCGCCCTGACCTTCTGGGCGTGGAATCTCATCGGGCCGCTGTCGTCGAGTTACACCAGGATGCTGGATCTTTCACCCGGCCAGACCTCGCTGCTGGTGGCGACGCCGGTGCTGGTGGGCTCGCTGGGCCGGATTCCGGTGGGCGTGCTCGCCGATCGATTCGGCGGACGCCGCATGTTCGCCATCGTCTGCTTCCTGACGATTGTCCCGGTGCTGTTCGTGGGCTGGGCGAATTCCTTTGCCGGGCTGATGTTCTGGGGATTCCTGCTGGGTGTCGGCGGCACTTCGTTCGCCATCGGCGTGCCGTTCGTGAACAACTGGTACGAGCCCGCCCGGCGCGGCTTCGCGACCGGTGTGTTCGGAATCGGCATGGGCGGCACCGCACTGTCGGCGCTGCTGACACCGCGGCTGGTCGAGCACCTCGGGCGTGCGACCACGCACGCCCTGCTGGCGGCGGCACTGGCCGTGCTGGGCGTGATCGTGCTGCTGTTCGCGAAGGACTCGCCGGACTGGACGCCCGCCACCGAGCCCGCCCTACCCCGGATCCGGGAAGCGTTGCGGCTCAAGGCGACCTGGCAGGGTGCGTTCCTGTACGCGGTGGCGTTCGGCGGCTTCGTGGCCTTCTCGACCTACCTTCCGACCGTGCTGCACAATGTCTACCAATTCGCCCAGTCGGACGCGGGCATCCGCACCGCCGGCTTCGCGATGGCCGGTGTGCTGGCCCGCCCGATCGGCGGCAGCCTCTCGGACAAGGTCGGCCCGATCCGCGTGCTGACCGCGGCCTTCGCGGGCGCGGCCCTGCTCGCCCCGGTGCTGGCCCTCGCACCCCCGGCCGAACTGCCCGCAGGTGCGGCCCTGGTGGCCATGGCGTTCTGCCTGGGCCTGGGCACCGGCGGCGTCTTCGCCCTGGTCGCCAAGCTGGTGGAACCGGCCCGCGTCGGGACGGTGACCGGATTGGTGGGCGCCGCGGGCGGTCTCGGCGGCTACTTCCCGCCCCTGGTCATGGGCATCGCCTACGGCCAGACCGGCAGCTACACCATCGGCTACCTGCTGCTGGCCGGAACCGCGGCCGCCGCTCTCCTCTATGCCGTAGCCCTGCGTCGCGCGGTGACGCCCGCCCCCGACCGGCGGTCCGACGCCCCTCCCGCGCCCCCGGTCGCGCACCGCTGATCCCACCGACGCCGGGTACCCCCGGGGAACACCGCAGCCGTCGTACCCGACCTGGGTGCGGCGGCTGCGGCTTCGTCTGTCCATCGGTTCGATGACGGGCGACGTCAGCTGCTCGAGGCGCTCGCGAACGGAGTGGCAGCGGGCGCGGCGGATCGGCGGATCGGATGCTGCCACAGGCCCTTTCGCTCCAGGATGGGCAGCACGCCCTCGCCGAACCAATACGCTTCCTCCAGATGCGGATAGCCGGAGAGGACGAAGTGGGAGATGTCCGCCTTCGAGTACTCGATGAGGCGTTCGGCGACCTCCTCGTGCGAGCCGACCAGGGCGGTGCCCGCGCCGCCGCGCACCAGGCCGACCCCGGCCCACAGGTTGGGCGCGATCTCGAGGCGGTCGGTGCTGCCGTTGTGCAGTTCCGACATCCGGCGCTGGCCCTCGGGTTCGCTCTTGGCCAGGTCGTTCTGGACGCGCTCGATATCGGCGGGGTCGATGCCCGCGAGCAGCTTGTCGGCGACCGCCCACGCCTCCTCGGCGGTGTCGCGGGTGATGACGTGGATGCGCAGGCCGTAGTCCAGCTTGCGCCCGTGGTCCACGGCGAGCCCGCGAATCCAGTCGAGCTTGCGGCTCACCGCCAGCACCGGCTCGCCCCAGGTGAGGTAGGTATCGGCGTAGCGGGCCGCGACCGGACCCGCCGGGGTCGAGGAACCGCCGAAGAAGATCGGGGGCACCGGGTCCGGCCGGTTGGCGAGCAGCGCGTTCTCCACGTGAATGTGCTCGCCCCGGAATGTGACCGGCTCGTGCGACTCCCACAGCGACCGCACCACATGCAGGAACTCCCCCGTGCGCGTGTAGCGGGCCTGCTTGTCGGCGAAGTCGCCGTAGGCCGCCTGCTCGAGGGGTTCGCCGCCGGTCACCACATTGATGAACAGTCGTCCCGCGGAGTGCCGTTGGAAGGTGCCCGCCATCTGCGCGGCCAGGGTCGGGCTCATCAGCCCGGGCCGCAGCGCGACCAGGAACTTCAGCGTCTCGGTGGTCTCCACCAGCATGGCGGTGGTCAGCCAGGCGTCCTCGCACCAGGAGCCGGTGGGGGTGAGCACGGCCTCGAAGCCGTTGGACTCGGCCGCCGCGGCGATCTGGTTGAGGTAGTGCAGCGAGGCCGGGCGGTCACCCGACATGGGGGTGCCGTGACCGCCGACCACCAGGCCGCGCGAGTCGCCGGAGGTGGGCAGAAACCAGTGGAACGACAAGCTCATTCGGGGACTCCTAGGCGGTGAAGCGGTCGTTGTAACGGGTGTCGATGAAGTCGGCGATCCGCACCTTCCCGGGGATCAGCTTGGCGTCGGAGAAGGCGTCGGCCACTTGCTGTTCGGCGGTGATGGTGGCGTCGTCGAGCGGATGATCGGCGACATTGCCGCGATTCACCGCGAGCAGGGTGACGTCGTATGGCACGCCGGTGATTTCGGAGGACCGCTTGGCCCAGTCCTCGTGGTGGCCGGTGATCCAGACGGGCGCCCGTTGGATGCGGGTGAGCAGATCGCGCACCGCGGCCGCGGCCGCCTTGTTCTGGAGGGTCTTGGCGCCGACCACGTAGAAGGTGTCCGGTTTCACGTACCCGGTGCCGTCCACCAGCACCCGGTTGCCGCCCAATTCCGCCTGGGCCACATAGGGATCCCACACCGTCCAGGCGTCGACCCGGCCGGTGGACAGCGCCGCGAGCGCGTCGGCGGGCTGCAGGTATTGCGGCTCGATATCGGAGAAGGTGAGCCCGTTGCGGGTCAGCACCGACAGCAGGTGATAGTGCGCCGAACTGCCCTTGGTGACCGCGATCTTCTTGCCGCGCAGGTCCTTCGGGTCCTGCAGCGGCGAATCCTTGGGCACCACGATGGCCTGACCCTTGGCGCCCGAGTCATAGGCGGCCGCGATCTTGATCTGCGACTTGGCCGCCGCCGCGAACACCGGTGGCGCATCCCCGACTCCGCCGAAGTCGACCGACCCGGCATTGATGGCCTCCAGCATGGGCGGCCCGGCCGTGAAATTGGCCCAATCCACCTTGTACGGCAGGTCTTTCGCCTCACCCGACACCTCGAGCAGGGCCTGCAACGCCTGCCCCTTCTGGTCGCCGAGGTGCAGGGTCACCTGCGACAGGTCCACCGTGCCGTCCGCGTTCACGCCCTTGGCGTCGTTATTGCCGGACGAGCACGCCGCACCGACGAGGGCCGTGGTGACGGCGAGGGCGGCGAACAAGCGTCTGGACTTCATGCGGTCGGGCCTTTCGATCGGACACCGGCTTCCGGTGTGACACCCAGCTCGGCGAGCAGTTCCGCACGCAGAGCCAGGAATTCGGGGTGCTCGCGACGGCGCGGCCGCGGCAGGTCGATGACGAGCTCGCGGCCGATGCGGCCGTCCACCAGCACCAGCGCGCGATCGGCCAGCAGCAGTGCCTCGTCCACGTCGTGGGTGACCAGCAGGACGCCGGGCCGGTGCCGCGTCCACAGGTCGAGCACCAGGCCGTGAATCGTGATGCGGGTCAAGGCATCCAGCGCGCTGAAGGGTTCGTCGAGCAGCAACAGGTCGGGTTCGCGGACCAGCGCGCGGGCCAGCGACGCGCGCTGCGCCTCACCGCCGGACAGGGTGAGCGGCCACGCCCCGCCGCGCTCGGCCAGGCCCACCTCGGCGAGCGCGGCCCGCGCTGCGTCCTTGGGCTTTTCGCGCCGCAGGCCCATGGTCACGTTGTCGCGCACCCGCTTCCACGGCACCAGGCGCGGCCCCTGGAACGCCACCGCGACCTCTCCGGAAACGATGAGCTCACCGCCGGTCTCGGCGTCCAATCCCGCCAGCGCGCGCAGCAGCGTGGATGTGCCGGATCCGCTGCGCCCCAGCAGCGCCACGAACTCGCCGCGCCGAATGTCCAGATCCAGGCCGTGCAGCACCCGCCGCTCACCGAAGTCCTTGACCAGACCCCGAATTCGAGCCACCGCGTCCTCGGTCCCGCGGACCTCGGCCGCGGTCTCGGGGCGGGCAGCGGCCTCGGAGGTGGCCGGAATCTCAGGGACGGCCGAAGTCTCGGGGCCGTCCGCGAGATCCGCCGGCGTGGCCGCGATGACCGAAGCGGTCAGTGTGTCAGGAAGCCGCGTCGCCATGTCAGCGCTCTCCTCTCGATGGAACGGACCAGTGCGTCGGTGAGCAGTCCGAGCAGGCTGTAGACGAGCAGGCCGACCACGATCACGTCGGTGCGCAGGCACTCGCGGGCGTCGTTGATCAGGTAGCCCAGGCCCGCATCGGCATTCACCTGCTCGGCCACGATCAGCGCCAGCCAGGCCACACCGAGGGATTGCCGCAGGCCGACCAGCGTCTGCGGCAGCGCGCCCGGCAGCACGATGTGGCCGATCAGCTGCGGGCGGCTCAACCGCTGCACCCGCGCGAGCTCGGCCAGCTTCCCGTCCACACCGCGGATACCCGCAAAGGTATTGAGGTACAGCGGAACCGCCACCCCGAAGGCGACCAGCACGATCTTGGGCAGCTCTCCGATCCCGAACCACAGGATGAACAGCGGGATCAGCCCGTAGAACGGCAGCGTCCGCAGCATCTGCAGGATCGGATCGACCAGGTACTCCCCCACCCGGCTCAGCCCGGCCACCAGCGCCAGCCCGACCCCGGCCACCGCGCCGATCACGAAACCCAGCGCGGCCCGCTGCAACGACACCGAGACGGCCTTGCCCAGCGTCCCGTCCTCGATCAGGTCGACGGCGGTGCGCGCCACGGTGACCGGTGCGGCGAGCAGCCGCTCCGGCAGCACCCCGATGGAACTGGCCACCTGCCAGATCACCACCAGTACGACCGGCGCGACGAACCGCGCCGGCACCGATACGCTCGGCAGGCGCAGGCGGGCCGCAATGGGCCGGGCCTGCACGGCGATTGAGGACAAGACGGCACCTCGGGCACACGGGGGACGGGGACGATGGCGAGCGGGGACCTGCGCCCGCCACGCATTGCACTGTGCCGTCCGCGACCGGCCCGGTCACCGGTTGGAATCCCCGTGATTCTGGGCTTGCCGGATTCCCCGACTGCCACAATGAATCCGCAGCGAGGAGCCGAAGACGATCATGAGCAGTCCAAATCACCCGCTCACCGTCGGATCCCGGTTCGGCCCCTATCGGCTGGACCGCTTGATCGGGCGCGGGCGACAGCTGTTCGCCTGGCTCAAGGCCCGCGATGACGAGCTAGTGGCGTTGACCAGTGCGTTGCAGGCCAACGGGATCCGACCGAGGAACTCGGCCCGGTATCGCCGATTGCAGTCCCGGATTCGGGGGCATGTCCGCAATGAGGTTGGGCGCATCCTGAACAGGCTCGCCCTCGAGGATGTGAAAACGCTTGTCGTGGAGCGGCTCCGGTTTACAGGTGGGGGTCTATCGCGGCAGATGAACCGCCTGCTTGCCCGCGCCGGACGCGGTGCGGTCAACGCGAAGCTCGCCTCTCTTACGGAGACTCACGGGATCGCCGTCGTCGAGGTCAATCCCGCCTATACCTCCCAGAGCTGCACCGGTTGCGGTTATGTCGACCGGCTCAACAGGATCACGCGGTCTCGGCACCAGTGCCGGTTCTGTGGTAAGCGTCTGCACGCTGACATCAGCGGAGCCCGCACCATCCTGCGACGTTCGCACGGAGCTTCCAAGGGCTGGCTCACGCTCGGCAAGCAGGCAGTCCTCGCCAGACTCGATCGGAACTTCCGCACCCGCTGGGGTGTGAACCCGACCATCCTGCGCGAGCGACCTCCACGCGGTCACAGTACCGCTATCCCGGACCCGTCGGGGGTCAACCGCCGAGTGAATGAATCTCCACGAAAGCGGATACTGCACCAGGCCTACGACTTCTCTGACTGCAGCAACCTACTTGCGGCCGGATATCGACGACCCGACTGTGCGCCGCTACTGCCGCCGTACCAACCCGCCGCTCGACCCGTTCACCGCGGTCCTGGACTGCGATAACAACGATGACGAACCGTCCGTCGGCTTCATCGCCGCATCGATCGCGATGCGGCGAAGGCCATGCATCAGGGCGACCTGAGCCAGTTCGTCACGCACGCGTGTGCGGACGCGGACGCGGACGCGAGTAACGCAAACAGGGCACGCCCGCCGGACGGTACTTCCGCTAACGCGGACGCCTCCCCCGATACGCCCCGGTCCGCGTTTACGAGGGCCTGCACCTGCCGGTGGCGATCCAGGCAGCCGCGCCCACCAGGCCCGGCAATACGCCCAAGGACGACGCGGGCCTGTGGGCCTTGTTCGAGAAGTACTTCACATCGTGAGCACCACGACGGGGAGGAAATAAGTTGGCGCCGGGTTCCCTCCGCAGCTGGGAACCCGGCACCGGGTCGGCACCGGTGTGGGCGGTGGCCGACGATTGGCGCGCCGATCGGCGCTGGTCTCAGTGACCGTCGCGGACGATCTCCACGGCGCGGGTGAGAATGCCCAGGCCGTGGGTGATTTCGTCATCGGTGACGGTGAGCGGTGGCAGCAGCTTCACGACTTCGTCGGAGGAGCCGGAGGTTTCGACGAGCAGCCCGTGCTCGAAGGCGACGCGGCAGACCTTGGTGGCCTGCGAGGCGTCGGCGAACACCAGACCCTGCACCAGGCCGCGGCCGCGGACGGTGATGCCGGTGAAGGATTCGGTCAGCGTGGTCAGGTGCTCGTGGATGCGCGCCCCCTTGGCCAGAGTGGAGGCTTCCATGCGGTTGTCGGACCAGTAGTGGCGCAGCGCCGCCTCGGCGGTCACGAAGGCGGCGTTGTTGCCGCGGAAGGTGCCGTTGTGCTCGCCGGGGGCCCACTGGTCCAGCTCCCGGCGCATGAGCACCAGCGCCATCGGGAGACCGTAGCCGCCAATGGATTTCGACAGCGTGACGATATCGGGGGTGATGCCCGCGACCTCGAAGGAGAAGAACGGGCCGGTGCGCCCGCAGCCCATCTGGACGTCGTCGAGCATGAGCAGGATGCCGCGGGCCGAGCACAATTCGGAGAGCTGACGCAGCCACTGCGCGCGGGCCACATTGACCCCGCCCTCACCCTGCACGGTCTCGACGATCACGGCGGCGGGCTTGTCCAGCCCGGAGGAGCTGTCGTCGAGGGCGCGGCGCATCCACGAGAAGTCCTCGGGCTCATCGAGATAGCCGTCGTAGGGCATCGGGGTGGCGTGCACCAGCGGCACGCCCGCGCCGGCCCGCTTGGCGGCATTGCCGGTGACCGACAGTGCGCCCAGCGTCATGCCGTGGAAGCCGTTGGTGAAGTTCAGGACGGTGGTGCGCCCGGTCACCTTGCGCGCCAGCTTGAGTGCGGCCTCGACGGCATTGGCTCCGGTCGGGCCGGGGAACTGCACCTTGTAGTCGAGTCCGCGCGGGGTCAGCAGCAGCTCCCGCACGGTCTCGAGCAGCCGGGCCTTGGCGACCGTGGACATGTCCAGCCCGTGCGTGATGCCGTCGCCGACCAGGTAGTCGATGAGCGCCTGCTTGAGGACCGGGTTGTTGTGCCCGCAGTTCAGCGCGCCCGCGCCGGCGAAGAAGTCGAGATAGTCCTTGCCGTTGTGGTCGGTGAGCCAGGCGCCGCGGGCGGTGTCGAAGACGGTCGGCCAGGAACGGCAGTAACCACGCACATTGGATTCGAGCGCCTCGAAAACGGTCGTCTCGGCAATGGTCATCTGGGTTCCTCGCGTCGCAACAAAGTGAAACGCTGCTGTTTCTACCAGGCCCCAGTGTGAAACACGACCATTTTCGACAAATCTGGCCGACCACCGCAACGTTTTGCCGAAACCCCGCCCCGGACACCGGTGTTCCCCGTAACGTGAGCCTCTTGTGCGCAGCGACGTGGGGGTCTACTGGCAGCTGGTCAAGGCAGGGTTTCGCAGACAGTCGCACTACCGCCTCGCCATGCTGGCGGGCGTCATCACCAATCTCGTGTTCGGCTTCGTCCGGGCCGCGGTACTGCTGGCGGCCCTGCGCGCCAACAGCGGCTTCGGCGGCTACGACCACGACACCATGGGGGCCTACATCTGGCTGTCGCAGGGAATCCTGGGGTCCATCGCCTTCTGGATGCTGCCCGATATCGCCGAACGCATTCGCACCGGCGACGTGGCCATCGACTTCCTGCGGCCCATCGACATCCAATTCGCCCATCTGGCCGAGTATCTGGGCCGCGCGCTGTACTCGCTGCTACCGCGCGGGGTGCCCAGCATCCTGGTCGGCGCGCTCACCTTCGGACTGGCCTTCCCGATCACGCCGGGGCCCTACCGGCTGGGCGGCATCAGTCTGCTGCTGGCCATGACGCTGTCGTTCCTGTCCATGTTCGCGGTCTGCCTGGCCGGGTTCTGGCTCATCGAGACCCGCGGGCTGCGTGCGCTGCACATGATCTGCGGCACCTTCCTGGCCGGGCTGTTCGCGCCGCTGCCGCTGTTCCCGGACTGGTTGCGGGCCATCGCCTATGCCACGCCGTTCCCGTCCATGCTGCAGTGGCCCATCGATGTCCTCTCCGGCCGTACCGCCGGGTTCGCCGCCGTGGAAATAGTTGCCGTGCAATGCTTCTGGTTGGCCGTTCTGGTCGGCGTCGGGCAGCTGCTGCTGCGGGCCGGGCGCCGCAAGCTGGAGGTGCAGGGTGGGTGAGGCACGCCCCTCACGACTGCAGCCCTACCGTGCCGTGCTGGGATCGCGGCTGCGCGCGCAACGGGCCTACCCGGTGTCCTTCGCCACCGATCTGCTGAGCGCGTTCCTGATGGGGCTGGTGGAGTTCGCCGAAATGTGGGTGATCTTCCACAATGTGCCGCGACTGGGCGGGCTGGACCTGGACGGCATGCTGCTGCTGTTCGGGCTCAGCAATACCAGTTTCGCCATCGCCGACATGGTCGTCGGGCACGCCGACACGCTGCCCACCTATATCCGCATGGGCCAGCTCGACGCCTTCTACCTGCGACCGCAGCCCCTGCTGTTGCAGCTCATGACCAGCGATATCCAATTGCGGCGGCTGGCGCGCATCGCGGTCGCGGCCACCGTGCTGACCTTCGGGCTGGCGCGCAACGATATTCAGTGGACGCCCGCGCACGTGCTGCTGTTCACGGTGACGCTGCTGTCCGGAATAGCGATCTTCGCCGGGCTTTTCGTGTGTGCGGCCGGGGTGCAGTTCTTCCTCATCGACGGCGCGGAGCTGACCAATTCCTTCACCTACGGGGGTTCCTACGCGTCCATGCAGCCCACCTCGGTGTTCCCGACACCGATGAAACTCGTTTTCGGATTTCTGATTCCGGTCGCCTTCACGTCCTACGTACCCGCCATCGCGCTGCTCCGGTTGCCGGGCTCGGCGCCGCTGCCGGGAGCGCTGGCCTGGGCGGCACCGCTGGCGGCGCTGTGGGTGTGGGCGGCGGCGCTGTTTCTGTGGCGATTGGGCACCAGGCACTATCAAGGAGGCGGCGGGTGAGCGGTGCGATCATCGATAACGGTGCCATCATCGATATCGAGCGCCTGACACGGACTTTCGTTCTCAGTCGCAAGGAGGGGCGCTGGCGGCGACGCCGGGAACTGCTCACCGCCGTGGACGATATGAGCTTCCGCGTCGAGCCCGGCGCGGCGCTCGGGTACATCGGCGCGAACGGGGCCGGTAAGTCCACCACCATCAAGATGATCACCGGCATCCTGGTGCCGACCGCCGGGCGGGTGCGCACCTGCGGGCTGGACCCGGTGCGGCAGCGGCGCGAACTGGCCGGGAGGATCGGGGTGGTGTTCGGGCAGCGCTCGCAGCTGTGGTGGGACCTGCCGCTGCGGGAGTCGTTCTCGATCCTGGCCGCCATCCACCGGCTCACCCCTGCGGCGGCGCGGGCCCGCACCGACGAGCTGGTCGGCGGGCTCGAGATGGACGGCACCCTCGACACCCCGGTGCGGCAGCTCTCGCTGGGGCAGCGCATGCGCGCGGAAGTGGCCGCCGCACTGCTGCATTCGCCGGAACTGGTCATCCTCGACGAGCCGACCATCGGCCTGGATGTGTTGTCCAAGCAGCGATTACGCGAGTTCCTGCGCTGCGAGCGCACCCAGCGCGGCACCACCCTGCTGCTCACCACCCACGACATGGGCGATATCGAGCGGCTGTGCGAGCGGGTGCTGGTGGTGGACCACGGCAGGCTGGTCTACGACGGCTCGCTGACCGGGCTCGGCGCGACCGTCGGCGCGCAGCGGGTGCTCACCGTCGACCTCGCCGAGCCCACCCCGGACCTGGCCGACCTGCCCGGGGCCAAGCTGCTGGACAGCGCGGGCGCGGGCATGCGGCAGCGGCTGGCCTTCGACACCGAGATCACCACGGCCGCCCAGTTGCTCACGGCCGTCTCCGCGCGCGCGGAGGTTCGCGATCTGTCCATCGAGGAACCCGATATCGAGGACGTGGTGCGGCGGCTCTACGAGGCCGCGGCCTCGGGCTTGCTGGCGCCCTGACCGAGCCGGAGCGGCGGCTGAGGATCGGTGCCCGGTCGCGAGAGCGCACCGCAGCGAACTCGCCGACTCCGGCGCGGCACACCGACATTGAATTCGAACAGCGCGCGGGTATACCTCGGTCAACAGGATGGCGAAAAACGCGTTCATCAATACCACGGGATAGGCGATGTTCGGAGGGAGCAGGATTGCATAGTGCGGAAGAGCGAGTATCCACTCGACTATCCACATCCAGCGGGACAATCCGGCCCGCTCTCGACCGCCTCCGGAACAGCGGTGAGCCGTTGTTCACGCCATTGTTTCCCCGCCGACGCGAAGATCACATCTGTTTCTCACACATTGTGACCAGATTCGTAATAGCGCGCGCGACAATGAGTTCCGCCTGCCACATCGACGGCCCTCGAATTGCGAACACCGTTCGGGTATGCGACGTTGCTGACGATTCCCCACGTGCCCGGCCCGGGTCGACACGACAGCTGATCTATGCGAGACGGAGTGAAGGTGCGTTCGGTCAAACTGTTGCCATCGGGTGGCGGAACCCTCGCGCCGCCAATGGAATTGATCCGGCCGCGCACCATCCGGGCCCGGCTACGCCGCATTCTGATCGTTTCGGTGGTGCTGGTGCTGGCACTGCTGACGGTGATCATCGCCCGCGAGGTGAGCGATTACCGCGACACCGGCGACACCGCCCGGGCGGTGCGCCTCGCGCTCGCGGTCCAGGACCTGGTGCACGAGGTGCAGCGCGAACGCGGTCTCACCAACGGCCTGCTCGGTGGCGACACCGGCTCGCGCCCCGCGGTCGGCAATCAGCGGCTGGCCACCGACAGCGCGCTGCAGCAACTGAATTCGGTACTGGCCGAGCAACCGCCCGGCACGGACCTGGTGCGCACCGCGCTGAACCAGTTCTCCGGCGTGACCGCCAATCGCGCCGACGTGGACACCGGGCGCGCCGACCGGTCGGCCTCGTTCACCTTCTACACCAATGCCATCTCCGCGCTCGCGCAGGCGCGACCGGGCCTCGACGCGACCCGCGACGGCAACCTGTGGCGCGGGTTGCAGACCCTCTACGCACTGGGTGACGTCAAGGAATTCACCGCCCAGGAACGCGGTTTCCTCAACGGCGTCTTCGCCGCGGGCGACTTCGGGCCCGGCGAGTACGTGCGATTCCTCGATATCCGCGCCGCCAAGCAGGCCGCCGTCACCGCATTCGAACGCGACGCCACCCCGGACCAGCGCTCCCGGCTCTACACCGTGATGCGGACCGACGAGGCCACCCGCGCCGGTGACGCCGAGGCCATCGCCATCGCCTCCACCCGCGGGCCGCTCACCGAATCGGTGGTGCCCGCCGACTGGTGGCGCGAGATGACCACCATCGTCGACGGCGAGCGCACGGTGCAGCGCAGCGTGGGCGCCGAGATCACCGCGCGGGCCGACGAATTGCGCCGCGACGCCGCCCTGCGGCTGTCGCTGTTCGCGGCCGCCGCACTGCTCGCCATCGCCGCCGAGGTGGCGCTGGTGGTGGCCAGCGTGCGAGCCATCGTGCGGCCGCTGGCGGAACTGGCCGAGGAGGCCGACGAGGTGGCGGGCACCCGGCTGCCGCACCTCATCGCGGCCTGGCAGGAGTCCGAGGGCACCGACCCGGCCCCGCCGGAGCCGGTGCGCGCCGACGAGAGCGCCGGCGCCGAAATCGTTTCGGTGGCCCAGGCGCTCGACCGGGTGCAGACCACCGCCTACGATCTGGCCTCCGCCCAGGCCCGGCTGCGCCGCAACACCACCGAGTCCATGGCCAACCTGGCCCGCCGCAATCAGAATCTGGTGCGCCGCCAGCTCGGGTTGATCAGCGAATTCGAGCGCGAGGAACTCGACCCCAGCGCGCTGTCCAATCTCTTCGAGCTCGACCACCTGGCCACCCGCATGCGCCGCAATGCCGAGAGCCTGCTGGTGCTGGTCGGCGAGTCCAGCCCGCGGCGCTGGTCCAAGCCCATCCCGCTGACCGATGTCATCCGCGCCGGTCTGTCCGAGGTCGACGACTATCGCCGGGTGGTGCTGCGCCGGGTGGACGATGTCGCCATCGCGGGCGCGCACGTCAGCGAGATCGCGCACATGCTGGCCGAACTCATCGAGAACGGCCTGTCGTTCTCCCCGCCCGATCTCGAGGTGGAGCTCTACGGCCGCCGGCTCGGCTCGCGCTACATGATCGCGGTCGTCGACCACGGCGTCGGCATGCCCGCCGAGCAGCTCGCCACCGCCAATGCCCGGCTGCGCGGCGAGGCCGACTTCCTGGTCGCGCCGACCCGGTTCCTCGGGCACTTCGTGGTGGGCCGGCTGGCCCAGCGCCTCGGCATCGAGGTCGAGCTCACCGTGTCGCCCACCAGCGGCGTTGTCGCCCGCATCCTGCTGCCCGCCGAACTGCTGGGCGACCCCAACGCGCAGGCCCCCGCACCCGTCGACGACCCGAAACGCGCTGCGGCACAACTGCCCACCGCCATCGACGCCATGCCGGAGGCCAAGCACGGGCGGCACAGCTCCCCGTACCCGCCCGCGAGCACCGGCGGCGGCGAACCGCCCCACCACGTCGCGCCCGCCGCCACCGATCCGGTATTCGACACCGGCACAGGAGCTTTCGCCGCGCTCACCGAGCTGATCGGCGGCATCCCACCTCCGGAGCCGACCGCCCCCGGCACCGGCCACACCAATGGAACTCCCGCACGGCCCAGCGGCATCAGGATGGTGCCGCTGCCCGACCGCGCCGACGCCGCCGGGTCGGCACGCACGACCGGCACCGAGCCCCGCTACCCCGGCCCGAACACCGGTTCCTTCGCCGTGCCGGACTTCCCGGCGCGCAACGGCGCGACACCGAGTTTCGCAGTGGCGCAGGATATTCCAGCGGTCTCCGCGCCCGCGGCGACGGGGGTCGCGGGTGCCGTGGGAGACACGCCGGTTTCCGGGGGCTCACCGGTCAACGGAACCGACGTTTCGGCAGCCGTCCCGGAGGTGCAACGTACGCGAAACGGTCTCGTCAAGCGGAACCGGAAGACTCGCGAGCAAACGGGCGCCGCACCGGGTGGCGCCCAACCGGCAACCGGGCGGCCCGCCGCCCCGCCGGTCGCGGACCGTTCACCCGACGAGGTACGCAGCATGCTGGCCGGCTTCCGGTCCGGGCATCAACGCGGGCAGGGCGGCGAACCGCCCCGACCCGGAGCGAAAGCATAGGAGGAACCGGGTGACGACCCACTACACCGACACCGATCCGCACACCTTCAACTGGATGCTGGCCGACTTCGTGCGCACCACCGACGGCGTGCGCGACGCCGTGGCCGTCTCCTCCGACGGGCTGCTCATGGCCATGTCCGCGGGCCTGGACCGATCCGCGGCCGACCGGCTCGCCGCCATCGTCTCCGGGCTCACCAGCCTGGGCCGAAGTGCCTCGCGCAGTTACGATTTCGACGGCCTGCGGCTGATCATGATCGAGATGGGCCGCGGCTTCCTGCTGGTCTCGGCCATGGCCAACGGCAGCTGCATCGGCGTGATCGCCGACCACAACGCCGATGTCGGCCTGGTCGGCTATCAGATGGCGGCGCTGGCCGATCGCGCCGGAGCGCTGCTCACCCCGGCCCTCATCTCCGAATTGCGGGAGTCGTTGAGCCGATGAACGATTCGCACCGGTTACCGGACGAGCGCATGATCGCGCTGACCCGCCCCAGCGGGTGGTCCGGTGCCGCAGCGTCCGAAAGCCCCACCCGGGAACAACAATTCGCCGAGGCCGAGGAACAGGTCGTACGACCGTTCATGATGACCTCGGGCCGCACCACCCCCGTCGTCGACGGCCTGCGCATCGAGACCCTGGTGCGCGCCACCCCCGCCGCGCTCTCCGCACCGCTGCGGTTCGAGCTCGAACGAGTGGTCCGGCTGTGCCAGCGTCCACACTCCATCGCCGAGATCGGCGCCGCCCTGCGGGTGCCGATCGGGGTGGCACGGGTGCTGGTCAGCGATCTGGTCTCCGCCGGACACGCGTCGGTCGGCGGCACCGACGAGCTGTCCACCGCCGCTCTGGAAAGGATCCGAGACCTTGTTCGGAACCTCTGAAACACACGCGGATCCCATGCCGCTGGCCTCTTCGGTGAAAATCGTGACCAGCGGCGGATTCGGCGTCGGAAAGACGACATTCATCGGAGCCATCTCCGAAATCGAGCCCCGGGCCACCGAAGCGGCCATGACCGAGGTGTCGATGGGCGTGGACGATCCGGGCCTGGCCACCGGCAAGACCACCACCACCGTCGCCCTGGACTTCGGGCGCATCACCCTCGATGCCAGCCTGGTGCTGTACCTGTTCGGCACGCCGGGCCAGGAACGCTTCGAATTCCTCTGGGACGATCTGCTCGACGGCGCGCTCGGCGGCGTCATCCTGGTCGACACCGGCCGAGTCGAGGACTGCTACCCGGTGCTCGACTTCTTCGAACAGCGCGGCACCCCGTTCGTGGTGGCGGTCAACCGATTCGAGGCCGGGGCCCGCTTCGATCTCGAGGAGGTGCGCGAGGCGCTGGACCTGTCCCCCGGCATCCATCTCATGGATTGCGATGCGCGCGACCGGGAATCGGTGAAATCGGTGCTGGTGGCGCTGCTGGAGCAGATCCTGCGGGCGCGGCGCACGCCGGCGCTGGCGGTATGAGCAGTCTTCCTGAAAAAATCGCCCCGAGTGCGAACGCACTCGGGGCGATTGCCCGAAAACCCTTCGCTCTAATGCGAATTAACGGCCGAAGGAGCCGGTCCACAGGGTGTTGAGCAGACCTCCCAGGGCCGCGCTACCGGTGTGGAGAACGCCGTTCAGAGCAGCGGAACCAGTGTCAATGATAACCGGGATCATGTTTCAACCTCTCTTCGGTGGACGCCGCCGCTCGGGATTTCCGCTCGACGACCGGACCCACACTGCCGAGGCCGCTTAATACT
>NZ_BJWY01000120.1 GCF_007990715.1 Nocardia seriolae NBRC 15557 | reverse complement strand
GATGCTCTTACAAATGCAAGAACGCAATACTGCGTTCTCTGCATGTGCGCCAAGCGAAAGGGTTGTCATGGCAGGCAAGCGCACCGTGCTTACCGTCCGTTTGCGGCGGCTCGCCGCGATGCTCCACGAGATGCGCGAGAACGCGCAGATCACCAAGGAAGTGGTCAGCGCCAAGACCGGCATCAACGTCACCACGCTCTATCGCATCGAGACCGCGCAGGCCAGGCCGCAGCGCCGCACCCTGACCGCCATGCTGGACCTCTACGGCATCGGCGAGCCGCAACGTTCAGATGCCTTGCAGTTGCTGGTGGATGCGCTCCGCCCCGGCATGGCGCGCTCCTTCGAGGACGCCGTGTCGGAGGTCTACGGCGCGTACATCAACTTCGAGGCCGAGGCGCTCTCGGCGCGCTTCTTCCAGTCCACCTATATCCCGGGCCTGCTGCAAACCGAGGCGTACGCCAACGCGGTCTACCAGACCACCATGCCCAAGATCTCGGATCAGGTTATCGAGCAACGCATCCGGGCCCGGCAGGAGCGCTCCAAGGTGCTCACCAAGGACGACCCCCTCGAACTGTGGGTGGTGCTCGACGAGGCCGTGATCCGGCGACTGGTGGGCGGCCCCGAGGTGATGAGCCAGCAGTTCAGCCAGCTGCTGTGGCACACCGAGAAGCGGAACGTGATCATGCAGATCCTGCCCTTCGACGCCGGCGCGCACCCGGGCATGCTGGGCTCCTTCACCCTGCTGGACTTCCCGGACCCCGCCGATCCGGAGCTGGTCTACGTGGAGGGCATCGCCAGCGACGAGCTCATCGAGGGTCATCCGGAGGTGCGCCGCTACGGGGTGATGTTCGATCAGCTGCGGGCCATGGCGCTGAGCCCGCGCGACTCCATCGCCATGGTCCAGCAGACCATGGCCGACCTGGACAAATCACCGGAGCATTCATGATCGAACCGGGTACCTGATCTTCCACCCACCCCAGGGTGGGTGAACCGGCACCCTCGGAGCGGGATTGCACAGCACTGCGGTCGCTATCGACCGCGGCGCGCGGAGGCGAGAGTGGATACATACCGAACGCCACCCAAGCGCCCCCTCCGAGAGGATGATGTTCGATGTGCAAGACGGTCGAATCGCCCGCTGTCGTACTGCCTACGGCCATCGCGGTGACCGCCGCCGACTGCGAACTGAACTACGCGGAACTGGACCGCTGGAGCAACCGCCTGGCGCGCATGCTGCTGCGCCTCGGGGCCCACCCCGGCGCCCGCATCGCGATCGCGGAGACCCCCCAGCTCGAAGCCGTCGTGTCCCGCATGGCCATTGCCAAGACCGGCGCGACGCCGGTGCCGCTAACCACCGAAACCACCTTGGCGCGTGCCGATTTCGGCATCACCACCAAGGCCGGGCGGGAGCTGATCACCGACGCGAGCCGCTGGCTGGTGCTCGACGACCGGTCCACGCTGGTGCAGTACCTCACCGGCTCGGACGCGCCGCTCACCGAGGCGGAATTACAACTGGCGCGGAAGGCCTCCTGACCCCGTCGAATCTTCAGAGCCCGCAGGATGTTTCAGAATGGCTTCCAGCAGCGACCTGTCCGCTTCCACCCCTGATTCGACTGCGGCCCCCGCCGATTCGATCGCAACCACCGCCGATTCCCCCACGGCTGCCGCAGACTCGTCGGCGGCGTTCGTGCTCTCCGCGGCCCAGCGCGGCATCTGGTTCGCCCAGCAGCTGGCCGGGGACACGCCCTTCTCCATCGCGCAGTACGTCGAGTTCTCCGGCGCGGTCGACGTGGAGCTGCTCGCCGACGCGGCGCGCCGCGCCGGGCGCGAGTTCGGCACCGGCTACCTGCGCATCATCGAAATCGACGACCTGCCTTGGCAACTCGTCGACACCACGCTCGACGACCGCATCGACACCGTCGACCTGAGCGGCGCCCCCGACCCGGAGGCCGCGGCCCAGGCGTGGATGCGCGCCGAGTACACCGCGCCCCTGGACCTGTCCCGCGACCGCCTCTGCAAGGTCGCCATGCTGCGCCTGGCACCCGACCGCTGGTACTGGTACTCGCGCTTCCACCACATCCTCCTCGATGGGGTCGGCGCGCTCACCATGCTGCAGCGCACCTCCGAGATCTACAACACCACCGTGAGCGGGCACGAGGTCCCGCCCGGCAAGGCCGAACCGCTCCAGCGCATCGTGGAAGCCGATGCGGCATACCGGGATTCGGACAAGCTCCAGGCCGACCGCGACTACTGGCGCGAACACCTGGCGGGCCTGCCCGAACCGGCGCAACTGGGCAGGCGCACCGGCGCGGTGGACGCGCACCCCCGCCTGCTCAGTGGCGCGCTGCCGGAATCGACCGCAGCCCTGCTGGATTCGGTGACGAGCGATCTGTCCACCAGCCCGGCCCCCGTCGTGGTGGCCGCCTTCGCCGCCTTCGTTGGGGCCATGACCGGCGCGGGCGAGATCGTGCTGAGCCTGCCGGTGTCCGGGCGCACCACCGCCACCCTGCGCCGCTCCGGCGGCATGGTCGCCAATGTGGTGCCGCTGCGCCTGCACCCCTCCCCCGCCGCCACCGTCGGCGACCTGGTGCGCGCCACCCAGGGTGAGCTCACCGCCGCCCTGCGCCGCCAGCGGTTCCGGCAGGAGGACATCATCCGCGACCTCGGCTGGGCCATGGACGAGGTGGCCGGGTTCGGTCCGACCGTGAATCTCATGCTCGCCGACACCCGCATCCGCCTGGGCGAGGTCACCGGGCGGCTGCACGTGCTGACCTCCGGGCTCATCGACGACCTGTTCGTGAACGTCTACCCGGGCGTCGGCGGCGAACAGACCCACATCGACTTCCAGGCCAATCCGAACCGCTACGGCGACGCCGAACTGGCGAGCCTGCACGCGCGGTTCCTGGAGTTCCTGCACCGCTTCCTGGGCGGCGGCCCCGAGCAGCCGCTGGCGGCGGTGACCGCGCTGTCCACCGCCGAGCGCGCCGAACTGGTGCCCGCCTACGGCCGCGACGGCACTCGCCCGCGCACCCTGCCCGAGATCCTCACCGACGGCGCGGCCCGCACGCCCGCGGCCATCGCCATGCGGGTCGACGGTACCGCCTACACCTATAAGGAGGTCACCGAGTACGCCAACCGGCTGGCCCGGGTGCTGATCGCCGCGGGCGCGGGACCCGAACGCGCCGTGGCGATCTCGATTCCACGCTCGGCGGAGTCGGTGCTGGCCATGTGGGCGGTCGCGCTGACCGGGGCGGCCTTCGTGCCCATCGATCCCGGGTATCCGATGGACCGCATCGAGCACATGATCAGCGACAGCGGGGTGGTCGCCGGTGTGACGGTGGCCGGGTCGCGTCCGGCCCTGCCGGACCGGGTCGACTGGCTGGCGCTCGACGCGCCGGAGTTCGAGAAGCGGCTCGCCGGTAGCGATTCCGGGCCCATCGCCGATGCCGAGCGGCACGCGCCGGTGCACCTGGACCAGACCGCCTACCTCATCTACACCTCCGGTTCGACCGGCCTGCCCAAGGGCGTCGCGGTCACCCACCGCGGTCTGACCAACCTCGTCACCGGGTCCGGCGCGGCGTTCGGCATCGGAACCGACGCGGTGATGGCGCACGCGGTCTCACCCAGCTTCGATATCTCCGTCGAGGAGCTGCTGGTCGCCTTCGCCGTCGGCGCGACGGTGGCCGTGGTGCCGCCCGCCGCCTACGCGGGCGACGATCTGGCCCGGGTACTGCGCAAACTCGAGGTCACCCATCTGAATGTGACTCCGGCCGTGGCGAGTTCGCTGGATCCGGATACGCTGCCGCGGCTGCGCACGGTGGTGGTCGGCGGCGACTCCTGCCCGCCGGAACTGCCGGTGCGCTGGGCCGGGCGGTGCGTGATCAATGGCTACGGCCCGACCGAGGCCACGGTCACGGCCACCCTGAGCGCGCCACTGGCCCCGGGTGATCCGATTACCATCGGCGCGCCGTCGCGAGGCGTGTCGGCCACGGTGCTCGACGGCTGGTTGCGGCCGGTGCCCCCGGGCGTGGTCGGCGAATTGTATTTGAGCGGTGCGGGTTTGGCGCGCGGCTACCACCAGCGCATCGGGCTGAGCGCCGAACGCTTCGTGGCCAGCCCGTTCACCCCGGGCGGGCGCATGTACCGCACCGGTGACCTGGTGCGCTGGCGGCGGCGCAACGGCCGCTGGGAACTGGAGTACCTGGGGCGCGGCGACACCCAGGTGAAGGTGCGCGGCTTCCGCATCGAACTCGGCGAGGTGGACGCGGCCGTGGCGCGGCATCCCGGCGTCGAGATGGCGATCACGGTGGGCGCGACCACGCCGGGCGGGGCGACGGCGCTGGTCTCCTACGTGCTGGCGGCCGATTCGGTGGTCAGTCCCGAAGCCGTGCAGGACACCGTGGCCCAGCAGCTTCCGGCGCACATGGTGCCGTCGGTGGTGATGGTGCTGGACACGCTGCCCCTCACCCCGGCGGGCAAGGTGGACCGGCGCGCCCTGCCGCGCCCCGACTTCGGCACGCGCGCCCGGGCCGGGCGCGCGCCGTCCACCGAACGCGAACGCCTGCTGGCCGAGGTGTTCGCCGCGGTGCTCGGCGTGGAATCGGTTGCGGCGGACGACAATTTCTTCGCCCTCGGCGGCGACAGCATCGTCGCCATCCAGCTGGTGGCGCGCGCCAAGGCGGCCGGACTCGGGTTGCGCGCCCGGGATGTGTTCGAGCACAAGACCGTCGCCGGGCTCGCGGCCGTGGCCAGCGAGGTGACCGCGACGGTGGTCGAGGAGCTGCCCGGCGGCCCGGTCGGCCCGGTGGCGCTCACCCCGATCGTGCACGCCATGCTCGACCAGGGCGACACCTGGCCCCGATTCGCCCAGGCGGTATCGATTCCACTCCCCCGCGACATCGACCACGGCCGTCTGACCGTCGCCGTCCAAGCCCTGCTCGACCGGCACGACCTGTTGCGCAGCACCCTCACCCACGCGCCCGAGAACGGTGCCCGCCCCTGGGCGTGGCGGGTCGGCGCGCCCGGCACCGTCGAGGCCGGGGCCCTCATCGAGATCGTCACCGCCCCCGCCGACAGCGACGGTGAGGACGAATTGCAGCGCGCGGCAGACCTTTTGGATCCGTCTGCCGGTATCGTGGCCCGCTTCGTGCTGATCGAGCGCGAGGACGCGCTGCCGCTGCTGTGGGTGGTGCTGCACCACCTGGTCACCGACGGCGTCTCCTGGCGCATCCTGTTGCCGGACCTGGCCACCGCGTGGGCGGGTGGCACGCTCGCGCCGGTCGGCACCTCGTTCCGGCGCTGGGCGCACGGCCAGGTCGAACAGGCCCCCGCCCGCACCGCCGAAATCCCGTTCTGGCGCGACATTCTCACCACACCCGACCCGGGGCTGGGCACCCGCGCCCTCGATCCGCGACTCGACACGGTCGCCACCATGGCCCAGCTGCGCACCGTCGTCGACGCCGACACCGCCACGGCCGCACTGGAACTCATCCCGGCCCGCTTCCACTGCGGGCTCGACGACGCGCTGCTCACCGCCCTGGCCATGGCCGTCGCGCAGTTGCGCGGCACCCGGCGCACGCTGCTCACGGTGGAAGGGCACGGTCGCGAGGAATCGATCCTGCCCGGCGCGGACATCTCGCGCACCGTCGGCTGGTTCACCAGCCTGTTCCCGGTGGCCCTGAAACTGGACGGCATCGATCTCGACGACGCCTTCCACGGCGGACCGGCCGCGGCCGCCGCGCTCAAGGCGGTCAAGGAACAGCTGCGGGCCATCCCGGACAAGGGTGTCGGGTTCGGCATGCTGCGCTACCTCGACCCGGAGTCCGCGGGCGAATGCGCGGGCGCGCCGACACCGCAGATCGGCTTCAACTACCTCGGACGCACGGGCGCGGGCGTGGAGCACCCGGGCGGGGCCGAAATCCCTTGGGTGCCGGTCAGATTCGCCAGCACCCAGGACGACGACGCGCCGCTGGAAGCGGTCGTCGACATCAATGCCTTCCACACCGCCGCCGGGCTCGAGGTGACCTGGGCCTACGCCTCCCGTGTGCTGAGCGCGGGCGTGGTCCGCGAGCTGGCCCAGCTGTGGGGCCGCGCCGTCACCGCGCTGGTCACCCACGCCCGCCACGCCGGGGCGGGCGGGCACACGCCCTCGGATTTCCCGCTGGTCGCCGTGACGCAGCCGCAGATCGAGGAGTGGGAGCGCGCCTACCCGAACCTCACCGACGTCTGGCCGCTCTCACCACTGCAATACGGCCTGCTCTTCCACGCCCGCTACGACACCGACACCGCCGACGGCTACACCGTCCAGACCCGGCTCAACCTGGCCGGGCGGGTCGACGCCGCGCGCCTGCGCACCGCCGCCGCGGCCCTGCTGGATCGGCACGAGGTGCTGCGCGTCGCCTACGTGGAGACCGCCGACGGGCCCCGCCAGCTGGTGCTGGGCGAGGCCGAGATCCCCTGGCAGGAAATCGATCTCACCGATATCGCGGAACCGGCCGAACGGCAGCGGGAACTGGCCCGGCTGATCGCCGTGGACGCGGGCACCCGCTTCGATCTGGCCCGGCCGCCGCTGCTGCGGCTGTGCCTGATCCGCACCGAGCCCGAGGCGTACACGCTGCTCATGACCAATCACCATCTGGCCCTGGATGGTTGGTCCACGCCGCTGGTGGTGCGCGAACTGCTGGCCGGATACCTCGCCGCCATCACCGGGCAGCAGATTCCCGGGACGCCGGCGCACTCCTATCGCGAATTCCTGACCTGGCTGGGCGAGCAGGACGATGCCGCCAGCCTCGCCGCCTGGACCGAGGCCCTCGCCGGGGTCGATGCGCCGACGCGGGCGGTGCCGACCCTCGCGGGCATCACCTCCACCGAATCCGGCATGGTCACCGTCGAATTCGACAGCGCCCGGCTGGAGCGGCTGACGGGAACCGTGCGCGCGGCCGGGGCCACCGTGAACACCGCGGTACAGGCCGCCTGGGCGCTGCTGCTGGCCATGCTCACCGGCCGCACCGACGTGGTGTTCGGCGGCACCGTCTCCGGGCGGCCGCCGCAGCTGGCCGGGGTCGAGGAAATGGTGGGGCTGTTCATCAATACCCTGCCGGTGCGGGTGCGGCTGGATCCCGGCGAGCGGGTGGACGAGCTGCTGGCCCGGGTGCAGGACGAACAGGCACGGCTGCTGGATCATCAGCATGTCGGGCTGGCCGCCATTCACCGGGCGGTCGGGCTGCCCGAGCTCTTCGACACCCTCACCGTGTTCGAGTCCTACCCCATCGACCGAGAAACACTGTCGCGGGCAATGGATATCGCGGGCATGCGGATTCTGGACGTGTCCGGCACGGACGCGACACCGTATCCGCTGAACCTCATGGTGATTCCGCAACGCGCCGCCGACGGCGGCGAAAGCCTGGACCTCACGGTCAAATTCATGACCGACGAGCTGCCCGAGGCGGCGGCGCGGCGGCTGCTCGACCGATTCGTGCTGCTGCTCGACCAGATCGCCGAGCATCCGCAACGGCGCATCGCCCAGTTGCAACACTGCGATCCGGTCGAGCGACTGCGGTTGCTGCCCGTGTACGGCGGCGAGGCGACGCCACTGCGCACCCTGCCCGACATTCTGGCCGCGGGGGCGCGCGCCAATCCGGAGGGCATCGCGGTCAGCTCCGGGCCGCTGTCGATGACCTACCGGGACCTCGACGCCTGGTCCAACCGGTTCGCGCGAATCCTGCTGGGGCGCGGCGTGGGCCGCGAGACCTTCGTGGTGCTGGCGCTGACCCGGTCGGTGGAATCGGTGGTGGCGGTGTGGGCGCTGGCCAAGACCGGCGCGGCGTTCCTGCCGCTGGATCCGAACTATCCGGTCGAGCGCATCGAGCACATTCTCACCGACTCGCGCGCACCCATCGGGGTGACGGTGTGCGAGGTCGGCGAGACGCTGTCCGGCAGCATCGACTGGCTGCTGCTCGACGACCTCAACACCATCCGCCGGGTGATGACCGTCTCCGACGCGCACATCACCGATGCCGAGCGCGGCGGGCCGATCAACCTCGCCCAGACCGCGTACCTGATCTACACCTCCGGCTCCACCGGCAAGCCGAAGGCGGTGCTGCTCAGCCATCGCGGGCTCGCCAATCTCGTTGCCTCCCAGCAGAGTCTGCTGGATCTGGACGAGACCTCGAGTGCCTTGCAGGTGGCCTCGCCCAGCTTCGACGCCTCGGTGCACGAGCTGCTCATGGCGCACGGGGCGGGCGGACGGCTGGTCATCTCGCCGCCGGATGTGTACGGCGGCAGCGCACTCGAAGAGCTGCTGCGCACCGAGCACGTCACGCACGCGGTCATCACGCCGTCGGTGCTGGCGACCATGAATCCGGACGGGCTCGATCAGCTCGAATGCCTGTCGGTGGCCGGTGAGGCGGCCGGGCCCGAACTGGTGGCGGCCTGGTCGGCCGGGCGGCGCATGGTGAACCTGTACGGGCCGACGGAATTCAGCGTGTGGGCCACCGGTCCGGGTGAGCTGCTGCCCGGTGAGCCGATCACCATCGGCGCACCCATCCGCGGGGCCGCGGCCATGGTGCTCGACACCTGGCTGCGCCCGGTACCCATGGGTGTGACCGGCGAGCTGTATCTGGCCGGGCCCGCCCTGGCGCGCGGCTACTTCAACCGGTTCGGGCTCACCGCAACGCGTTTCGTCGCCAATCCGTACACGCTGCCGGGCGCACGCATGTACCGCACCGGCGACATGGTGCGCTGGGTCGAGGTCAAGACCGACGACGGGGCGCAACTGGAGCTGGAATACCTGGGGCGCAGCGACTTCCAGGTCAAGATTCGCGGGCTGCGCATCGAACTCGGCGAGATCGACGCCGTGCTGGCCGCCGACGAACAGGTCGACTACGCGGCCACCCTCGGCTGCCCCGGCCCCGCCGGGCAGACCGTCCTGGTCTCCTACGTCGTCGCCGCCCCCGGCCACAGCCTCGACACCGAACTGCTGCGCACCCGCATCGCCGCCGCCCTGCCCGGCTACATGGTGCCCAGCTACCTCATCGAACTCGACGACGTCCCCCTCACCCCCGTCGGCAAACTCGACCGGAACGCCCTGTCCGCACCGGATTTCGCCACTCTCGCCCAGCGCTACCTCGCGCCGCGCACCCCCGTCGAAACCGCCGTCGCCAAGGTCTTCGCCGACGTCCTGGAAACCGATCGTGTCAGCATCGACCGCTCCTTCTTCGATCTCGGCGGCAACTCTCTCATCGCCACCCGTGTGGTGGCCCGCGTCAATGCCGCCCTCGGCGCCACCGTCGCCCTGCGCGACCTCTTCGACGCCCCCACCGTCGCCCAACTCTCCGCCCGCATCGTCCCCGGCACCGAGATCGCGGGCCTGCCCACCCTCTCGGCCCGCATCCGCCCCGACCGCATCCCGTTGTCCCCGGCCCAGCAACGCATGTGGGTCCTCAACCGCCTCGACCCCACCTCCGCCGCCTACAACATCACCGCGGCCCTGCGCCTCACCGGCGACCTGAACATCGACGCACTCCGGCACGCGGTAGCCGACGTGGTGCTGCGCCACGAAACCCTGCGCACCCTGTACCCGGCAGACGCCGACGGCCCCCGGCAGGTCGTCCTGAGCGCCGACGCCGCCGCCCCAACCATCGAACTCGCTGACGTCGAAGACGGTGCGCCGCTGCGCAACCGGATCGCCGAACTCACCGGCACGGGCTTCGACCTGACCCGCGAGGCCCCGCTGCGCGTCGGGCTGCTGCGGATCGCTCCATCGGCCGACATCCACGTCGTCGTGCTGGTGGTGCATCACATCAGCGCGGACGGTGCGTCCATGGCACCGCTGGCCACCGATCTGGTCGCGGCATATCTGGCGCGGAACGCTGCAACCCGGCGACCCGGCATCTCGTCCGGCGGGACGGGCGAGGGCGGCGCGGCCCCGGAGGCGACTGCCCCGGCAGACCGCGAACCGCTGCGGGTGCAATACGCCGACTACTCGCTGTGGCAGCGGGAGTTGCTCGGGGACGAGACGGATCCGGAATCCCGTGCCGGGCGGCAGATTCGGTATTGGAAGGAGCGGTTGGCGGCTACGCCGGATGTGCTGGAGTTGCCGACGGATCGGCCGCGGCCCGCGGTGCAGAGCATGCGGAGCGCGGATCTGGAGTTCCGTCTCGGCGGGGAATTGCATTCGGCGCTGACGGAATTGGCGGCGGCGACCGAGACCAGCCTGTTCATGGTGCTGCATGCGGCGCTGGCGGTGCTGTTGTCGCGGATGGCGGGGACGCACGACGTGGTGATCGGGACCGCGGTGGCCGGGCGCGGGGAGGCGGCGCTGGACGATCTCGTCGGGATGTTCGTCAATACCCTCGCACTGCGGACGCCCGTGGACCCGGCCGAGGGGTTCGGGGAGTTCCTCGGTGCGGTGCGGGCGACGGATCTGGATGCGTTCGCCCAGGCCGAGGTGCCGTTCGAGCGACTGGTGCAGGTGCTGGATCCGCCACGGTCGACCGCACAGCATCCGCTGTTCCAGGTTTCGTTGTCCTTGCAGAACTTCGCGCCGCCCGCGGTGGAGTTCCCGGGGCTGCGGGTGGAGGTCGAGCCGATCGTGCGGGATGCCTCGCAGTTCGATCTGACCTTCGATCTGCGGACGCCGCTGCCGGGGACCGATCAGGCGGGGCTGGATGGGACGCTCACCTTCGCGACCGATCTGTTCGACGAGGCGACCGCGGCTCGGCTGGTGACGCGGTGGGAGCGGATTCTCACCGCGGTGACGGCCGATCCGGCGGTCCGGCTGTCGGATATCGACCTGCTGGATGCGGCCGAACGGGCCGCGCTGGTGCCGCTGCGCGGACCCGGGCAGGCCGGAATCGCCACGCTGGCACAGATTTTCCGGACCGCCGCCACCGGTCATCGGCTGTGCCCGGCCATCATCGCCGACGGGCGGGTGGTGGCCTACCGGGAGCTGGATACCGCGTCGCAGCGGCTGGCCATGCAACTGTCGGCCGCCGGTGCGGGTGCGGAAACCGTGGTGGCGCTGGCGCTTTCGCGGGGCGTGGAGCTGCTCACCGCCATCTGGGCGTGCGCCAAGGCCGGGGCGGCGTTCCTGCCCATCGACCCGCGCCACCCGCTGGACCGCATCGATCACATGCTGACCGATTCGCGCGCGGTGCTGGGGTTGACCACCAGCGCACACCGGGGGCTGCTGCCCGACACCGTCGGCTGGCTGGTGCTCGACGATCCATCGGCCTCCAGCGTGCGGATCGAGCTGGGGCGCGGGCGGATTCGCTCCATGCCCACGCATCCGGATCAGCCCGCATGGCTCATCTACACCTCGGGCTCCACCGGTACCCCCAAGGGCGTGTCGGTCTCCCATCGCGGCATCGGCGATCTGGTGCGCGCCCAGCGGGAACTGCTCGCCCTGGGCGAGCACTGCCGCGTCCTGCAGGTCGCCTCACCGAGTTGCGACGCCTCCGCCTTCGAGGCGCTCATGGCATTCGGGTCCGGCGGCACCGCCGTGGTCGCGCCGCCGGACGTGTTCGGCGGGCAGCCGCTCACCGATCTCATTGCGGCACAGGGTGTCACCCACCTGGTGATCACGCCGTCGGCGCTGGCCACCCTCGATCCCGACGCGGTGTCGAGCGTGCGGGTGCTGGCCGTCGCGGGCGAGGCCATCGGACCGGATCTGGTGGCCCGCTGGTCCACCGGGCGCACCCTGATCAACCTCTACGGCCCGACCGAATTCACCATCTGGGCAACGGCTTCCGAACCCCTCGTGGCCGGGCAGCCGGTCACCATCGGCACCCCGATCCGCGGTGCGGGCACCCTCGTCCTCGACGACCGGCTGCGGCCGGTGCCCATGGGCGTGGCCGGGGAACTGTACCTGGCCGGGCCCGCCCTGGCCCGCGGCTACCACAACCGGCCCGGGCTCACCGCCAGTCGTTTCGTGGCCGACCCGTATGGGCGACCGGGCGAACGGCTCTACCGCACCGGCGATCTCGTGCGCTGGACCGGCTACCTCGACGAACCGCGCCTCGAATACCTGGGGCGCACCGACTTCCAGGTCAAGATGCGCGGGCAGCGCATCGAACTCGGCGAGATCGACGCCGCCCTCTCGGCAGCCGACGGGGTCGAATTCGCCGTCACCCTGGGCGTTCCCGGTCCCGGAGGGGCCACCGCCCTGGCCGCCTACCTGCTGGCCGAACCGGGCCGCCAGGTCGATCTGGCCGCTGTCCGCGCGCACGCCGCCGACCGGCTGCCCGGCTATATGGTGCCCTCGGCGTTCGTGGTGCTCGACGCGATTCCGCTCAATGCGGTCGGCAAGCTCGACCGCCGCGCACTGCCCGCGCCGGTGTTCGAGGCCGAGACCGAATATCGGCCGCCCACAACCGATCTCGAAAAGGTGCTCGCCGAGATCATCGCCGAGCTGCTGGGCCGCGACCGCGTCGGTGTGCACGACTCCTTCTTCGCCCTCGGCGGCGACAGCATCCTCGCCATCCAGCTGGTGTCGCGCGCCCGGCTGCGCGGCATCGAACTGACACCGCTGCAGGTCTTCGAGCACCGCACCGTGGCCGCGCTGGCCGAACTCGCCGCGGCCGCGGGCGAAACCATCGTGCTCGAGGAACTGCCCGGTGGCGGCGTCGGCGAGCTGCCGCTCACCCCGATCACGCGCTGGATGCTCGAACGCGGCGGCGACCACCGGCGATTCGCGCAGACCGCGGTCCTGGAACTGCCGCGCGGCATCGACCGCGAACAGCTCGTCGCCACCGTCACCGCCGTCGTCGACCAGCACGACATGCTGCGCGCGCAACTGGCGTTCGTGGACGGCGACTGGCGGCTGCGCACCCGCCCGCCCGGGTCGGTGGATGTCGATGCACTGCTGTACCTCATCGAGTTCGATACCGCCGACCGCGTCGAACTGCGCGAATACGCGGTCACCGAACTGGATTCCGCGCTCGGGCGACTCGACCCCGACAATGGCACCGTCCTGCAACTGGTGTGGCTCGACCCCGCACCCGACAGCCCGCCCGACCGTCGCGGCCGACTCATCCTGGTCGCTCACCACCTGGTGATCGACGGGGTGTCCTGGCGCATCCTCATCCCCGACCTGATCGCGGCCTGGGCGCAGATCAGCGGTGGCGCGCAACCGATCCTGACCGAGACCGGCACCTCCATGCGGCGCTGGTCCTACGCCCTGACCGAGGCCGCCGAACAGCCCGCCCGCACCGCCGAACTCGACTACTGGCGCGAAATCGCCGCCACCCCCGACCCGCGCCTGGGCTCGCGGGAACTCGACCCGGCCATCGACCGCGTCGCGGCCGTGCGCTCGGTCGACGTCGAGGTCGACGCCGAGACCACCGCGACACTGCTCACCACCTTGCCCGCCCTGTTCGACGGCACCGTCGAGGACGCCCTGCTGGCGGGCCTGGCCCTGGCCATCCGGCGCTGGCGCATGGAACCGATCGAGGCGGTCCTGATCCGGCTCGAGGGCCACGGGCGGCAACAGGAGATCGTTCCCGGAGCCGACCTCTCGCGCACCCTCGGCTGGTTCACCACCGTCTACCCGGTGCGACTGGCCCTGTCCGGCATTCCGATTCGCGACGCGCTGTCGGGCGGACCGGCCATGGGTGACGCCATCCGCGCGGTGAAACACCAGCTCGCCGAGGTCCCGGACAAGGGCATCGGCTATGGCATGCTGCGCTACCTCAACCCCGACACCGCCGCCGAACTCCCCGCGCGGGTGCCCGGCCGCATCGGCTTCAACTACCTCGGCCGCTACGCCGCCGCCGACATTCCGGCCGGGCTGGAGGATCTCGGCTGGCTGCCCACCGACGAATTCGGGGACCTGCACGCGGGCGAACACCCCGATGTGCCAGTCACCGCCGAGATCGAGATCAATGCCGTGGTGGTCGGCGACCGGTTGCAGGCCAGTTTCAGCTTCCCCGACACCCTGCTGCCCCGGCACGAGATCACCATGCTCGCCCATCTGTGGACCGACGCGCTGTGCGCCGCAGCCGCTTTCGCCGCCTCCCCGGCCGCCGAACTCGCCGCCGAGGCCGAACGCCACTACATGACCGAACTGCGCGAACGGCAGGCCGCCGCCGAACTCGCCGCGAGCCGGTCCGATTCGGGGCCGGGCCTCGGGCTCGACGTGGTGCTGCCCATCCGGCCCGGCGGCGACGAGCCCCCGCTGTTCTGTATCCACCCGTCCTCGGGCATCGCCTGGACCTATCTCGGGCTCGCCGACGCCCTCGCCCCGGGCCGCCCCATCTACGGGCTGCAAGCCCCCGACCTGTCCGGCGAGCCGCACGCCCGCAGCATCGCCGACTTCGCCACCCGCTACGTGGCCGAAATCCGCCGACTGCAACCGCACGGCCCCTATCATCTGCTCGGATGGTCCTTCGGCGGCCTCATCGCGCACGCCGTCGCCGCTCAGTTCGAGGCACACGGAGACGAGGTCGCCACCCTGGCCCTGCTCGACGCGGACAGCACCGATATCGACGGCGGCAGCATCGACAAGCTCACCGCCGGCTCCTTCGTCGCCACCTTCGGGTCGGTCTTCGGCATCACCGACATCCCCGCCGACACCAGCGCCGAACAGGCCGCGGAGCTGATTGGCGAACGCATGGGCGGGGTTTCGCTCGTCGACGCGCAGACCCTCGAACGCATGGCCGCCTCCTACAACGCCTCCGCCGATACCCGCACCGGCTATCAGCGACCCGTATTCCACGGCGACGCACTGTATTTCAGCGCCACCGTGCACACCTCCGACATCTTCGGGCCCGAAGGCTGGCGGCCCTGGATCACCGGGACCATCAGCAATCACGACATCGACGTCAGCCACGAAGAACTGACCGCGCCGCACGCGCTCGCGGCCATCGCTCGCATTCTCGACGCACATCTGGGAGGGACGCCGTGAACACCGACGGTCGCAAACCCGATACAACCAACGTGGAAACCAGTCCGGTCGCCCCGGCACACACCATCACACCCGCCGTCAAGAGCATCGCACCCGCCACCACCGGCAGCCTCGACGGCGTCGTGGTCGAGGGCGTCGAGAAATCCTTCGGCTCGGTCCAGGCGCTGCGCGGCATCGACTTCCAGGCCGCGCAGGGCGAGGTGCTCGGCATCCTCGGACCCAATGGCGCGGGCAAGACCACCACCGTCAATATCCTGTCCACCCTCATCGCCCCCGACGCCGGGCGCGCGCTGGTCGCCGGGCACGACGTCGTCACCGAGGCCGCCGCGGTCCGGCGCAGCATCATGCTCACCGGGCAGTTCGCCGCCCTCGACGACGCCCTGTCCGGGTACGAGAACCTCGTCATGTTCGGCCGCCTCATGGGGCTGCGCAAACGCGCCGCCCGCACCCGCGCCGACGAACTCGTCGAGGAATTCGACCGGGTGCAGGCCGCGGGCCGCCGCGTCGGCACCTACTCCGGCGGCATGCGGCGGCGCATCGACATCGCCTGCGGGCTGGTGGTGCGGCCCGAGGTGGTGTTCCTCGACGAGCCCACCACCGGACTCGATCCCCGCAGCCGCCAAGGCGTCTGGGACCTGGTCGGCGGATTCCGCAAGCACGGCATCACCACGCTGCTCACCACCCAGTACCTCGAAGAGGCCGACGCGCTCTGCGACCGCATCATCGTCATCGACCACGGCGTGGTCATCGCCGACGGCACCGCCGACGAACTCAAGGCCCGCACCGGCGGCAGCTACTGCGAGATCGTGCCGCTGCGCATGGAGGACCTGCCCGCCATCGCCCGCGCCCTCGGCGACCTGCTGCCCGCCGCCAACCGCGAAGCGCTGACCGGGGATTCGGACCGGCTCGCCATCCCCGCCCCGGAGGGCGCCAAGACGCTGGCCGAGGCGCTGCGCCGATTGGACTCGGCCGGAATGGAATTGGTCGACATCGCACTGCGGCGACCCTCGCTCGACGACGTCTTCCTCGAGCTCACCGGGCACATCGCCAAATCCGAGGAACCCGAGGACGATTCACCCTCGGTTCGATTCCGGACCGCGGACGGGCACTACACCGGCGAGGATCGGACCCGGGCATGACCGCCGACCTGCGCCTGGAAGCACAAGCCGCACCGGGCAATTGGCTCACCGACCTGCGCGCCACCCCCGCCACCCTGGCGCAGTGGTGGGTACTCACGGTGCGGCTCATCGCGCCCTCGGTCAAGACCGGCGAGATCCTCACCGCCATCCTCGCGCCCATCACCTTCACCATCAGCTTCTACATCCCGCTCAATCGCGTGATGACCTTCGCCGGACTGGGATTCAGCAGCTACGCGCAGTTCATGGCGCCCATCGTCATCCTCCAGGCCGCCGCGTTCACCGCCGTCTCCGCCGCCTTCCGGGCCGCCACCGACGCGGTCTCCGGGCTGGACCGGCGCTTCGACGCCATGCCCATGCACCCGCTGGTCCCGGCCGCGGCGCGCATGTCCTCCAACGTGTTCCGGCTGCTCATCGGGATGGCCTCGGCCGTGGTCAGCATCTACGTGGTCGGCTTCCGCTTCGTCGGCGGCGCGGCGCACACCCTCGGGTTCCTCGCGCTGGGCATGCTCATCGGCATCGCCTTCTGCCTCGGGGCGGACGCCATCGGCACCTTCACCCGCAGTCCCGAGGCCACCAGCCAGATGCTGGTGCTGCCGCCGCTCATCCTCGGCATGCTCTCCACCGGACTGGCCCCGGCCCACCAATTCCCGCACTGGGTCCAGTTCTTCGTGCGCAATCAGCCGGTCTCGCAGTTCGCCGAGGGGCTGCGCGCGCTCGGCGGCGACACCCTCGGCAAGGCGCACCCGGTCACCTGGGCGCTCATGACGCCGCCGCTGCTGTGGATCGCGGCCATCGTCGCGGTGTCCTGCTACTTCATCGCCCGGCAGAACCTGAAGAGGTCGTGATGGCAACCCTCGACCGCCCGCACGTCGACGACACCCTGGTCTTCGGCGAGAGCTCGGCCCCGGCCCTGCTGCGCCACAGCTGGATCCAGACCCAGCGGCTGCTGCTGCGCTGGGTTCGCGACCCGGTCACGCTGCTGGAAACGCTGATCGTGCCGTGCCTGCTGCTGCTCATGCTCGACATCGTGGTGGGCTCGCAGATCCAGAAGTTCTCCGGGCACAGCGCGCTCTACGGATCCACGCCCATGGTGACGCTGGTCGGCGCGCTGTCGGGGACCGTGGCCAGCGGCGTCATGCTCGGGCGCGAACGCGAGGCGGGCATTCTGTCGCGGTTCTGGGTGCTGCCGGTGCACCGCGGATCCGGGCTGGCGGCACGAATTCTCGCCGAGGGCTGCCGCATCTTCGCGGGGACCGTCGTCATCATTGCGTTCGGCATGGCACTGGGGTTCCGCTTCCGGGAGGGGCCGCTGCAAGCCTTCGCGTTCCTGTGGATCCCGGTGCTGTTCGGGCTGGCCTTCGCCACCATGGTCACCGCCATCGCGGTCTTCACCGCCAAGTCCACCCTCGTCGAGGCCGTCGCGCTGCTGTCGTCGCTGCTCATGTTCTTCAGCACCGGGTTCGTGCCACTGCTCGCCTACCCCAAGTGGATTCAGCCGGTGGTACGGCATCAGCACATGTCGGTGGCCGTCGACACCATGCGAGCGCTGGCCGAGGGCGGACCGGTCGCCGGGCCGCTGACCCAGACCTTCGCCTGGACCATCGGGCTCATCATCGTCTTCGCCATCCCCGCCGCGTGGGGCTACCGCCGGGCCAGCCGCCGCTGATCCAGACCCCTTTCCGGAAATACTGGAACGCGGGCGCGTCGAGCGGCCGCGATGATCGACTCGGCGCACTACGCTGGCCGCCGTGCTCGAACCCGAAACCGCCGTCGCGCCCCACCCGGACATTGCCCACCTCGCCCCGCTGCTGGGCACCTGGCGCGGTCGCGGACAGGGCGAATACCCGACCATCGAATCGTTCGAATATCTGGAGGAAGTGCACTTCGGCCACGTCGGCCGCCCCTTCCTCACCTACCGGCAGCGCACCCGCGCCGCCGACGGCAGCCGGCCCATACACAGCGAGACCGGCTACCTGCGCGCCACCGGACCCGATCGCATCGAGCTGATCCTGGCCCACCCCACCGGGATCACCGAGATCTGCGAGGGCCGCCTGGTCAGCGACGACGGCGAACTGCGCCTGGAACTCGACTCCACCTCGATCGGGTTGAGCAGCAGCGCGAAATCGGTGACCGCACTGGGCCGCACCATCACCGTCGCGGGCGACACCCTGCAGTATTCGCTGCGGATGGCGGCAGTCCAGCAACCGCTGACCCACCACCTCGCGGCGACCATGCAGCGGGCCAACTGACGGTAACCATCCCGTATCGATTTCGGCAGTGACCTGCCGCAGACCACGTCAGCGGCTGTGCGGCAGGGCACTGACGGGTTGCCTCGGCATAACTCTCCGATTAACGTCCCTTGCATTGGCAAATAGTCAGCCAACCCTAATGAGCACGGAGCACCGAACTACCCGATTCGGGTTCCCTTACTCATCCCCAAACAAGGGAGAGGGATATGAAGCGCTCGGCCTTTTTGCTGGTCACCACCGCAGGCATGATCCTCGCGGGTGCGGGCGTCACCGAGATCATCGGCGACGCATCCGGCGACGCACCACCCACCAAAGCCCTGGCAGAGCAGCGCTACGTCACCGACGCCGTCGCCGGCATCCACCCGGCCGCCTGCCTGCGGCTCGACAGTGGATACGGCGACCGCTGACCCCTCGAATCCATAACCCGCGGACCTTGTCTCGGCCTCAGTACCCTGCGGGCAGGACCGCGAGCATGTCCCGCGTCACCGACACCGCATTGTCGGAACTCCCGCCGCGCACCAGCAGCGTGGCCCAGGCCAGATCACCGCGGTAGCCGATGAACCACGCGTGCGAACCGCCGTCCACCTCGGCCTCACCCGTCTTGCCGTAGACCTCACCCTGATCGATGATGCGCTCGGCCGTACCGCCGAGCACCACCTTGCGCATCATCGCGCGCAGACCGTCGATCACCTCGGGGGCCAGCTGCCCGCGATCACCGGAGACCTGGGTTTGATGGCCCGCGATCAGATACGGCACCGGGGTCGAACCGTGCGCGACCGTCGCCGCCACCAACGCCATACCGAACGGGCTGGCCAGCACCTTGCCCTGGCCGATGCCATCCTCGGCGCGCTGCACCTGATCATCGGAGGACGGCACCGAACCCGACACCGTGGGCAGACCCGCCACCGTGTAATCCGGGCCCAGGCCCAGCGCCGAAGCGGCCGTGCGCAGATCCTTGCCGCCCAGCTCCGAGGCGAGCTTGGCGAAGGAGGTATTGCAGGAGCGTTCGTAGGCGGTGGCCATCGACACCGTGCCGACGCTGAAGAGGTTGTAGTTCGGAATCGTGCGCTCCCCCACCACGATCTGACTCGGGCACGGGACCGAGGTGTCGGGAGTGGCGTGGCCGGTGGTCATGGCCGCGGCGGCGGTCACCGTCTTGAAGGTCGAACCGGGCGGATAGAGGCCGGTCGCGGCGACCGGGCCGTCGGCGTCGGCCGCCTCGTTCTGGGCGATCGCGAGAATCGCGCCCGAGGAGGGTTGCAGCACCACCATCATGGTCTGCTCGGTGCGGGCGTCCACCGCGCGCTGGGCCGCGTTCTGGATATTGCGGTCGACACTGAGCGAGAAGGACGGGGCGGTCTGCGGGGCGACCTCGGTGAGCACATCGGTGTCGCCGCCATTGGCGTTGACGGTCACCACGCTCCAGCCCGCCTTGCCGTCGACCTCGTCGATCACGGTCTTGCGGACCTGGGACATGAGGTCCGGGGCGAAGCGGCGGTCGGTGGGGATCAGGTCGAATTCCTTGCTGAAGGTGACGCCCGACAGGCCCAGCAGCTCCGAATCGACCTCGCCGAACTCCCATTCCGAGAGCATGGCCGCGGTGTAGGCGCCGTTCGCCTTGCGGGCCGCGGCCAGCAGCGAATCGGGGGTGACGCGTTCGTCGAAGCGGCGCAGCGCATTCGCCAGGGTCGCCGACACGCCCCGCGGATCCGACGAGGCGGACGGCTTGAACACCACCCGGTACAGCGACCCCGGCACCAGCACATCGCTGCCCGCGCGCTCGTTCACGCGGGCCCGGCTGGCCGGGGTCGAACGTAGTTGCAGGGTCTGGGTATTGCCCAGGCGCGGATGGACATCGGCCGCGGACCAGCGCACCTCCCAGCGGCCCTCGGTGCGGGTCATCTGCAATTGGCCCTGGTAGGTCCAGACGCGGTCCTTGGGCAGATGCCATTCGTAGGTGTAGTCGACCACGGCGGTGTCGTCGCTGACGCGGGCGTCGCCGGTGGTGGCCACCAGCTTCTCGGCCTGCAGCTGGTCCCAGGCGGAAGCCAGTGCGGCACGGGCCTTTTCGGGCTGGCTGGTGCGGTCGGCGGCGGCCTGGGCGTCGTGGTCGGCGAAGGCGGAGACGAAGGCCTCGGCGGCCTGGGCCGGACCCTGCGGACCCGAGGAGCAACCGGCCGCGAGCGCGGCGGCCGGGAGGGCGAGCGCGGTCGCGAGCAGCGTGGAGAAGACCCGTTTCGACATCGGGTCAGATGCTAGAGCCAACTATCGGCAAACCGGCGCGACACACTGCACCGGAACGGATTTCACGACTACATCACAGATAAGTGGTCAGTCCAGCAGCACGGTCGCGAATGTGGCGATCTGCCGGAATCCGACCTTCGCGTAGGCGCGGCGCGCAACCTCGTTGTAGCAGTTGACATACAGGCTGGCGGTGCGGCCGGAGGAGACCACGACATTCGCGACGGACGCGGTGCCCGAGGTGCCGTAGCCCTGACCACGCCGATCCGGATGCACCCACACGCCCTGGATCTGCCCGGTTCGCCGCGACAGCGCCCCCACCTCGGCCTTGAATACCACCTCGCCGTCCTCGAAACGCGCCCAGGCCCGGCCGGATTCGATGAGCCCCGACACCCGGCGGCGATAGCTGCGCCCGCCGTCGCCCGCGCGCGGATCCACCCCGATCTCCTCGGTGAACATGGCGATCGCCGCGACCATGTAGCGATCGAGCTCCTCGGGCCGCACCCGGCGCACCCGCAGATCCGGGGCCAGGCTCGCGGGCCGTTCCAAGGCCAATAACGGCTGATCCTCACGCAACTCGCGCGGCGGACCCCACTGCTCGCGCAACATCTCCCACAGCGGCAGCGCCAATTCCCGCCGCCCCACCACCGACGAACACAACCGCGGGCCCTTGATCGCGCGCTCCGCGAACGCCTTCATGTCCTCGCGGCCACCGCGCAGCGGCACCAGATTCGCGCCCGAGAAACACAGCGACTCCCCCGGCCCGCCGCGGCTCCACAACTCCCCGTACGCCCCGCGCGGATCCAGCCCGTACTCCTGCAGGCGCGCGGCCACCATGCACGTCGCCACCGGATCGGTGTCGAGTACACGCAACACTTGGGTCAGATCGCGGTTCGCGAGCTGACGGGCCCCGGCTGTCCGGCCCCGGCGAGTCGGCTCCAGCACACTCCGCACGCCCACAGCCTGCCAGAATTTCCGGAATCGCGCCGTACGATTGCCCGCGCCCGCCCACCGACCAGGCAAAACGCACCCACCCCAACGTGCCCAACCAGTCGGTACGCACCTCCGCCAGACCATGCCACCTCCGCAGCAGCACTCGCCCGGCGCGCAACGGGCCGCAGTGTCGTCGCAGCCGAAACCCATTCCGGGCCGCCGCGATCCACACGGCCGGCATACAAACGGCCCGGGCCTCGGCGGAATGCCGAAGTCCGGGCCGGTAGGTCTGGGGTGGCGGTCAGCCCGCGGTGACGACCGGGGCGCCGGTGCCCGCTTCGTCGCCCATTTCGTCGGCGAGGCGCATGGCCTCCTCGATGAGGGTCTCGACGATGAGGTGTTCGGGGACGGTCTTGATGACCTCACCCTTGACGAAGATCTGGCCCTTGCCGTTGCCGGAGGCGACGCCCAGGTCGGCCTCGCGGGCCTCGCCGGGGCCGTTCACGACACAGCCCATGACCGCCACGCGCAGCGGGACTTCCATGCCTTCGAGACCGGCGGTGACCTCGTTGGCCAGGGTGTAGACGTCGACCTGGGCGCGGCCGCAGGACGGGCAGGAGACGATCTCCAGCTTGCGGGGGCGCAGGTTGAGCGACTGGAGGATCTGGGTGCCGACCTTGATCTCCTCGGCGGGCGGGGCCGAGAGGGAGACGCGAATGGTGTCGCCGATGCCCTCGGAGAGCAGCGCGCCGAAGGCGACGGCCGACTTGATGGTGCCCTGGAAGGCGGGACCGGCCTCGGTCACGCCCAGGTGCAGGGGGTAATCGCATTTGGCGGCGAGCTGACGGTAGGCCTCGACCATGATCACCGGGTCGTTGTGCTTGACCGAGATCTTGATATCGCCGAAGCCGTGCTCCTCGAACAGGCTCGCCTCCCATAGCGCGGACTCCACGAGCGCCTCGGGGGTGGCCTTGCCGTACTTCTCCAGCAGCCGCTTGTCGAGCGAGCCCGCGTTGACGCCGATGCGCAGCGGGATGCCCGCGTCCCCGGCCGCCTTGGCGACCTCCTTGACGCGGCCGTCGAATTCCTTGATATTGCCCGGATTCACGCGCACCGCAGCGCATCCCGCGTCGATGGCGGCGAAGATGTAGCGCGGCTGGAAGTGGATGTCGGCGATCACCGGGATCTGAGACTTGCGCGCGATGGTGGCCAGCGCGTCCGCGTCCTCCTGACGCGGACAGGCCACGCGCACGATGTCGCAGCCGGACGCGGTCAGCTCCGCGATCTGCTGCAGGGTGGCGTTGACGTCATGGGTCTTGGTGGTGGTCATCGACTGGACCGAGACGGGGAACTCGCTCCCCACTCCGACATTGCCCACCATCAGCTGGCGCGTCTTGCGCCGCGGTGCGAGGACGGCCGCCGGTGCGGCCGGCATCCCCAAAGCGATGGCACTGCTCACGATCGGCTGCCTACTTTCGACTAAGTCCTCACCCTTACCGGCTCCGAGCTTACCGAGGCTCGAATGCCGGTCGCCCTGTGACGGCGGCGACAAGGGTACCCGGGCCCGGTGCAGGACTCGGAATCGGCCGGGGCCTACAACTGCTATTCGTCGCAAATGACGCGAAGGTTTACGGTCTGAAATGTGAAGGTAGCGAAACCGGATTCGTGGCCCGCCGGACCGGAAGAGGCCGCGGCACTGCAAGACCTGCTGCGCACCCGGGTGATCGCGGAGAACCCCCGGCCACCACATTTCCGAACGGTAGCGGGCCTTGACTCGGCCTACGACGACCACGGCAATGTGGTCGCCGCCATCGTAGTGCTCGACGGCACAACCCTGGAGACCATCGAGGTGGCCACCGCCCGCGGCACCAACGATTTCCCCTACGTCCCCGGCCTACTCGCCTTCCGGGAACTCCCCACCACCCTGGCCGCCCTCGAAACCCTCACCGTCACACCGGATCTCCTCATCTGCGACTCCCAGGGCCTGGCCCACCCCCGCCGCTTCGGCCTCGCCTGCCACCTCGGCCTGCTCACCGGCATCCCCACCCTCGGCGTCGCCAAGAACGCCTGGGGCGACTACACCGAACCCGCCCGCGAACGCGGCGCATCGAGCGTCATCACCATCGACGGCGACCCGGTGGGCCGCGCCCTCCGCACCCGCACCGACGTCAAACCCGTCTACGTCTCCATCGGCCACCTCATCGACCTGGACACCGCCTGCGCCCAGGTCCTGGCCCTCACCCCCGAATTCCGCCAACCCGAAACCACCCGCCGAGCCGACCACCTCTGCCGCCGGCTGCTGCGCGAAATCGCTACCACGGGAACAACTTCACGCGACTGATTCAC
>NZ_BJWY01000119.1 GCF_007990715.1 Nocardia seriolae NBRC 15557 | reverse complement strand
CGACACTAGCAGGGTCACTGAGAGCAGTCATAACATTCGTGGGCATGGCGAATTCGGATTCCTGTTCGGTTTCGGGCTCGCGGGCCTGAAGAAGGCAGCGCATTACCACGCGGGCGTCTCACGACGCGCGCCTGCGCACTGCGGGCTGTTGTGGTTGCTGTTGTGAAACCCGTTACGGATCAATGGAATTGGCGAGCTGTACGGAGAACAGCGGAGACGATCGCGGCCTCCCGGCCGCCGGGCCTCATCGCACCGATGTGGTGATTACGTTCCGCATGTGTATTCACATCTCCTTGCGCCATCCAGACTTGTGGTCTGTTTCCGACAAGGTCACAGCTTGATTGCGCATTGTTAACACAGCCTGAACCAAAGATGAACGGACAGTGAACTGACCCGTGTGGCAACTCCGGGACCTGCATTAATACAAGCGCTGACCTGGTCATTCAATTCGAAACACAAAGTGTTTCAGATCACAGAGAAATTTAGCCCCAAGATCGCGATATACCGATATTTGCCCGATTTCCCGACGAGTCATCGGCGTTTCGCATTCCGAAAGTAACGTCACAGAAAATCACATTTGTTAACACAAATCACATTCGTCACTTTTGTAACGCGAAGTAAAGGCACTGCGGCGAAGCGGGCCCCGGATTAGGGTCTGACCATGGCATCTATCCGGGTCACCGAGGTATTGGCGGCCCTGTCGCTCACCACCGATCTGGCCACCGGAATGCCATTCGAGAAGGGCCTGGCGGTGTGCCTGGTGGCCGACGCGGTCGCCGCCCGGCTCGGCCTGGACGAGGCCGACCGCCGCGTGGTCTTCCACGCCGCCCTGCTCGGGGCCGTCGGCTGCACCAGCCGGGCCTCGGAGAACGCCGACGCCTACGTCGACGACATCGCCTTCCAGCGCGCCTTCCACACCCTCGACCCGGGCGATCCGGCGGTCTTCGCCGCCCAGCTGAACACCTTCGGCTCGTGGGCCCCGGGGGCCCAGGCCGCGCTGGCCCGCCGCTATGCCACCGAATCGCCCACGGGCGCGCCGTTCGCGGTCCGCTCGGTGTGCGAGGTCAGCCGGGCGCTGGGACCGCGGCTGGGGCTGCCGGAGGCGGCCGTACGGGCACTCACCGAGGTCAAGGAGCGCTGGGACGGGCTGGGCGCGCCGGATCGGCGCTGCCGCGACGAACTCTCGCTGGCCGGGCGCATCCTGCACCTGGCCGAACAGGCCGTGCTCGCCTACCGCGGCCGGGACCGCGCGGGCAGCCTGGCCGAATTGCGCCGCCGGGCGGGCGGGCACTTGGATCCGGACCTGGTGGCGCTCTTCGCCGCCGACCCGGACGCCATCTGGGCCGTACTGGACCAGCCCGACCTGCTGACCGCGGTGGTGAGCGCCGAACCCGGCCTGCCCACCGTGATCCGGCCCGAGGACCGCGACCACCTGTGCCTGTCCATGGCCATCGTGGTCGACCTGAAAGGCCGCTTCCTGCTGGGACATTCGGCGCACGTGGCCGAATTGTCGGATGCCGCGGGCGAACTCGCGGGCCTGTCGGCCGCCGATCGCGCGAGCCTGCGCGCGGCCGCGCTGCTGCACGATATCGGCCGCGCCGCGGTCTCCAGTTCGATCTGGGATCACCCGGGTCCGGTCGGCCCGGGCGACTGGGAACGCATTCGGCTGCACAGCTATTGGACCGAGCGCGTGTTGCGCCGCTGCCCCAGCCTGACCGATCTGGCCGAGGTGGCCGCGGGCCATCACGAGCGGCTCGACGGCAGCGGCTACCACCGCGGCGTGCGCACGCACGACCTGTCCCCGGCCGCCCGCCTGCTCGCCGCCGCGGACGTCTTCGCCGCCATGACCGAGGCGCGCCCGTACCGGCCCGCCCACAAACCCAGCGAGGCCGCGGCCCACCTGTCGGCCGAGGCGGCCGCCGGGCGGCTGGACCGCGAGGCGTGCGCGGCCGTGGTGGAGGCCGCCGGACTGCGCCCGCCGCGCGCCGAGTACCCGTGCGGCCTCACCGAACGCGAGGTCGACGTGCTGCGGCTGGCCGCGCGCGGGCTGTCCAATCGCCAGATCGCGGCGGAACTCGTTGTCTCCGAACGCACCGTGGGCCACCACCTGGCCCACATCTATGACAAGTGCGGCTACCGCACCCGCGCCGGTGCGGCGGTCTTCGCCATGGAGAACGGTCTGCTACCCGGCTGAGGTATAGGTCGATCGACCGATGTCGGGGCCGGGGCGGCGGGCCGATCATGGACGCACCCAATCGGTTGTAACCCCCTGGAGTATCCCCAATGTGCCCTTCCGCCAACCCCACTCACGCCGACACCGTCGCCGCGCTCTACCGCGCGTTCGAGACCGGTGACATCCCCGCCATTCTCGACCGGCTCACCGACGACGTCTCCTGGGACGCCGATTGGCCGGACAATACCGCCCAGCTCGCCGGGGTGCCGCAGCTGCAGCCCCGGCGCGGACCCGAGGAAGTCTCCGAATTCTTTGCCCTGCTGTCGGATTGGAAGTTCCAGGAGTTCAAGGTCGTCGATGTCATCGGAGCCGCCGGACAGGTGGTGGCCGAGGTCGAGATCGACGCGATCCTGCCCAACGGCACCCGGATCGTGGACCAGAACCTGCACCTGTGGAGCTTCGACGACGACGGCCGGGTCACCCGGCTGCGCACCTACGGCGACACCGCCAAGCTCATCACCGCCCACGCCGGGGGTCACAACGGAAGTTGAGTTGAAATGTCCCTGCTGGCAGACGTTCTCACCGCGTCTCGTCGCAACCTGATCGCGGCACCGGTGCTGTTGGCCGGTGCCGCGGTCGCGGTTGCGCTCGGGGTCGCCGGAACCCACTACTGGCCCGGCACCCGGTCCCTGCCCATGTGGGGATTCTCCGCACCGCAGATCTTCAAGGCGTACCTGAGCAGCCTGGTGCTGGTGTTCATCGTCGGCCAATTGCTCACGGCCGTATGGATCTACCGCTTCCACGCGCCCAAGCCCGTGCACGTCTACCACCGGCTGTTCGGCGCGCTGGCCTTCGGGCTGAGCCTGCCGGTGGCCTTCTACTGCCTCTATACCTTCGGCTTCCAGATCGGCCACGAGGTGCGACCGCGGGTTGTCGTGCACTCCCTCGCGGGTGTGGCCTGCTACGGGGCCTTCGCCTCGAAAATGCTTACGCTGCGGTTGAAACGGACCCCGAACTGGCTGTTGCCGGTGCTGGGCGGCCTGGTGTTCACAAGCTTCGTGCTGGCGTGGCTGCTGGCTTCGCTGTGGTGGTTTCGTACCGTCGGATTCGCGAGATGAGCAGGGGCAGCAGCGCCATCATGACCAGCAGGCGGACGGTCTGCACCCCGGTGATGAGCGGCAGGTTGGCGTTCATCTTGTCGGCGGTGGCCAGCACGGCGTTGATGCCGCCGGGCGTGGTGGCCAGATACAGGTCCGACATCTCGAGATCCACCAGATAGGCCAGCCCCAGCGCCATTCCGGCCACCAGCGCCGACAGCGCCAGCACCGCCGCGGTCATGGCCGGCAGCATGCGCGCCATCTCGCCCACCACCTCCCGGGTGAAGCGGGTGCCGACCTCGAACCCGATGAGCACGAACAGCAGATCCTTGAACAGATGGGTCGGCGCGTAGCCGTGGCTGAGGCCGAGCGCGGTCACCACCGCGGTGACCAGCATCGGGCCCAGCAGTGCGGCGTTCGGCAGGCGCAGGCGCGCCCCGACCCGGATTCCGATGAGGCACAACACGATCGCGACCGAGAGCCCGGCCAGCTGATCGCCGCGGCCGACGACCATCCAGAACGGCAGGTGCGGGTCGGTCACCGAGCCGCCGAGCGCCGCCGGACCGTAGCGGATGCCCTCCTCGTCGTCGAGCAGCGCCGCGACCGCCGGTGCGCTCAGGGCGACCAGCGCGACCCGCAGATACTGCATGAACGCCACCCGTCGCGGATCCGCGTCCAATTCCTCGGCCGCCGACACCACCGCCGCCGAACCTCCGGCCAGCATCCCGAGCGTGGCGGTGGGCAGATCCACCTTGGTGGCGCGCGCGAAAACCACTGCCACGCCGATGCTCACCAGCACCGTCGCCGCGGTCACCGCCAGCACCGGCAGCAGCCCCCAGCCGATCGAGGTCAGCAGCGAGACCTGTAGGTAGCTGCCCATGAGCACGCCCAGCATGGCCTGCACACCGACATTCAGCCCGCGTGGCAGCGGCGCGGGCAGCCGACCGGTCAAGGCCAGCCCCGCACCCACCACGATGGCGAGAATCATTTGCGGCGCGGGGAATCCGATCCAGTCCAGCAGAGTCGCACCACCGAGCACCGCACCCAGCAGTGCGATCCACACGCCAATCTGTCTCGGATTCATACGAATCGATGGTGCGCGGCCCGAATGAACCCCCGGTAACAGACCAGTTATCTATGCCGGATGCGCCGGTGTGATCTCCGATGCACTAACGGCGGGGGTGCTAGGCGAGTGCGCCGGTGCTCAGAAAGCCGAGCAGATCGTGGCGGGTGATGACGCCGACCGGCTTGCCGTCCTCGACGACCATGAGGGCGTCGGTGGACTCGAGCAGCTTGGTCGCCGCCGAAACCGGCTCGCCCGCACCGATGAGCGGGAAGGCCGGGCTCATGTGCTTGGACACCGGATCGGTGAGCTTGGCGCGGCCCTCGAACACGGCCGAGAGCAGATCGCGCTCGTTGACCGAGCCCGCGACCTCGCCCGCCATGACCGGAGGCTCCGCGCCGACGACCGGCATCTGCGAGACGCCGTACTCGTGCAGGATCTCGATGGCATCGCGCAGGGTCTCCTGCGGGTGGGTGTGCACCAGGTCGGGCAGCTCACCGGACTTGCCGCGCAACACTTCTCCCACGTGCACCTCGGCGGTGGTGCCGTCCAGGCGCGAGCGCAGGAAGCCGTAGGAGCTCATCCACTGATCGTTGAAGATCTTGGACAGGGAGCCGCGGCCACCGTCGGGCAGCAGCACGACCACCACAGCGTCGGGATCGCGCTCGGCGACCTTGAGCGCCGCGACCACGGCCATGCCGCAGGAGCCGCCGACCAGCAGGCCCTCCTCGCGGGCCAGGCGGCGGGTCATGTCGAAGGAGTCGGCATCCGACACCGCGATGATCTCGTCGGGGATGGCCGGGTCGTAGGCGCTGGGCCAGAAGTCCTCGCCGACGCCCTCGACCAGGTAGGGGCGGCCGGTGCCGCCGGAGTAGACCGAGCCCTCCGGGTCCGCGCCGATGATCTTGACCTTGCCGCCGGAGACCTCCTTGAGGTAGCGGCCGGTGCCGGTGATGGTGCCGCCGGTGCCGACGCCCGCCACGAAGTGGGTGATCTTGCCTTCGGTGTCGCGCCAGATCTCGGGACCGGTGGTCTCGTAATGCGATTCGGGGCCGCCCGGGTTGGAGTACTGGTCCGGCTTCCAGGCGCCGGGGATCTCGCGCACCAGCCGGTCGGAGACGTTGTAGTAGCTGTCCGGATCCTCCGGCGCGACGGCGGTCGGGCACACCACGACCTCGGCGCCGTAGGCGCGCAACACGTTCCGCTTGTCCTCGCTGACCTTGTCCGGGCAGACGAACACGCACTTGTAGCCGCGCTGCTGCGCGACCAGGGCCAGGCCCACACCGGTATTGCCGGAGGTCGGTTCGACGATCGTGCCGCCGGGCTTCAGCAGCCCGGCCTTCTCGGCGGCGTCGATCATCTTGACGGCGATGCGGTCCTTCGAGCTGCCGCCCGGGTTCAGGTATTCCACCTTCGCCGCCACCAGTCCCGAGTTCGGACCCACCACGGAGTTCAACCGGACGAGCGGGGTGTTTCCGATCAGATCGACGACATGGTTAGCGATGCGCATACCCCTCATCGTTGCAGAAAGGAGATACGCGCCAACGCGCACGTCGGAGATATCACCGCCGCGCGAACTAGCATCGGTTCCATGAGGATGCCGACGAGCTTGCCCGCCGCCTCCCTGCTACTCCCCCTCGCCGGGGTGCCCATGATCGTCACGGCCGCTCCCGCCAATGCCGTGACCTTCGAATTTCCGCAGGTCCAAAGCATGTATCACGATGCGATGCTGTGCGGCGGCAATATTCGCTCCTGGGCCGACACCGATCCGAAGTGGCCCGGCCGGGCCATCATCAACGTGCAGGCGCTGCCGGTCGGCGGGTTCGATCCGGGCGAGTACAGCTTCGCCCCGATGTGCGAGACCACGGCCACGGTCGCCTGGCGGAACACCACCACCGGGGCGGCCGGCGAATATCGAGTTCCCATCCTGGCGGGCTTCTACGGCAGCGAGCACTACGCCCTGTTCCAGGACACCGGGCCGGGCCACGTGGTCGTGAACGTCTTCACCGATATGCCGAACATCCCGGCGCAGAGCGCCTTCGACGTACCCGGGTGAGCGATATCCCACATCCAGTGGATGGGATACGGGCATACCGGATGTAGGAGCCGCGACACACCCGTCGTAAATTCGAAGCGGATCACCCCAGCAAAAAAGGAGTCCTCATGGCTGAGGCCGTCATCGTTTCGTACGCCCGCTCGCCCATCGGCCGCGCTGGCAAGGGTTCTCTGGTGAGCATGCGCCCGGACGCCCTGGCCGCCCAGATGGTGCAGGCCGCCCTGGACAAGGTGCCGGGACTGGCCGTGAGCGATATCAACGACCTGCTGCTCGGCTGCGGCCAGCCCGCGGGTGAGGGCGGCTTCAATATGGCTCGCGCCGTGGCCGTTCAGCTCGGCTACGACTACCTGCCCGGCGTCACCGTCAACCGGTACTGCTCCTCGTCGCTGATGACCACCCGTATGGCGTTCCACGCCATCAAGGCGGGCGAGGGCGACGTGTTCATCTCGGCCGGTGTCGAGACCGTGTCGCGCTTCCCGAAGGGCACCGCCGACGGCTGGCCCGACACCCACAACCCGAAGTTCGCCGAGGCCGAGGCCCGCACCAAGGCCACCAACGCCTCCAACGCGACCTGGACCGACCCGCGCGAGAACGACATCCTCCCGGACGTCTACATCGCCATGGGTGAGACCGCCGAGAACGTTGCCACCTACACCGGCATCTCCCGCGAGGACCAGGACCGCTGGGGCGTGCGCTCGCAGAACCGCGCCGAGGAGGCCATCAAGGCCGGCTTCTTCGAGCGGGAGATCACCCCGGTCACCCTGCCCGACGGCACCATCGTCACCACCGACGACGGCCCGCGCGCCGGCACCACCTACGAGAAGATCTCGCAGCTGAAGCCGGTCTTCCGCGCCGACGGCACCATCACCGCCGGTAACGCCTGTCCGCTCAACGACGGCGCGGCCGCGCTGGTCGTCATGTCCGACACCAAGGCTCGCGAGCTGGGCCTGACCCCGCTGGCCCGCATCGTGGCCACCGGCGTCTCGGGTCTGTCGCCGGAGATCATGGGCCTCGGCCCGATCCAGGCGGTGCGCAACACCCTGAACACCGCGGGCATGACCATCGACGACCTCGACCTGTACGAGATCAACGAGGCGTTCGCCGTTCAGGTCCTGGGCTCCGCCCGCGAGCTGAACATGGACGAGGACAAGCTGAACGTCTCCGGCGGCGCGATCGCGCTGGGCCACCCGTTCGGTATGACCGGTGCCCGCATCACCGCGACCCTGATCAACAACCTCCAGACCCACGACAAGCAGTTCGGTCTGGAGACCATGTGCGTCGGCGGCGGCATGGGTATGGCGATGATCATCGAGCGCCTGAGCTGACGCTCGGACTCTGATTGGGCCGCACGACCTCCAGGTCGTGCGGCCCAAATCGTTTGGGGGAAGGGTGGGGGTTCCCCACACCCCAAGCGGGGGCAAGCCCCCACACCCCCTACGCGTCGAGGTCGGAGCCGACCAGCCCGGCGATCTTGTCCAACGCGGCCTGATCATCGCTGGTGACCACGACTTCGGTGCCCTTGGTCGCGCCCAGGGTCATGATCATGAGGGCGGAGGCCGCGTTCACCGGGGCCCCGCCGACCAGCGCGAGGGTGACGGGAACGCCTGCGGCCGCGGCGGTTTCGGCGATAACGGCGGCCGGGCGGGCGTGCAGGCCGACGGACGAACCAACGACCACGGTGGTGCTGGGCATATCGACTCCTTGTGTGTGGGAAGGGTTTCTACGCGGCGGCAAGCACCGCGGGAGTTTCGGTGGTGACAGGTGTCTTGCGGAATTGCTTTGCGGCGGTGACGCACACGGCACCGATCACCGTGCCGGCCGCCAGGGCAATGAGGAATCCGGCGATGCCGCCGACGGCGAAGAACACGAAGATGCCGCCGTGCGGGGCGCTGAGGGTGGTGCCGAAGACCATGACCAGTGCCCCTGTGACCGCGCCGCCCGCCATCATGGACGGGATGACGCGCAGGGGGTCGGCCGCGGCGAACGGGATCGCGCCCTCGGAGATGAAGGATGCGCCGAGCAGCCAGGCGGCCTTGCCGTTCTCGCGTTCGGCGGTGGTGAAGAGCTTGGGGCGCAGGGTGGTCGCGAGTGCCATGGCGAGCGGCGGCACCATGCCCGCGGCCATGACGGCGGCCATGATCTTCAGCGAGGCCGCGTCATTGACATTGAGTCCGGCCACGGCGAACGAGTAGGCGGCCTTGTTGACCGGTCCGCCCAGGTCGAAGCACATCATCAGGCCCAGGATGATGCCGAGCAGGATGGCCGAGGTGCCGGAGAGGCTGTTGAGCCAGTGGGTGAGCCCGCTGGTGACGGCCGCCAGCGGCTTGCCGAGGAAGATGAACATGACCAGGCCGACCACCAGCGACGCGAACAGCGGGATGATCACGACCGGCATGAGGCCGCGAGCCCATTGCGGCACGCCGAGTTCGGCGATCCACAGCGCCGCGAAACCGGCGATGAGACCGCCGACCAGACCGCCCAGGAAGCCCGCGCCGACGAAGACCGCGACCGCACCGGCGGTGAAACCCGGTGCGAGACCGGGCCGGTCGGCAATCGCGTAGGCGATGTATCCCGCCAGCGCCGGCACCAGGAAACTGAATGCGAGCGAACCGATCTGGAACAGCACCGCGCCCAGGTAGGTGGCCAACCCGCCCGCGGGCAGATCGGTCAGCGAATTGTCCAGCACGATGGTCTTCGCGCTACCCGCGATCTCGTACCCGCCGAGCAGGAAGCCGAGCGCGATGAGCAGCCCGCCCGCCGCCACGAACGGAATCATGTAGCTGACACCGGTCAGCAGGATCTGCCGTAGCCGGGTGCCCCAGCCCAGCGAACCGGAATCCGTTGCGGCCGTGCTCGACTCGGACCGAGCAGCTCCGGATACGACGGCGGCACGGGGATCGCGCGCCGCCGCCAGCGCCTCGGCGACCATGGCGTCGGGCTCGTTGATGGCGCGTTTGACACCGGATTCGATGACGGGCTTGCCCGCGAACCGCTCCCGCCCCTTCACCCCGACGTCGGTGGCGAAGATGACGGCGTCCGCGAGGTCGATATCGGCGGCGCTCAAAGGTGTACTGCCACTGGATCCCTGGGTCTCGACCCGCACCGTGATGCCCGCGCGCTCCCCCGCCGCCACCAGCGCATCGGCCGCCATGTAGGTGTGCGCGATCCCGGTCGGGCAGGCGGTGATCGCGACAATCGACCGCGCCCCCGTTGCCGACTCCGAATCCGTGGTCGAATCCGACTGCGGAACAACCGGTCCGGGCGTCTCCCGGGGTTCCACGACGTCCGCCACCAGGGCGACGATGTCGGCGGGTGTGGCGGCCGAGCGGAGGGCGGACAGGAACTCGGGGCGGACCAGCGCCCGGGCCAATGCCGACAGCAGCTTCATGTGCTCGGCGGCCGCACCGTCGGGAGCGGCGATGAGGAAGACCAGATCGGCCGGGCCGTCGGGTGCGCCGAAGTCGACCCTGCGCGCCAGGCGGGCGAAGCCGAGCGAGGGCGTGTAGACGGCTCCACCGCGGCAGTGCGGGATGGCGATGCCGCCGGGAAGTCCGGTGGCCGACTGGCTTTCGCGGGTCAGCGCGGCATCGCGCAGCGCCACGGGCGAGGTGGCGCGGCCCGCGTCGGAGAGGCGTTGGGCGAGCGCCCCGATGACGTCGGCTTTCTCGCCGCCGAGGTCGGCGTCGAGGGCGATCAGGTCGGTGGTGATGATCGGGTCGGACATCACGGGGTCCTTCAGTGGTGGGGCTGGAAATCCAGGGCCGTGACCTGCACGGCGCTCGGGTCGGTGTGGTGCGGGCCGGGCAGTCCGGTCCCCGGGAGAGCGGCGGCGGCGCTGCCGTAGGCGACGGCGCGGCGCAGACGATCCGGTGGCGCGGCCTGTTCCAGATCGGCGAGCAGGTACCCGGCGAGTGCGGCATCACCGGCCCCCACCGTGCTGCGCGCCGTGATGGCCGGTGCGGTGGCGTGCCAGGCCCCGTCGGCGGTGACCAGTACGGCCCCGGCCGCGCCGAGCGTAGCGAGCACGGTTTCGACGCCGCGCGCCACCAGCGCTCCCGCCGCCCGGGCCGCCGCGTTCGGATCGTGCAGTTCGTCGGGGTCGCCGCCGGTGAGCTGGGCGAGTTCCTCGGCATTGGGCTTGATCAAATGCGGTGCGACGGAATCGAAATGCTCGGCCAACGCCAGCAGCGGACCGTCGGAGGTGTCGACGGCGACGCGGGTGCCGCGCAGCCGCCGCAGCAGCTCCACGTACCAGTCGACCGGCACCGCGGGCGGCAGCGAGCCGGACAGCACCATCCAGGAGGCTTCGTCCGAGAGCTCGACCAGCAAGTCCGCCAACGCGTTTCGCTCGACCGCCGACAGCGGCGGGCCCGGCTCGTTGATCTTGGTGGTGGTGCCGTCGACCTCGGTGAGCGTGAGATTGGTGCGCGCGGGGCCACCGCACGCGACCGCCCGGTAGTCCAGGCCGGTCTCGGTGAGCGCGCGCAGCAGCGGGTCGCCCGGGCTGCCGGGCAGCACGGCGACGGTCCCCGCTCCCGAACCAGCCACCACGCGAGAGACATTGACGCCCTTGCCACCCGGATACGAGGTGGCGGCGCGGGCCCGCTGCAGGTCACCCCGGCGCAGCGGTTCCGACAGCGTCACGGTGTGGTCGATGCTGGGATTGGCGGTCAGCGTCACGATCATGCGGTCACCACCTCGATGCCGAACTCGGACAGTTCATTCCGTACCGCGGGCAGCAGCTGCTCGTCGCTGACCAGGACGTCGATGTCCGCGATGGCCGCGAACCGCACCAGATCCTCGCGCCCTATCTTGGTGGAGTCGGCCACCACGACCACCCGGTGCGCACTGGCGACCATGGCCCGCTTGACGGCCGCCTCGTCGGGGTCCGGTGTGGACAGCCCGTGCCCGACGGTGAGCGCGTTGGTCCCGATGAAGGCCACGTCCACGCGCAGCTCACCGACCATGCGCAGGGTGTCCGCGCCGACGGCGGCCTGGGTGACGCCCCGGACCCGCCCGCCCAGCAGGTGCAAGCGCACCCCGGCGGACCCACTGAGCCGGGTCGCGATGGGCAGCGAGTTCGTCACCGCCACCAGTTCCCGATCGGCCGGGAGCTGGGCGGCGATCCGCGCCGTGGTGGTCCCGGCGTCGAAGAGCACGCTGCCGCCGGTGGACGGCAGGAAGGCCAAGGCGGCCTTGGCGATTCGATCCTTCTCGGCGGCCCGAGTGTGCTCGCGCTCGCCGGTGCCGAGCTCGATGGCGGTGAGGGCGGCGGCCGGTACCGCGCCGCCGTGCACGCGCCGGACCAGGCCGAGGCGGTCCAGGGCGGCCAGGTCGCGGCGCACGGTCTCGGTGGTCACCTCGAACTGCTCGGCCAGCTCGATGACCGATACACGACCACGCTGCCCGATCAGCGCGGCAATGGCCTGCTGCCGCTCCTCGGCGTACATCCGAAACCTCCAACATCGATGTTGACTTATGTTGTTTTATGCCCGAATGTGTTGTTTTGTCAACCGCCGCCTAGCTGACCAGGGCGGCCAGCGGATACCCGACGGCCACGGCCACCACGGTGGTCACGATGCCCGGCAGCATGAAGCTGTGGTTCAACACCCACTTGCCGAACTTCGTGGTGCCGGAATGGTCGAAGTTCACCGCCGCGATGCTGGTCGGATAGACGGGCAGGATGAACAGCGCGCACAGCGCCGGGAGCATGGCCACCAGGTGCGGCGCCGAGATGCCGAGGGCCAGCCCGAGCGGCAGCATGATCTTGGTGGCCGAGGCCTGACTCAGCACCAGCGCCGAGACCAGCGCGAGCACCACTGCGAACAGCCAGGTGTGCTGCTTGGCCAGATCACCCAGATTGCCGACGATGAGATCCTCGTTGGACTTGATGAAACTGTCTCCGAGCCAGGCCAATCCGAACACGCCGACCAGGGCGACCAAGCCCGCCTTGGCGACCGGGGTGCCCGGGATCTTGGGCGCCGAGACCTTGCAGACCAGCATGATCACGGCCGAGGTCGAGAGCATCAGTACTTCGATGGTTTCGGGCATGCTGAGGGTCTTGCCGTCGAACCCCGCGGGCCGCAGCTGCGGGAACGCGCCCGAGATCACCACGGCCACCACGCCGATCAGGAAGATGAGCGCGGAAAGCTTTGCCGTACGCGGTAGTTCGGGACGCTCGGCGGGATTCGCATTGACGGGCTCCAGTTCTCCGGCCGCCAGCCGACGCTGATACTCGGGATCGTCGGCCAGCTCCTTACCGCGACGGCAGACCGAGAGCGCCCCGGCGACCAGGCCGATGAGCACCGAGGGGACGGTGACGGCCAGGATCTCGACCATGCTCCACCCGTCGGGACCGAGCACGACGACCGTGGCGGCCATGGCGGCCGACACCGGACTGGACACGATGGCGGACTGACTTGCGATGGCGGCCATGGAGATCGGCCGTTCGGGCCGCACCCCGCCCTCCCGCGCGACCTCGTGGATGACCGGCAGCAGCGGGTAGAGCAGGTGCCCGGTGCCCGCGCCGATCGTGAACAGGAAGACCACGATCGGCGCGACGAAGGTGATCCGCTTGGGATTGCGGCGAATCATGCGCTCGGCGATGCGCACCATGAAGTCCACTCCGCCCGCGGCCTCCATGGTGGCCGCCGCGACGACCACCGACAGGATGATGAGCAGCACGTCGACCGGTGGCGAGGTGGGTGCGACGCGAAACACGGCGGCGAGCGCGAAGACGCCCACCGCTCCCCATACGCCGAGCCCGATGCCGCCCACGCGCGATCCGATCAGGATCGCGGCGAGCACCACCGCTAACTCGAGAAGCATCTGAATCATCGGATGAACCGCCTCAAAATTTATCTAGATCAGTCATGAGTCGCGGGACAAATGCCCTGACTATCGGCCGCGAGTCGAAATGACAGATCTGTTTGATCAATAATTTTGCTAACGGTTTGCTCCCGTTGGAAGAGACTAGCCCATCGAAGTAGGAGTCAACGTGGACACCATGTCCGACATGATCGAGACCACCTCGATCGCCACCGGGATCGACGTCGAGGACCTGAAGGCCCTCACGGCGGTCGCTCAATACCGCGAATACCCCGCGGGAGCCGTGGTTTTCCACGAGTCCACGCCGCGCGACTGGTTCGGCATCGTCATGCGCGGCCGGATCGAGATGGTGACCGGCCTCGCCGGGCACGAGACAGAACTCGGCACAGTGCGTGCGGGCGGGATGATTTCGGAGATGACGCTGCTCGACGGCGGCACCCACATGGCCACCGCGCGCACCTCGGGCGGCGCGGAGGTGCTCATCGTCACCCGCGAGGCCATCGAGGAGCTGTCGGCCCGCGAACCCGAGCGCTACCACCGCATCGTGGCCCGCGTCGCCCAGCTGGTGGCCGCCCGCCTGCAGTCGTTGTCGAGCCGCCTGGCCGAGGCCGTGGTGTCCCAGCACGCGGTGGGAGGCATTCGGCGCGAACATGATTCGCTCGGCGAGCGGGAGATCCCGGCCGAGGCGTACTACGGCGTGCAGACCCTGCGCGCCATCGAGAACTTCCAGATCTCGGGCATCAAGCTGCGCAAGTTCGGGCACCTGGTGCACGCGCTCGCCTACGTGAAAAAGGCCGCCGCGCTGGCCAATTACGAGCTCGGCGCGCTGGATGTCGAGAAGGCCGAGGCCATCACGCTGGCCTGCGACGAGATCCTGGCCGGAAAACTGCACGGGGACTTCATCGTCGACATGGTGCAGGGCGGCGCGGGCACCTCGACCAATATGAACGCCAACGAGGTCATCGCCAATCGCGGCCTCGAAATCATGGGACACGGCAAGGGCCGGTACCAGTTCCTGCACCCGAACGACGATGTGAACTGCTCGCAGTCGACCAATGACGTGTACCCGACCGCGGTGAAGCTGGGCGTGTACCTGTCGCTGCAGGACGCCGCCGAGGCCATGGCCGAACTCCAGAAAGCCTTGCAGGCCAAGGCCGCCGAGTTCAGCGACGTCATCAAGATGGGCCGCACCCAGCTCCAGGACGCCGTCCCCATGACCCTGGGCCAGGAGTTCGGCGCGTACGGCGTCATGGTCGGCGAGGCCATCGCGCACCTGAAGCGGATCGCCGAGGACCTGCTCGTGGTGAACATGGGCGCGACCGCCATCGGCACCGGCATCACCAGCCCGCCCGGCTACGCCGAACTGTGCGCGGCCAAGCTGGCCCACGTGACCGGCCTGCCCATCCGCCCGGCCGAGGATCTGGTCGAAGCCACCCAGGACAGTGGCGATTTCGTGGCCGTCTCGGCCACCATGAAGCGCGCCGCGGTGCAGCTGTCGAAGATCTGCAATGACCTGCGGCTGCTGTCGATGGGTCCGCGCGCGGGGCTGGCCGAGATCAATCTGCCCGCCATGCAGCCGGGTTCGTCGATCATGCCCGGCAAGGTCAATCCGGTTATCCCGGAGGTCGTTTCGCAGGTCTGCTTCCAGCTCATCGGCTACGACATGACCGTCACCATGGCCGCCGAGGCCAGCCAGCTCGAACTCAATATGGCCGAGCCGATCATGGCCTACGACCTGCTGATGGGCACGCTCATGCTGCGCAATGCCGCTGTGACGCTGACCAATCGGTGTGTCACCGGCATCACCGCCAATCGCGAGCGCTGCCGGGAACTGGTCAACAACAGTATCGGCCTGATCACCGCGCTGGTCCCCGCCCTCGGCTACGAGGAGTCGGCCTCGATCGCCAAGGAGGCGTTGCGGACCGGCGGCAGCGTCTACGACCTGGTGCTACAGCGCGGCGCGCTCACCCAGGAGGCCCTGGACGAGCTGCTGAGCCCGGAGAAGATGACGGCCCCGCGGGCGCGCACGCTGTGACCTCCACACCCGAGCGGGAGCGGACCCGCGCGCAGATCCCGCAACGCACACTGCGACTGGACAATTGGCTGGCGCAACCGATCGTGACGGCGTCGATCCTGACAGCCTTCATCGTCTACGCCGCCTATGTCATCCTGGCCAACGACCACTACGCGTCGGGCCCGTATCTGTCGCCGTTCTACTCGCCCAACCTCACCGATGTCGGCATGCACGGCTGGGGCTGGGTGAGCTGGCCGGCCTGGATCACGCCCTCGGTGCTGATCATCTGGATTCCCATGGGATTCCGCTTCACCTGCTACTACTACCGCAAGGCCTACTACCGGGCCTTCTGGCAGTCGCCGACCGCGTGCGCGGTGAGCGAGCCGCACCGCAAGTACACCGGCGAATCGCGTTTCCCGCTCGTCTTCATCCAGAACATGCACCGCTACTTCTTCTGGCTGGCAGTGGTTTTGAACGTGGTGCTCACCTACGACGCCGTCATCGCCTTCCGCGACTACGACGGCCGCTGGGGCCACATGGGCCTGGGCACGGTGGTCATGATCGTGAATGCCGCACTGCTGTGGATGTATTCGCTGTCCTGCCACGCCTGCCGTCACGCCATCGGCGGCCGCCTCAAGCACTTCTCCGACCATCCGATCCGGTACCGGCTGTGGACCTGGGTGAGCCGGATCAACCCGCACCACCAGCGCATGGCCTGGATCTCGCTGATCTGGGTGGCCTGCACGGACCTCTATGTCCGGCTGCTCTCGATGGGAGTCATCAGTGACCTTCGATTCTTCTGATCAGGTAACCCGGCACGAGTACGACGTGGTGGTGATCGGCGCGGGCGGCGCGGGACTGCGCGCGGCCATCGAGGCCCGCAGCCGGGGCCTGAGGACCGCCGTCATCACCAAAACCCTGCTGGGCAAGGCGCATACGGTGATGGCCGAGGGCGGGGCCGCCGCAGCCATGGGCAATGGCAATCCGAAGGACAACTGGCAGGTGCACTTCCGTGACACCATGCGCGGCGGGAAGTTCCTCAACGACTGGCGCATGGCCGAATTGCATGCCAAGGAGGCCCCCACCCGCATCTGGGAGCTGGAGCACTGGGGTGCGCTGTTCGATCGGACGAAGGACGGGCTGATCTCGCAGCGCAACTTCGGCGGCCACGAGTACCCGCGGCTCGCGCACGTCGGCGACCGCACCGGGCTCGAGGTGATCCGCACCCTCCAGCAGCGCCTGGTCGCCCTGCAGCGCGCCGACGCCGAGGAGTACGGCGACCCCGAGGCCGGGCTGAAGGTGTTCGACGAGACCACCATCACCCGCCTGCTCACCGACGACGGCCGGATCTCCGGCGTGTTCGGATACGTCAGGCAGACCGGCGAATTCGTGGTGCTGGCCGCACCCACCGTCATTCTGGCGACCGGCGGCCTGGGCAAGATGTACACCGTCACCTCGAACTCCTGGGACTACACCGCCGACGGCCACGCGCTGGCCCTGCGCGCGGGCGCGGAGCTGGTGAACATGGAGTTCATCCAGTTCCATCCCACCGGCATGGTGTGGCCGCCCTCGGTGCGCGGCGTGCTGGTGACCGAGGGGGTGCGCGGCGACGGCGGCGTGCTGCGCAACAACGCGGGCCGCCGGTTCATGTTCGACTACATCCCCGAGGTCTTCCGGGAGATCTACGCCGACAACGAGGCCGAGGCCGACCGCTGGTACACCGATCCCGAGAACAACCGGCGGCCACCGGAACTGCTGCCGCGCGACGAGGTGGCGCGCGCCATCAACTCGGAGGTGAAGGCGGGACGCGGTTCACCGCACGGCGGCGTGTTCCTGGATGTCTCCACCCGCATGACGCCCGAGGAGATCCGGCGACGGCTCCCCGCCATGCATCACCAGTTCGCCGAGCTGGCCGGTGTGGACATCACGCGCGAGCCCATGGAGGTCGGGCCGACCGCGCACTACGTCATGGGCGGCATGCGCGTCGACGCCGACACCACCGCCACCACCCTGCCCGGCCTGTTCGCGGCGGGCGAGTGCGCCTCCGGCATGCACGGCTCGAATCGGCTCGGCGGCAATTCGCTGTCGGACCTTTTCATCTTCGGTGCCCGCGCCGGCGCCGGGGCGAACGAATACCTCGCGGCCCTGGGCGATTCCCGGCCGGTGGTGCACGAGGCGGCGGTCGCGGCGGCCCTGACCGAGGCGCTCGCGCCCTACGCGTGCGAGGACGGCGAGAACCCCTACGAGGTGCACCAGGCCCTGCAGCGGGTGATGACCGAGCTGGTCGGCATCGTCCGCGACGGCGACGAGCTCGCCAAGGCGCTGGGCGAACTCGAACTGCTGCGCGAGCGCGCGGAAAACGTTCGGGTGGAAGGTGATCGGCTGTACCACACCGGTTGGCACCTCACCTTCGACCTGCGCAATATGGCCCTCATCGCCGAATGCGTAGCGCGATCGGCGCTGGAGCGCAATGAATCTCGCGGCGGCCACACCCGCGGCGACTTCCCCGCCATGGACCCGTCCTGGCGCGGCGTGGTGCTGACCTGCCGCGATTTCGACGGCCGGGTGCATCTGTCGCGACGCATCATGCCGCCCATGCGGGCGGACCTGGCGGCCCTGTTCGAACCGGACGAGCTGCGCAAGTACTTCACCGCATCCGCACTCGCCCAGTTGGGAGTGGCCCGATGAAAAAGACTGTGACCGTGCGCGTCTGGCGCGGCGAGGGCGGACGCGGCGCGCTCGAGGACTACGAGGTCGAGGTGAGCGAGGGCGAGGTCGTGCTCGACGTCGTGCACCGGCTCCAGGCCACCCGATGCCCGGACCTCTCGGTGCGCTGGAACTGCAAGGCGGGCAAATGCGGTTCCTGCTCGGCGGAGATCAACGGCTTCCCCCGGCTCATGTGCATGAGCCAGGCCACGCAATCGGTGGTCGGCGACGCCATCACCATCACCCCGCTGCGCGCCTTCCCGGTGATCCGCGATCTGGTGACCGATGTGTCGTTCAACTACATCAAGGCCCGCGAGGTGCCGCCGTTCCAGCCCGAACCCGGCATACGGCCCGGCGAATACCGGATGATGCAGGAGGACGTGCAGCGCAGCCAGGAATTCCGCAAATGCATCGAATGCTTCCTGTGTCAGAACACCTGTCACGCCATTCGTGACCACGAGGAGAAGATGACCGCGTTCGCCGGTCCGCGTTTCCTCATGCGGGTGGCGGAATTACAGATGCATCCCGCCGACGTCCTGGACCGGCGCAAGCTGGCGCAGGACGATCTGGGCCTGGGCTACTGCAATATCACCAAGTGCTGCACCGAGGTGTGCCCCGAACACATCAAGATCACCGACAATGCCCTGATCCCCCTGAAGGAACAGGTGATTTCACGCAAATACGATCCGCTGGTGTGGCTGGGCAGCAAGCTGCTGCGCCGGGAACACCTGGAGGCCGGCCACATTCCCGGTATCGCATTACCCGAGAGGTAATCGACTTCGTTCCCGCCGCGCGGAAGTATCGAGGGCAGCAAGACAATCCCGAACGAGGAGCTCGAAATGCCCGGTTACGCAATCGCCCAGCTGTGGGACGTGGACGTCAACGCCGACATCGTGGAATACCTGGAGAAGATCGACGGCACGCTGCGGCCGTTCGGCGGCAGGTTCCTCGTCCACGGCGGCAAGCAACGCGTGATCGAGGGACCGGCCACCGGAGTCGCGATCGTCATCGAATTCCCGGACTACGCGGCGGTCAACGACTGGTACGCGTCGGCCGCCTACCAGGAGATCCTGCCGCTGCGCCTGCGCAACAGCTCGAGCATCGCGATCATCGCCGACTACTGCGGCGACGATCACGTGTCCACCGATGTATTGAAGGAGGTGGTGGCCGACAGCTGAAGGCTCTCAGGCTGGCTACACAGCAGTGGGCGGGCATCGGATTCCGATGCCCGCCCACTCACGTATTCAACTGTGCGTCAGCCGCTTACCGGTCCTGGAAGTAGCTCAGCAGGCGCAGGATCTCGAGGTACAGCCAGACCAGGGTGACGGTCAGGCCGAAGGCCACGCCCCAGGCCGCCTTCTCCGGAGCCTGAGCCCGGATGAGCTGGTCGGCGGCGTCGAAGTCGAGCAGGAAGCTGAAGGCCGCGACGCCGATGACCACGAGGCTGAAGATGATCGACAGGGTGCCACCGTCGCGGAGGCCGAAGCCGCCCGAGGTGAAGATCGCGGCGATCGCATTGCCGAGCATGAGCACCAGCACGCCGATCATGGCGCCGACGATCATGCGGGTCAGACGCGGGGTGACGCGGATCGCGCCGGTCTTGTAGACCACCAGCATGCCGAAGAACACGCCGAAGGTGCCCAGCACCGCCTGCGCGATCAGGCCGGAACCGCCGACACCGCCGAAGGCCACATTGGTGAACAGGCACGAGAAGGCGCCCAGCATCAGGCCTTCCAGCGCCGCGTAGCTGAGCACCAGCGCCGGATTGTCCTGCTTGCGACCGAAGGTCATGATCATCGCGAGCACGAACCCGCCGAGGCCGCCGACCAGCACGAACGGCAGCGCCAGCGCGTGGTTGCCCGCGGTGAGCGCGTACGACAGGATCGCGAGCAGCGTGGTGACACCGAGGGTGATGCCGGTCTTCTGCACGACATCGTCGATGGTCATCGGGCGGGTGGTGGGCACCGCCGGCTGCTGGTAGGGCTGCTGGTAGCCGTAGCCCGGGTACTGCTGCGGCGACTGCTGACCGTACGGGTCGTTCGGGTTCTGTCCGGCTCCAGGCGCCGAGCCGAAGCCGGCGTAGCCACCCTGCTGCGGCTGCAAGTTCCGGAAGACCGGGTTGGATGTGGAGCGCACTGTGCGTCCCTTTCTGGAGTCGCGGCTCACGTAGGTCGTGGCCTGTGAAGCTACTCGTCCAACGCGCTGCGGGGGTCCGTAGTTCCCGAACCCCCATAGATCGGACTAACTGGACTTTACCTGAGCTTTACCGAATGTGCCGCGCGGTCGCGGCCCGCGTCAGCCCAGCTGGGTCATCACCCGCTGGGCGATGAGCTCGAGGTGGTCCAGGTCCGACAGATCCAGAATCTGCAGGTAGATCCGGCTCGTACCGGCGATTTCCGCGTACCGGCCGATCTTGTCGACCACCTCGTCGGGGCTGCCGGCCAGACCGTTGGCCTTCAGCTCGTCCACCTCGCGGCCGATCACGGCGGCCCGCTTCGCCACCTCGGCATCGGACGCACCGACACAGGCGACGAGAGCATTGGAGAAGGTGATGTCGGCGGGATCACGTCCAGCGTCCTTGGCGGCCTTGCGGACTCGGTCGAACTGATCGGCGCTGGCCTCGGCGGACTGGAACGGCACATTGAACTCGGTGGCGTACTTCGCGGCCAGCCGCGGGGTGCGCTTGGCGCCCATGCCGCCCATGATGACCGGGATCCGCGACTGCGCGGGCTTGGGCAGCGCCGGGGAATCCCGCAGCGTGTAGTGCTCACCGTCGAAGCAGAAGGTCTCGCCGACCGGCGTCTGCCACAGGCCGGTGACAATGGCCAGCTGCTCCTCGAAGCGCGGGAACTTCTCGGCCGGGAAGGGGATGCCGTAGGCGGCGTGCTCGGCCTCGAACCAGCCCGCGCCGAACCCGAATTCGACGCGGCCGCCGGACATGGCGTCGACCTGGGCCACCTCGATGGCCAGCACGCCCGGGTGGCGGAAGGTGGCGGAGGTGACCAGGGTGCCCAGCCGGATGCGGCGGGTCTCGCGGGCCAGCCCCGCCAGGGTGATCCAGGCGTCGGTGGGGCCGGGCAGGCCGTCGGCGTCGCCCATTTTCAGGTAGTGGTCGGAGCGGAAGAAGGCGTCGTAGCCGAGGTCCTCGGCGGCCTTGGCCACGGTGCGCAGGGTGTCGTAGGACGCGCCCTGCTGGGGTTCGGTGAAGACTCGAAGATCGATTCGTCCCATGTGCCCTATTGTTCGGCGTCGTGCAGACCGCGCACCGACCGGGTCACCGTGAATTTTCGATTGCGGCCCATCACATCGGTTTTCCCGACCATGCGCTCCATGACGCCGCGGTAGTTGAGGTGCGTGTTGTAGACGGTCCACAGTTCGCCACCGGGTCGCAGCACACGGCCGGTCTGCTGGAACATCTTGATGGCCGAGCCGGTGTGCACGGCCGCGCCGACATGGAAGGGCGGATTGCACAGCACCAGGTCGGCACTGTTGTCCGGGGCGCCGGACATGGCGTCGTCCTGTAGCACGGTCACCCGGTCGGCCACGCCGTTGGCGGCGGCGGTGGCACGGGTGGAGGCCACGGCCGCGGCGGACTGGTCGGTCGCGGTCACCCGCAGACCCGGGCGCGCCTTGGCCAGCGCGACCGCGAGAATGCCGGTGCCGCAACCCAGATCGATGGCGTCACGGGCATCGGGCTTCATGCGCTCGAGGTAGTCGAGCAGAAAGCGGGTGCCGATATCCAGGCGCGGACCGGAGAAGGCCGCACCGTGCGCGACCACCTCCAGATCCCGGTCGTCGAGCCGGTTGCGGACCGGGAAGCGCGGCTCACCAATGGGTTTCGGCTCCGAGGCGAGCAGGATGCGCGACTTCTGGCGGCCGCGGCTGGCGCGCACCGAGCCGAAGGACTCGGCCAGCACCTCGTTCATGGCCGGGGTCAGGTACTTGTCGCGGCCACCGGCGAAGACCTGGACCTCCGGGTCGGCGTAGCGGGCGATGGCCTCCGCGGTTTCGGCGAGGCCGGACAGGGCCCGCGGCAGCCGCCACAGCACCACGCGCACCCCGTCGAGCAATTCCAGCCCCAGCGGGTGGGTTGCGAAACGATCGGAAAGACCGACAATCCGGGCGTTGTTGGCGAGCGCCAATTCACCGGTCAGCAAATCCTGGTGCACCCGTACACCGCGCAGCCCGTGCGCGGCGATCACACCGAGGGTCAATGCGCCATAGCCGTCATCGATAACGGTGACCCGCCCATCGCCCGCGGCGGCCAGCGAATCCGCGGCGACATCCAGCATGAGCCGGTCCGCGGCATCGACCGCGAACAGGTTCACCGCTTCCACATCCGGATACCGCCGCAACCGGCGCAAGACGTCCTCGACCTCAACCACACCGACAGTGTGCTAGATCATTGCCGCCCTATTCCATTCGGGACGGTCAACGCTAATTTCCCGGAATTGAATGAGCCCGGCGATAATCTGCGAGAGCGCAAAACATATGAGGATCGCGTTCAGGCCGAAGCGTTTTCCGGATTGCCCTCGCTTCGCCGGGGCATCACCGCCGACGCGCCGATGAGCACCACCGCCATGGCGGCCACCCCCACGAACACCAGGTGCACGGCAGGCGCGAGCTGCCCCGCCGCCGGATGATCGACACCGCCCAGGCGTGTGTTGACCACCGCGCCGAACACCGCGACACCGACCGCGCTGCCGATCGAGCGGGCGAACATATTGGTGGCGGTCACCACACCGCGCTCGGACCACTCGGCACTGGCCTGCGCCGCGATCAGGGTCGGGCTGGCCACCAGCCCCATGCCCATGCCGACGATGAAACAGCCGATCGCCACCCACAGCAGGCTCGAGTTCGCATCCACCGTCAGCAGCGAAACCGCGCCGACGACCGCGAACCCACTGCCGATCACGGCGGTGGCACGGAAACCTATGCGCAGGTACACCTTTCCGGCCTGCGATGCCGACACCGGCCAGCCCAGGGTCAACGCGCCGACGGTGAGTCCCGCGACCAGCGCCCCGCTACCCAGCACGCCCTGCGCGAAGGTCGGCACATACGAGGTCAGACCCAGCAGGATCGCGCCGACCAGCAGCGAGGCCAGACTGCTGGCCACCACGATGCGCCGGGTGAAAACCCACAGCGGCAGTACAGGATTCGCCGCCCGCCGCTCCACCAGCCCGAAGGCCGCCAGCACCACCGCGCCGCCCACGAACAGCGCCAGACTCTGCGGCGAGGTCCAGGCCCACGCCTGCCCGCCCTCGAGCAGCGCCAGAATCAGCGCCCCCGCGCCGAGGGTGAGCAGTCCCGCACCCAGGTAGTCGATCCGATGACGCTGCCGCGGTGTGCATTCGGTGAACTTGCGCAGAATCATCCAGCCCGCCAAGGCCGCCAGCGGCAGATTGATCAGAAAAATCCACCGCCAGCTCACGTACTCCGAGAACACCCCGCCCAGCAGCGGCCCGAGCACCGACGAGGCGGCCCACACACTGGCCAGATACGCCTGCACCTTGGCCCGCTCCCGCACGGTGTAGATATCCCCCGCAATGGTGATCGAAATCGGCCCCACCGCCCCCGCCCCGATCCCCTGCACCGCCCGAAACACGATCAGCCCCACCATGCTGGTAGCCAACCCGCACAACAGCGACCCGACCGCGAACACCCCGATCCCGAACAGCATCACCGGCTTCCGCCCCACCATGTCCGCGAGCTTCCCGTAGATCGGCACCGTCACCGCCTGCGCCAGCAGATAGATGCTGAAAAGCCAAGGAAACTGGGCGAACCCACCGAGCTGATCGGTAATCGTGAGCACCGCGGTCGCAATGACGGTCGAATCCAACGCCACCAGCGAGGTCGACAACATGATCGCCGCCAGAATCGGTCCCCGCTCCGACCGCAACCCGACCGACAACTGCGCATCGGTGGCCGTCATCGCCACCCCCTCTCGTCTA
>NZ_BJWY01000118.1 GCF_007990715.1 Nocardia seriolae NBRC 15557 | reverse complement strand
GGACACTAGATGGCCAGCCTGGCCAGCATGTCCCGCGCCTGCTCGGCGGTCTTGGGATCGCACAGCACGTCGTAGCGCCCGGCCACCAGCTGCATGGTGGAGGCGAAGTCGCGCTGACCGCGGGTGGCCGCGTACGGGATGGTCGCGGAGATGAGGCCGAAGATGATGCCGCCGATCAGGCCCACCGCGAGCGGGCCGATGGCCCCGCCCGAGGTGAACATGCTCAGCAGCAGACCCAGGAAAAGGCCCAGCCAGGCGCCCGAAACCATGCCGCCGCCGATGACTTTGCCCCAGGTCAGCCGGTACAGCACGCGCTCGACCTGCATCAGGTCGACACCGACGATGGTCACGCCCTCCACCGGGAACTGATTGTCGGCCAGGAAGTCGACGGCCCGCTGCGCCTCCGCATAGGTCGGGTAGGAGCCGATCGGCCAGCCCGACGGTGGCGTCGGTAGGCCCGGGCGGCCCCGGTTCGCATTCCCCAAGGGATTCGTCATGACTCCATCATGCTATTTCGCGTCCACAGTCGGGGCTTCGAAACGCGTGGTACGCGCCATTCCCGCGGCCCGGCCTTTATCAGCGATGACCTGAGCCATTTTCGCGCTGGCCTCGTCGATCATCTCGTCGCCCAGCATGACCGCGCCCCGCGCGCCGCCGCCGACCGAGGTGTGGAAGGCGTACGCGTCGAGGATCTCCTCGGCCCGGTCGTAGTCGGCCTGGCGCGGGCTGAAGATCTCGTTGCAGGCGGTGATCTGGTCCGGGTGCAGCACCCACTTGCCGTCGAAACCCAGTGCGGCCGTGCGGGATGCGTTGCGGCGGAAACCGTCGAGATCGCGGACCGCCAGGTAGGGCCCGTCGATGGCCTGCAACCCGTGGGCGCGCGCGGCCAGCAGGATGGTCATGTAGATGTGGTGGTAGGCGTCGCCCGGCGCGTAGCCCTCGGGCTGCTCGCCGACCACCAGCGTGCGCATATTGATCGAGGCCATGAAGTCCGCGGGCCCGAACACCAGGGTCTGCACCCGCGGGCTCGCGGTGGCGATGGCGTCGATATTGCGCAGCCCCAGCGCGTTCTCGATCTGCGGCTCGATCCCGATCCGCCCGACCGGCAGCCCGTTGGCCTTCTCCAGCTGGGTCAGCAGCAGATCCAGGGCCTGCACCTGCCCGGCGTCGGTCGCCTTGGGCAGCACGATGGCGTCCAGCTCCGAGCCCGCGCCCTCGACCACCGTGATCACGTCGGCGTAGGTGTACTCGGTGCTCCAGTCATTCACCCGCACCACGCGGATCTGCCCGCCCCAGCCGCCCGAGTTCAGCGCCGCCACGATATTGGCCCGGGCCGCCGCCTTGGCCGCCGGCGCGACCGCGTCCTCGAGGTCCAGGAACACCTCGTCGGCGGGCAATCCCTTGGCCTTCTCGATCATGCGCGGGTTACTACCCGGCACAGCCAGCACCGATCGCCGTGATGTCATGGCTCACTCCTTGTCATTTTCAGCGCGCTCGGGGCCCCTACGTGGTTACGCAAGCTGCCTCCTTCGGGGCCTGACCGATCACGCTGACACGTGGCGCGACAATTCGGACGCGCTCGACCCACTAGCCTTACCAAACATGGCAGCGACGAGGGTTTTCGCCGCCCGGTTGGCGGGCTTGGTGGTATTGGGACCGGACGGCGAGTCTATCGGCCGCCTCCGCGACATCGTGATCTCGATACGTTACGACCGTCAGCAACCCCGGGTCCTGGGCATTCTCGTCGAACTGCCCACCCGGAAGCGGATTTTCGTGCCCATGCTGCGGGTGCAGTCCATCGAGCCCGGCGCCATCGCCCTCACCACCGGCACCATCAGTGTGCGCCGCTTCGAGCAGCGCCCCGGCGAATTGCTGGCCGTCGCGCAGATTCTCGATTCCACCGTCCGTGTCGCCGATCCGGAGCTGCCCCAGCTGCTGGGCGTGGACGTGGTGGTGGTCGACCTGGGCATCGAGCAGGGCCGCACCCGAGCCTGGATGATCTCCCGGGTCGCCGTGCGCGAACGCCGCCGCCTCACCGTCGGTTTCGGCCGCCGCGGGGCGGTGCACGTGGTCGACTGGGCGCAGGTGCGCGGCCTGACCCAGACCGAGCTCAATATGCCCGGCCAGGACGTCACCCAGCTGCTCGAGCAGTTCGAGGGCATGCGACCCGCCGATGTCGCGCACATGCTGCGCGAGCTGCCGGGCAAGCGCCGCATCGAGGTCGCCGCCGCCTTCGATGACGAGCGACTCGCCGACGTGGTGCAGGAGCTGCCCGAGAACGACCAGGTGGAACTGCTCGAACAGCTCGGCGTGGAACGCGCCGCCGACCTGCTCGAGGCCATGGACCCCGACGACGCGGCCGACCTGCTGGGCGAGCTGCCCGCGGGCGAGGCGGAATCGCTACTGGCGCTGATGGATCCGGAGGACTCCGAGCCGGTGCGCCGGCTGCTCGAGCACGCCCCCTACACCGCCGGTGGTCTGATGACCCCGGACGCGATCGTGCTGACCGCCTCCACCACGGTCGCCGAGGCGCTGGCCCGCATTCGCGATCCCGAGCTCACCCCGGCCCTGGCCACCATGGCGTTCGTGGTGCGCCCGCCCACCGCCACACCGACCGGTCGTTATCTGGGCTGCGTGCACTTCCAGCAGCTGCTGCGGGAACCCCCGGCCAACCTCGTCGGCGGCATCGTCGACACCGATCTGGTGCAGCTGCGCCCCGACGCGCCGCTCACCGCGGTGACTCGATATTTCGCCACCTACAACCTGGTGTGCGGGCCGGTGGTGGATGCGGAGAATCATCTACTGGGTGCGGTCACCGTCGATGACGTGCTCGACCACCTGCTCCCCGAGGACTGGCGCGAGCAGGACGAAGACCATCACGACGTACACGGCGTGCCCGTGATCGAGGGGACGGGAGGCCGCTCATGAGCGAACGGCTCGAAAAGACCAGTGCCCGCCAGCGCCTGGAGACCCCGGTCGAGTCCCGCTTCCGCGGCTTGGACTGGGACGCCGAGGCAATGGCGCGCACCAGCGAGAACATCGCGCGCTTTCTGGGCACCGGCCGCTACCTGGTGATCCAGACCGTGATCGTCATCGTGTGGATCCTGCTCAATGTCTTCGCCCTGCGCCTGCAGTGGGACCCCTACCCCTTCATCCTGCTGAACCTGGCGTTCTCCACCCAGGCCGCCTACGCCGCGCCGCTCATCCTGCTCGCGCAGAACCGGCAGGACAATCGCGACCGGGTCTCGCTGGAGGAGGACCGCAGCCGAGCGGCCCAGACGAAGGCCGATACCGAATTCCTGGCCCGCGAACTGGCGTCGCTGCGCCTGGCCGTCGGCGAGGTCGCCACGCGCGACTACGTGCGCCGGGAACTGGACGACATCAAGGAATCCCTGCTCAGATTGGAGAAGCTGGCTGTCGACGGCGAGGTCGTCAAGGCCAAGAAAGCAAAGAAGAGTACCGACCGGAAGACCCCCGGGGTCGCAAATTTGGCACAAAATGATGGCGACTGACCACAGAAGTTGTACCGAAGTAGCTGACTCATGGGTAACCTGGATCACGTTGTTCCGAGCGACCGACCCAGACACTGCCGCAGTTTGAGTGTCACCACCGGGAACCGGCCGCACGACTGAGGGGATTGTGTGGTGGCGAAGAGAATATCTGCTCCGGTGACAGCGTCGGCGCTGTTGATAGCGGGCCTGGTCACCGCCGGTTCGACCACCAATACGACCGTTCACGTCGCCGCCCCGCAGGCCGCCCCGGACGCCCTGCTGGCGGCCGCCGCCGCTCACAACGCGAGCGTGAGCAGCCCGGTCGAAACCCCCTCGGATCGGACCGTCGGCCTGGTTCCGGCGGCTCCGGAGGCCCCCCGCAAACTCAGCGCAATGACCCCGCCCGCGGACGGCGTCCCGCTCTTCGGCGGCACCGTCCCGCTGCGGGACATCGCGCTGCCCGGCGGCAACGGCGTGCTCGGCATTCCGGAGATCGTGCTGGCCGCCTACCGCAATGCGGAACTGGCGTTGCAGTCCTCGGACCCGAACTGCCACCTGCCCTGGTACCTGCTGGCCGGCATCGGCCGCATCGAGTCCAATCACGCCGACAACGGCCGCACCGATACCGCGGGCACCACGGTCACCCCGATCTACGGCCCGGCCCTGGACAGCACGCTGCCCGGCAACGAGATCATCAAGGCCGCCGACGGCAACTACGTGCGCGCCATCGGGCCCATGCAGTTCCTGCCCAGCACCTGGTCGGTGTATGCCGCCAATGGAAAGGGCAGCGGCACTCCGGATCCCAACAATGTCTTCGACGCCGCGCTGGCGGCGGGCAAGTACCTGTGCTCGGGCGGCATGGATCTGGCCGATCCGGCCCAGCAGCTGCGCGCCGTGCTGCGCTACAACAATTCGGTCGCCTACGCGGCCAATGTGCTCAGCTGGGCCAATGCCTACCGGACCGGCGGCACCCCGCAGCAGGTGACCATCTCGCCGGATCTGGTTGGCAACAACTACGTTCCGGTCAGCGGCCCGGACATCATCGTCGCCTCCACCACCATTCCGGCGACCACCGACACCGAGACCACGCAGCAGCCGGTCGCCACCACGCCGACCCCGACCCAGGTGATGATCACCATCCCGGGCCTGCCGCCGATCCCCTGCGGCATCTTCTGCCCGGCCCCGGTGGTGCCCGCCAATCCCTGTGAGCAGGTGACGGTTCCGGCTCAGCAGCTGCCCGAGAGCGGTGAGCCCGGCCAGCAGGTGCTCGGGTCCGACGGCAAGCCGATCCTGGCCACCAATGGCCAGCCGCTCGTCTTCGGCCCCGACGGCAAGCCGGTCGTCAAGGACACCGGTTGCAGCGTGCAGGCGGGGCAACAGGATCCGAACAAGCCGCAGGACCAGCCGCAGCAGGCCGTCCAGCAACCGCAGGATCAGCAAACCGTCACCCCGACCAAGACGCCCGAGGCCGAGCCCATGGCCCCGGCCGACACCGCGCCGGACACGGTCGAGACCACCACGCCCGCACCGGGTATCACGCTGCCGTTCGGCATCACCATCCCGCTTCCGGCCCCGGCTCCCGCGCCCGCTCCGTAACGAATGTGTGAGTTGCGAGTTTCGGAACGGGGCTCCGAAACTCGCTTCTGACAAGGGATTCCTTCAAAACCTGAGAGTTGGTCACGAAGGGGTAACAGGAAGGTCTCGGATAAGGTAACGTGGCCTTCACTGCATTCACCCCGGTATCAACCGATGGCATGGAGGGTCACCACACAGTGGGTCGTCACCGCACGCCCCAGGTCCCGAAGGTTCGCCGCGGATCGGTCATCGCCTTGACCGGATTGGTACCCGCAGGTCTCGCCGCAGTTACCGGCGCGGGCGATGGGCACATCACAGACAAGCTCGCGGACACCGTCCAGCAACAGCTGTCCGACGGCGAGGAACAACTACCCAGACCCGAGGCGGCCGCACCCGCCGCCGCCCCCGAACCACTGCTGCACGAGGCCAAACAGGTTGCGCCCGTTGGCCCCCCACAGGTGAAGTCGGTCGCCCAGCCCGAAGGCCGGGTGCCCTCCGCGCGTCCCGCCGGTCCGCTCGGCATGCCGGGCGTGGCCTACGACGCCTATCAGAACGCGGAACGCATTCTGGCCGTGGAGAATCCGGGCTGCAATATCTCGTGGAACCTGCTGGCCGGTATCGGCCGGGTCGAATCCACCCACGGCTTCGGCAAAATCGACGACAACGGGTATCCGCTGCAGAACGTCTACGGCCCGGTCCTGGACGGAAGCCTCTACGGCAACAACGTGATCGCCACCTCCGACGGCGGCGACCTGGACGGTCTGTCCGGCAGCTACCGCCGCGCCGTGGGCCCCATGCAGTTCCTGCCCGAGACCTGGCGCAAGTACGCGGCCGACGGCAATGGCGACGGCATCGCCGATCCGCAGAACATCTACGACGCCACGCTCACCGCGGGCAAGTACCTCTGCGAGGGCGGCCTCGACATGCGCGATCCCGGCCAGCAGACCCGGGCCATCCTCCGCTACAACAACTCCATGGCCTACGTCGCCAATGTGATGGCGTGGGAGACCGCATACGGCTCCGGCGTCTCCCCTTCGGCCGCGGCTCTCCCCCGCATCTGAGGCCCCCCGCGGGCGTCCCTAGACTCGGTGCCATGCCAGTGGTTACGGAATCGGATGTGCGGGGCGCGCTCGCGAAGGTGAACGACCCGGAGATCCGGAAGCCGATCACCGAGCTGGGCATGGTGAAGAGCGTCGAAGTCGGCGCGGATAGCAGTGTCCACGTTGTGATCTACCTGACGACATCGGCCTGCCCGATGAAAACCGCCATCCAGGAACGGGTCACGAAGGCCGTGGCCGACGTGGCCGGGGTCGGCGCGATCACGGTCGCGCTGGATGTCATGAACGACGAGCAGCGCACCGAACTGCGCCGCAAGCTGCGCGGCGACGCCGCCGAACCGGTCATCCCGTTCGCCCAGCCCGGCTCGCTCACCCGCGTCTACGCGGTCGCCTCCGGCAAGGGCGGCGTCGGAAAGTCCTCAGTCACCGTGAATCTCGCGACCGCCATGGCCGCCACGGGCCTGTCGGTCGGCGTGCTCGACGCCGACATCTACGGCCACTCCGTCCCGCGCATGCTGGGCACCGATCAGCGCCCCACCCAGGTCGAGCGCATGATCATGCCGCCCATCGCGCACGACGTGAAGGTCATCTCGATCTCCATGTTCACCCAGGGCAACACGCCGGTGGTGTGGCGCGGCCCGATGCTGCACCGCGCACTGCAGCAGTTCCTCGCCGACGTCTTCTGGGGCGACCTCGACATCCTGCTGCTGGACCTGCCGCCGGGCACCGGCGACGTGGCCATCTCGCTGGCCCAGCTCATCCCCAATGCCGAGATCCTGGTGGTGACCACCCCGCAGCTGGCCGCCGCCGAGGTCGCCGAGCGCGCGGGCTCGATCGCCCTGCAGACCCGCCAGCGCATCGCCGGCGTCATCGAGAACATGTCCTGGCTGGACCTGCCCGACGGCACCCGCATGGAGCTCTACGGCTCCGGCGGCGGCCAGACCGTGGCCGACAACCTGACCCGCGCCATCGGCGCGAATGTCCCCCTGCTGGGCCAGATCCCGATCGAACAGGGCCTGCGCGAGGCGGGCGACGAGGGCACCCCCATCGTCCTGCGCGCCCCCGAGAGCGCCTCCGGCAAGGCCCTCCTGGAAATCTCCGACAAACTCGCCGTCCGCCGCCGCGGCCTGGCAGGCATGTCCCTCTCCATCGACACCACCCGCCACCTGTAGCAACCAAGATCAGGGAGCTGTCAGCGCGGAATTTCGTCCGAATTCCCGCACCGACAGCTCCCTGATCTTGTTCCCCTTGCGGGAGCACGGAATTCGAGGGCGAGATTCCGCTGGGGCACGGGCGGACGCGGGTGGGACCGCCCCCTAAGCTCGACGGCATGCTCACGATGCTGCTGTACGTGCTGATCGTCGGATTGGTCGCCGCGCTGCTGTTCCTGGTGGCCAGTGCGATCTTCGGGCGGTCCGAGGAGCTCGGGCCGCTGCCGGAGGGGACGACCGTCACCGTGCTGCCCGCGTCCGGGATCAGCGGCTGCGATGTGCGCGCGGTGCGCTTCCAGCAGGTGTTCCGCGGCTACAAGGCGGGCGAGGTGGACTGGGCGCTGGCCCGGCTCGCGGCCCGCATCGACGAACTCGAGGGGCAGTTGGCCCGGGCGACCGCCGGGGAGGCTGCCACCGGGCAGCCCGGCACCGCCGAAGCGCCGCAGCCGCGCCGGGTCGTGCCCGGCGAGCCGAACGGTGAGGTTCCCGTGCCGCAGGTGCTGGGTAGCGAATCCGCCGCGCCGAGCGTCCCGACCGCCACCCCGCCCGCCGGTGACGAGCCGGGTGCGCGATGAGCGTGGAATCCGACGGCGACGGGCGGATTCGGTGCGGCTGGTCGGAGGGTTCCCAGCTTTATCGGGATTACCACGATCGCGAGTGGGGACGGCCGCTGCACGGCGATGACGCGCTTTTCGCGCGAATGTGCCTGGAGGCGTTTCAGTCGGGTTTGGCGTGGATCACGATTTTGCGCAAGCGGCCCGCGTTCCGCACGGCATTCGAGGGCTTCGTGATCGGGCGGGTGGCCGAGTTCACCGACGCCGATGTGGAACGCCTCATGGCGGATCCGGGCATTGTTCGCAATCGGGCCAAAATACTGGCCAGCATCCACAATGCGCGGGTTGCTCGCGATCTCGGCGAGAGCCTGGACGCACTGCTCTGGACCTATGCTCCGGCCCCGAGCGAACGACCCCGGGCGCTGTCCGATGTGCCCGCTGTCACAGCCGAATCCACCGCTCTCGCAAAAGAACTCAAGCGGCGCGGGTTCAAATTCGTCGGGCCCACCACCGCCTACGCACTCATGCAGGCCGCGGGGATGGTAGACGATCACATCGCCGATTGCTGGGTGAATGTGAGTACTCGCTGAACGCCACGACGGTCGGTTTTTGGAACTCAGGTACCCGCCCCGATCCGCGATAGGGAAGAATGGGCATGGTGCAGCCCGCCACATACCGGTGGGCTGCCTGGTTGGTGACAACTGGAGTTCCATGAAAGTGCGCAGCAGACCGCGCAGATCTGGAGGGAGCAGAGGATGGCGGCCATGAAGCCCCGCACCGGGGACGGTCCCCTCGAGGCAACCAAGGAAGGGCGTGGAATCGTCATGCGGGTTCCACTCGAGGGTGGCGGGCGTCTGGTCGTCGAGCTCACGCCGGAGGAAGCGGCAGCGCTCGGCAAAGAGCTCACCGAAGTCACCGCGTAACACCCTGACCTGCCTGTGCCGGTGAGCAGCCGCACCGAACCGGTGGACCGGCTCACCGGCGCCTCGGTCGATACCGAAACCCCTCCCCTCGGCCCGGCCGAGCCGCCCCCAGTGGACCGTCTCCTCGCCTGCGCCGATCTTTTGGCCTGCCCACAGTGCGGCCACCTCCTCGCGGCTCCGGTCGCCGACCCCGCCGTCGGCGCCCCTTCCGCCCGCACCCTGCGCTGCCCCCACGGCCACAGCTTCGACCTGGCAAAACAGGGCTACGTAAGCCTCCTCACCGGCGCCTCCAGCAAAATGACCGGCGACACCCCGGCCATGCTCGACGCCCGCGCCGCCTTCCAATCCGCCGGCCACTTCGCCCCGATCGCCGCCGCCCTTGCCGCCGCCGTCGCGACACATCTCCCTCCGGCTGACATCGCCACACCAATATTCGGAGCGGAGTCCCTCCCGGCTGCCACCTCGACCGGCTCCGCGAGTCGGGATGACCCCGCCCCGGCCATATCCGCCGCCCGCCGCCAAGGGTTCCGCCCCGGAATCACAACGCCCGGCGGCTCTGTAGCGGCCGCCTCCGCAGCCCGACTGGCCACAACCCTGCTCGGGCCGGGGCCGGGGCCGGTGGCCGGTGCGGCGGTGCTCGAGATCGGAGCGGGGACGGGGTACTACCTGGCGGCCGTGCTGGATGCGGTAGATGGGGCCCGGGGCATCGCGCTGGATGTGTCGAAGGCGGCGGCGCGGCGGGCCGCGCGGGCGCATGGGCGGGCCGGGGCGGTGCTGGCCGACGCTTGGCGGGGGCTGCCGATTCGGGATGGGGTGCTGGACGCGGTGATCTGCGTGTTCGCGCCGCGCAATGCCGATGAGGTGGCTCGGGTGCTGCGGGAGGACGGGCGGTTCGTTGTGGTGACGCCTACCTCGCGGCATCTGGGTGAGCTGATCGGGCCGCTCGGGATGGTGAGTGTGGATGCGGCCAAGCAGGATCGGCTGGCGGACTCGCTCGGGGAGCGGTTCGAGCTGGTCGGGCGGGAATCGGTCGAGTACACGATGGCGCTCTCGCACCGGGATGTGGCGAATGTGGTCGCCATGGGGCCGTCGGCGTTTCACGCGGCGGAGCAGCGGGCCGAAGGGATTGCGGCGCTGCCCGATCCGATGGCGGTGACCGCCGCGGTGAGTGTGGCGACCTATCGGGTGCGCTGATTCGGGAGCAGTTCCAGGAGGTTGTGGACCAGGGGGCGGTCCTCGTTCTCACGGGTGGCGAGGTAGATCGTGGTGTCGGCGTCGGTGCCGGAGAGCGGGAGGATGCGGGCGGAGGCCGGGGCCGTGAAGGTGGCGCTGCGCGGGGCGATGGTGACGCCGAGGCCCGCGGCCACCAGGTAGAGGATGATCGTCCAGTTGGTGGCTTCCTGGACGACGCGGGGGCGGCGGCCGGATTCCAGGAGCGGGGAGAGGTTCTTTTCGTAGGCGAGTGCGCCTGCGGCGCGGGGGAAGAAGACCAGGGGGTTGTCGGCGAGTTCGGCTCCGGTGATCGAGGAACGCTCGGCCAAGGGGTGGTCGGCGGGCACGATGGCCATGAACGGCTCGGTCATCAGGGGCACGGTCACGGTGCCGGGCTGGTCGTCGGGGTCGCGGACGATGGCCATGTCGAGGGTGCCGGTGGCGAGGCGTTCCATCAGGTGGCTGGTGAAGCCCTCGACCAGGTCCACATCCACGAGGGGGAAGCGGGCGCGGAATTCGCGGACGCCGCGCAGGGGTTCGAGGGGCAGGACCGAGGGGACGAAGCCCAGGTGCAGGGTGCCCTGGCTGCCCTGGCCGATGCGGGTGACCTCGGCCAGGTCGCGTTCGGCGTGGCCGAGCAGGGCGGCGGCGCGCTCGCGCAGCACGGTTCCGGCGGGGGTGAGGGTGACTGTGCGAGAGGTGCGGTCGAACAGCCGCGTGCCGAGCAGGGTTTCCAGGCGCTGGATCTGCTGGGTGAGCGCGGGCTGGGCGATGTGCAGGCGGGCGGCGGCGCGGCCGAAGTGCAGTTCGTCGGCGACGGCCAGGAAATAGCGCAGGTGCCGTAGCTCCACCCCGGGGTTCATAAGTTGATGATATCGATCGCAGCTATCAAGTATTGGACGTTATGGTTCTACGTCGGACATGCTTTTCCGGTGACTCAGCAGACGGAAGCCCGCGCCCCTGAACTCGATTCGATCGTGGTCGCACCCATGGCATCGACCGAGGACGCCCGTGCCTTCAAGGATCTGAACCTGGAGTGGATCGAAGCCTTCTTTTCGATCGAACCCGCCGACCTCGTCACCCTCGACAACCCGCAGGCGATTGTGGACGGAGGCGGGGAGGTGCTGATCGCGCGCCTGGACGGCGTCGCCGTCGGTTGCGTCGCCCTGGTCCAGGAGCATCCGGGAGTCTTCGAACTGTCGAAAATGGCGGTGTCACCGCACACTCGGGGCCGCGGCATCGGCCGGATCGTGCTGGCCGCCGCCCTCGAGCGGGTGCGCGCGCTGGGCGCGCAGGAATTGTTCCTGGCCAGCAATGCCCGCCTGGCCAGCGCCGTGCACCTCTACGAGGCCATGGGTTTCGTGCACGTCCCGCCCTCGGAGTTGCCGCCCAGCCCGTACGACCGGGCCGACGTGTTCATGCGATACCCGCTGAACTAGCCCTTGCGCACCCGGTCGTAGATGCCCGCGGTCTGGGCCGCGATCCGGTTCCAATCGAAGGCGTCGATGGCCCTGGCACGGCCCGCCGTCCCCATCGCGGCGGCCGTGACCGGGTCGGCGGCAACGGCATTCACCGCGCGGGCCAGCGCACGCTCGTACGCCTCGGGCGCGGTCTCGGCATAGTGGACCAGCCGTCCGGTCTCCTCCGGCAGCACCACCTCCGGAATCCCGCCCACATCGGAGGCCACCACCGCGGTCCCGCAGGCCATGGCCTCCAGATTCACGATGCCCAGCGGCTCGTACACCGACGGGCACACGAAAACCGTTGCGGCCGCGAGCACCTGCCGGACCAGCTCGGTGGGCAGCATCTCCTTGATCCAGAACACCCCGTCGCGATCGGCCCGCAGCGCGCGCACCGCCGCGGCCACCTCGGCCTCCATGGCGGGGGTGTCGGCGGCCCCGGCCAGCAGCACCAATTGGATGTCCGGATCCAGATGCCGCGCGGCGGCCAGCAGGTGCGAGACGCCCTTCTGCCGGGTGATACGCCCGACGAACGCCGCGATCGGCCGCCCCTGCGACACCCCGAGCTCGCCGAGCACATCCCGCGAGCCGAGCGCCGGGCCGCCCGGATGCCACACCTCGGCATCGATCCCGTTGTGCACCACGTGGACTTTCGCCGGATCGATATCCGGATAGGCGGCCAGCACATCCGCCCGCATACCCTCGCTCACCGCGATCACCGCGTCGGCGTAGGTCACCGCATTGTGTTCCGACCACGACGAGAGCCGATAACCCCCGCCCAGCTGCTCGGCCTTCCACGGCCGCCGCGGTTCCAGCGAATGCGCGGTCAGCACATGCGGAATTCCGTACAGCTGCGCCGCCAGATGCCCGGCCAGCCCGGTGTACCAGGTATGCGAATGCACCACATCGGAGAACCCGGCCGCATCCGCCATCCGCAACTGCGCCGACATCATCTGCACCGCGGAGTTCGCGGCATAAAGCATCGGATCCGGTTGGTGCACCACCGCATCCGAGCGCGGCACCCCCATACAGTGCACCGTCACGGCGCATAATTGCCGCAGTCTGGGCACCAGTTCGGTGACGTGCACTCCCGCCCCGCCGTACACCTCCGGCGGGTACTCGCGGGTCATCATGGCCACTCGCAGTCCACGAGTTCCGTCCGCACGGTAACTCACCAGTACAAACTAATCGCTCCCGTTCAACGCCACCAATCGCCAGGCCGACACACAAGGTTCGCGGCCGTCTCGATTCTGGACTGACTGGAGCGGGGGAGCGAAGCGGAGGAGCGGAGGGAGGGAAGAATCGAGACTTCGGGGCCGCGAACCCACCCCGGAGCGAAGCGGAGGGGTAATCAAACACGGCATGTGCTGGACATTCCGGGTTGGCCGGGACCCGGTAGTTTCAGGGGTGTGAGGAGCCAGCCGCACGTACTAGGGATCGTGCTCGCCGGTGGCGAGGGCAAGCGACTCTTCCCGCTCACCAAGGACCGCGCCAAGCCCGCGGTCCCGTTCGGCGGCGCGTACCGGCTCATCGATTTCGTGCTGTCCAATCTGGTGAATGCCGGTTACCTGCGGATCTGCGTGCTGACCCAGTACAAGTCGCATTCGCTGGACCGGCACATCTCCCAGACCTGGCGGCTGTCGGGCTTCGGCGGCGAGTACATCACCCCGGTGCCGGCCCAGCAGCGGCTGGGCCCGCGCTGGTACACCGGCAGCGCGGACGCGATCATGCAGTCGCTGAACCTGATCTACGACGAGGACCCCGAGTACATCGTGGTGTTCGGCGCGGACCACGTGTACCGGATGGACCCCGAGCAGATGGTGCAGGCGCACATCGAGTCGGGTGCGGGCGTGACGGTGGCGGGCATCCGGGTGCCGCGCAGCACGGCGAGCTCCTTCGGCTGCATCGATTCCGACGAATCCGGCCGCATCACCGGCTTTCTGGAGAAGCCCGCGCACCCGCCGGGCACCCCCGACGACCCGAACGTCACCTACGCCTCCATGGGCAACTACGTGTTCACCACCAAGGTGCTGGTGGACGCCATCCGGGCCGACGCCGACGACAACGACTCCGACCACGATATGGGCGGCGACATCATTCCGGGCCTGGTGCGCGGCGGCGCGGCCGCGGTCTACGACTTCACCAGCAATGTCGTCCCCGGCGCGACCGACCGCAGCCGCGGCTACTGGCGCGATGTCGGCACCATCGACGCCTTCTACGAGGCGCACATGGATCTGGTGTCGGTGGACCCGATGTTCGACCTCTACAACAAGCACTGGCCGATTCGCGGCGCGGCCGAGAACCTGCCGCCCGCCAAGTTCGGCCGCGGCGGCCTGGCCCAGGAGTCCATCGTGGGCGCGGGCAGCATGCTGTCCGCGGCGACGGTCCGCAATTCGGTGCTGTTCTCGAATGTGCTGGTGGAGGACGGCGCGACGGTGGAGGGCAGCGTGATCATGCCCGGCGCCCGGATCGGCCGCGGCGCGGTCGTGCGCCACGCCATCCTGGACAAGAACGTGGTGGTCTCCGAGGGCGAGATCATCGGCGTGGATCTGGAGCGCGACCGCGATCGCTTCGCGGTGAGCAATGGCGGCGTGGTGACCGTCGGGAAGGGCGTGTGGGTGTAGAACCGCTGGACAGTTCGGCTGTTCACCCCGAAAATTCAAGGGGTCCACCGTGTGGGAGGGAACACCATGAGTCGGAGATCCAGGCGCACAACGGTTATGGCGTCCATCGTGGTGGCGGCCGCCGGACTACTGGCGGCCTGCGGGCAGTCGGGGCATCCGGTGGCGGGTGAAATGGATGTCCGCACACTCGATGTCGGCGGCAACTCGGTCGACCGGTTCCATTACGACACCTCTTCGAACGGCCACGGCGACGTGCTCGAGGGCATCCGCATGGCCGCGGCGGTGGCGCCCACCTCCAAGATCGACCAGAGCCTCAACTACGGCCGCGGCAGCTTCGTGCACACCGAGGTGGCGGATCTGGTGAAGTACGACGGCCTGCCGGACCTGGCCAAACCCATTCTGGAGAGCCACGGCTTCATCGTCGCCTTCTCGGCCAGCGGATCCGACCGGCCGGACCCCCAGGGCAGCGAGCACGCGGACCCGAACGCGAACCAGGTGAGCATGGTGCTCATGCGGTTCGGCAGCGCCGACGCCGCCAAAGCCACCGCCCGGGAGCTGGAGGACAAGGACTTCGCCGTCGCGGCGGCGCAGAACGTGCGACTGACGATCTCGGAGTATCCCGACGCGCTCGCCCACTACCGGCCGGGTGTGAACACCATCGGGGTCCGCATGGCCCGCAAGGACTTCGTGCTCTCCATCTTCGCCACCCGCCCCAGCGCCGACCAGCGCGATCTGCTGAGCCTGGCCAAGCGCACCCTGGATGCCGAGATACCGTCCATCGACGCCTTCCAGGAGACGTCCGCCGACAAGCTCGACACCCTGAGCCCCGACCCCGAGGGCCTGCTCGCCCGCGTCATCACCGACAAGCGCGAGACCGGGCGCGCACCGGATCCGGACACTTTCGCGATCTACCACACGAATTGGATGGTGCACGCGGTGAGCGACCAGGCCCAGCGCAAGGCGCTGCTGGACCGGACGGGCACCGACGCCCTGGGCATGGTCGACGCCAACGAGATCTACCGGGTCCGCGACGCCGCGGCGGGCACGGATCTGATGAACGGCTTCATCACCAGCCTGGGCAGCGACTTCAGCACCGATTCGGCGCCGGACAAGGTGCCGAACTCCCGGTGCGGGCACTGGGTCAACGACCGCTCCGATGACGCCTATCGCTGCTATGTCGGATACCGGCGTTACATGGGCGTCGTATACGCCGGTGATCTCGCGGGCGCGCAGAAGAAGGGCGCGGCCGAGTACGCGCTACTGGCCAACAGCCTGTAGCGAAGTACTTGCGGCTCAGGGCAATTCGGGTCCGGATGCCGGATCAGAACTGGACGGTGTCCGCGTCGAGCAGTCGCCACCCGGCGGGCCGCGCAGGTGGGCGGTGCGTCGCATCGGCACGCGCCGATTCGACTTCGGCACAGCGGTGGCATTCGGAATCGCCTGCTGCCCAGTCGCTTTCATTGCCATCCGGGGTCACCACCGGAAAGGTCCGGGACACCATGTGCCCGGTGCGGGCCAGGCTGCCGCGTGGCGAGCTGTCGTCGCGAAACCGGTAATCCCGAAAACCGAACGGCTGCAACAGCGCCCGCAGGAATGCCGCGCCGTCGGCGGGCAGCACCGTGCGGTTCTCGCCCAGGATGTCGACGCCCTGGTGATACCAGACCCGCGCGACCAGCCCTTCGACCGGATCGACCGCCCGGAAGGTGGCGTGCCCGTCCGCGGCCAGCCGGAATTCGGCAATGCGCCGCCAGCGCCCGGCCTCGCGGAGGTACAACCCGACCACCGCCGGGATCCGCTGCCCCATGGGAACCCCCACTCGTCGAACTATTCCCGTGGAGTATCCGCGCGCCCGGCGCGGAAACCTCGACGGGACCGATCAGTTCGAAAACGGAGCCGATCAGTTCGAAATCCCGGGCGCCGGAGTGCGCGCACCACAGAACGGTTCACACGATCCGACCGTCGGCGGCACGTAATGCGACGCCCCGTCGTCGAATCGGGCCCCGCTCACCAGCAGCAGTACCAGTAGCGCCGCGAAAACGATGAGGCCGAAGAAGATCAGGGTCGGCCACAACCATCCCGCCGGCAGGTGTATTCCGAGCGCCAGCCCCTCGAACATATCCCCCACCTCCTCGCGAAAATCGATCCTCCTACTGGGTTACCACCCACACCCGCCCCGAATCCACCCCTCACCGCTGCCCCTGCGCCGCCCACCCTGCCCGTTCACCGCACCGGCACCGCAGCTGCGAATTCGCTCGCGCCGCCCCGCATTTCACTGCCGACTCGGATTTCACTCCCGCCCCAGGGGTATTCACTCGCACACACACCTACTCTCGCCACATCGCAAACCGATCGGTGCGGTTTGCGGGCGCGCCCCGAACGCCGATCACGACGCGGTCCACCCTCTCCGAGCCGGTCAGCGGGGCCCCGGCGCACCGCGAGATCACTTAGGCGGCAGTGCATTCGGCGCGGTCCCCACCACTACACGGGAACGGCCGCACCGGTGAGCCGGTGCGGCCGTTCGCCGGGGTGTCGCCGTCAGGCGGAGCGGAGGTCGCGGCGGCGGAATGCCATGAGTCCCAACGTGATCAATACCACGTCCAGCACTGTCAGCGCGATCAGCGGGGTGGCGGTGAAGGCCGCGCCGGGCACCTTCGGGGCATGTTCGAAGGGGTTCAGGTCGCGGAACCATTGCGGCGCACCGGACAGCGAGCCCAGCAGGTACACCGCCACGGCCGCGGTGAGCACACCCCACGCCACGCTGGTCCAGCGCGGCAGCAGGCCGAACAGCAGCACCGTGATGGCGGTGAAGGTCCACACGGCGGGCACCTGCACCAGCGCGGCCGCCAGCACCGGCCCGAGCTTGCCGCCCACGTCCCCGGCGGCACGGCCGTAGATCAGCCCGCCGAGCAGGCCCGCCACCGCCATCGCCAGCAGGGGGCCGAACAGCGCGAAGCTCAGATGTGAAGCGGCCCAGCGAGTTCGGGAGACCGCGCCGGTGAGCACGGTTTCGGCGTGCGCGGTGCTCTCCTCGGAGTGCAGCCGCAGCGCCGACGACACCGAGTAGGCGGCCGCGCCCACCGCGACCATGGTGAAGGCGTAGCTGATCAGCGCCTTCTCCAGCGAATCCGAGCCGCCCATGCGGGTGATCAGATCCCGGATGGTCTGACTGGTGCCGAGTTCGTTGCCGATGCCGTGCGTCACGCTGCCGATGAGCAGGCCGTACAGTCCGATGCCCACGGTCCAGGGCAGCAGCGTGCCGCGCTGCAACCGCCAGGCCAGCCCGAGCGGACCGCTCAGCCCCGGCCCGGCCACCAGCGCGCCGGGGCGTTCCGCGATCAGCCCCGCCCCGGTATCCCGGTGCGCCAGTAGGTACTACGCGACCACGGTGAGTACCGCGGTGGCCGCCACGTGCAGCAGCAGCACCGCGAAGTGATCACCGGCGTAGGCCCGCACCTGCAGCGACCAGCCCAGCGGGGACATCCAGGTGAGCGGGCTGGTCGGCCCGGCTCCGGCCCGGACATCGCCGATGACCCGCAGCGTGTAGGTCACGCCCAGCACCGCGAAGGCGAGACCGCGCGCGGTCCGCGCGCTCGCCGACAGCTGCGCGGTCACGGCCGCCACCGAGGCGAACACCATGCCGGACCCGGCCAGCGCCAGCCCGAAGGCCAGCGAACCGGTGCGCGGCACGGAAGTGCCCGTGAGACTCACGAATCCGAGCAGCCCGGTCGCCAGGGCGGCGCCGTAGGCCACGATGAGCGCGGCGGTCAGGCCCGCGAAGCGGCCGACCCGGGTGGAGGCGAGCAGTTCGGTGCGCCCGGTCTCCTCGTCGGCGCGGGTGTGCCGGATGACGGTGAGAATGGTGGCGACGCCGATGAGCGTGAAGAACATTCCCGCTTTCCAGATGGCGGTCGCGCCCAGGCTGCTGTTGTAGACCGGCCCGTACATGGCCAGCTGGGCCGGGCTGGCCAGAATGCTGGCGGCGAAGTTCTGCAGATCGGCGGGCGTGGAGTACACCTTCTCCACGCTCTTGATGTACACGCTGCCCAACGGCAGTGACAGCAGCAGGATCCACAGCGGCAACACGATCCGGTCGCGCCGCAGATACAGTCGCAGCAGCTGCCCGGTTCCGGTGAAATCCGCTGCGAATAAGGGTGATTCGAGCGTCCTAGGCGCGGTCGCGCCGACGGCGGTCATTTCGACACCTTCTCGCCCGCGCCCGCCGGACTCTCACTCCCGTCGGCCGCGGCCCGGCCGTCGAGCGAATAGTGGCGCAGGAACAGCTCTTCCAGCGTCGGCGGCTGACTGACCAGGCTGCGCACCCCGGCGTCACCGAGTACCCGGATCAGCTCGCCCAGGTGCTCACTGTCCACCTGGCAGCGCAGGGTGCTGCCGTCCACGCTGATGTCGTCGACACCGGTAATCCGGCTCAGATCCCCTGGGCTGCCGATCATTTCGGCCGTGATGGCGGTGCGCGAAAGGTGCCGCATCTGCGCCAGGGTCCCGGTCTCCACCGTCCGCCCGGCCCGGATGATGGTCACCCGCTGGCACAGCTTCTCCACCTCGGACAGGATGTGGCTGGACAGCAGCACGGTGGTGCCGCGCGCCACCGCCTCGGCCACGCATTCGCCGAACACCTGCTCCATGAGCGGATCCAGGCCCGAGGTCGGCTCGCCCAGCATGAGCAGCCGGGCATTCGACGAAAACGCCGACACCAGAGCGACTTTCTGCCGATTGCCCTTGGAGTAGGTGCGTGCCTTCTTGCTCGGATCCAGCTCGAAGCGCTGGATCAGCTCGGCGCGGCGATCGGCGTCGATCCCGCCCCGCATGCGCGCCAGCAGGTCGATGGTCTCACCGCCGGACAGCGACGGCCACAGCGTGACATCGCCCGGGACATAGGCGATATCGCGATGCAGCTCGACCGCGTCGGTCCAGGGATCCCGCCCCAGCACCGTGGCCGCACCCGAGGTGCGCGTCAGAATGCCCAGCAGCACCCGGATGGTGGTGGATTTCCCGGAGCCGTTGGGGCCGAGGAAGCCGTGCACCTCACCCTCGGCGACCTCGAGGTCGAGGCCGTCCAAGGCGCGCACCCGCCCGAAGTGCTTGTGCAGGTCCCGGACTTCGATCACCGGGTTGGCAGGGACGTTCATCGAATCTCCTTGGAGGAAAACGACGTTGATGGGTTATTGCTCGGTTTGCGTGGTCAGTGCGTCCAGCGCCGCGGAGTCGGTGAGCATGCCGTGGGTGTAGATCTCGAGCGCGGGCAGCATCATGCGGTCGGCGTATTCGCGCAGGGCCTTGCGATAGTCCATCGGGCCGGGATGCTCGCTCGCGTAGAGCTGTAGGAACAGGATCATGCCGCCGCCGTTGTTGGTGGCGACGAAGCGCGCGGTGGCGGACACGTCACGCATCGGTTTGATGGTTCCGGCCGCGACGCCCGCACGCAGGTATTGCTCGGTATCGGAGACCATGTGCTCGAAGAAGGTGGTCATCAGCGCCCCGCCCCCTTGCAGGCTGCGCATCAGATAGGCCATGCCGGGCGCGAAGTCCTCGATCTCGGCCAGCTGCCGCATGAGCCCGCCCGGCGAGGGGTTCTCGATGTACTCCATCTTCGCGGCCCGCACGGTCTCCCGAACCCAGTCGTCACACGCCTCCCGCAGCCCGTCCTTGGACCCGAAATGGTGATTGACCAGCCCCGGAGAAACCCCGGCCGCCGCCGCGATGGCCCGCACGCCGACCCCGAACCCCTGCTCCCCGAACACGGTGATCGCCGCGTCGCGAATCCGGGCCCGGGTGGTCAGATCGTCGGTTGAACGCATGTTTAATAGATTAAACAGGCGTTCAACCGAGAGGCAAGGGCCATACGGCTCGACTCGCCGGTACTTACGAAATCCGGACCCGCAATCTTGTTGCTCTTGAAGACTTTCCGCGCGCGGACTACCTGCCCGACCGGATCGTTGCCGCGCGGATTATCCGCGCGAGGCACACAGCAAACCGTCTCCGACCGGGATCAACACGCTCGTCAGATCCGGATCCTCGGCAATGGCCCGGGTCGCCGCCCGCACCGCCATGGTCTGCGGATCCCGCTGCGCCGGATCTGGGACCCGGCCCCCGAGTAGCGCGTTGTGCAACAGAATCGCCCCGCCCTCGCGTAGTAACCGCACCGCCTGCATCACGTACTGCGGGTGCTCGAGCGGCGCGGCATCGATGAACACCAGGTCGTAGGCCCCATCGGCCAGGCGCGGCAGCACATCCAGCGCCCGCCCGTTGATTAGCCGGGTCCGGGCCGGTGCGATCTCGGCCGAGCGGAACGCCTCCCGGGCCGCGCGCTGATGCTCGGGCTCGGAGTCGATGGTGGTCAGCGTGCCGTCCTCGCGCATGCCGTCCAGCAGCCACAGCCCGCTCACCCCCGCCCCGGTGCCGACCTCGACCACCGCACGCGCCCCGAGCAATTGGGCGTACATGCTGAGCAGCGCGCCGACCGCCGGCGCGACCGGGGCGGCGCCGAGTTCGACGGCGCGCTCGCGAGCGCCCACGAGGATGTCGTCCTCGGCGACGGATTCCTCCACGTAGGCGAGGTTGCGCTGCAGGTTCTGTGCGGCGGGGGTCTGGCTCACGAAATAGAGGCTAATGGCGATACACCGGTAAGGCGTGGTGGTGACCGACCGGTGTGGCGATTTTTCTCAGGTGTCCCTCAGCCTCCGCATACGGCCGCCTCATCACGACCGACCAGAGTAATGCTCACGCCAGGCCAGCGACCGCGGGCCCGGGATCGGGAACAGCCGATTCAACCGATTGGTTGTCACCGATACCGACGTTCACGGTCCCGAGTAGGAGGTAATCCCATCCACATGGTCGACGCGGCGCGTGAACACGCCAACACTCTGCACCCGCAGACTCAGCCGCTGGACAGCGTTACCACGCTGGACGGTGACTCACTGCTGTCCCCCGACGACGACGCCCTCACCGGGACCGCCGCCTTCGACGCCACCGGTGACCGCTCGGTCATGCCGACCTGGGACGAACTGGTCCGCGAGCACGCCGATCGCGTGTACCGCCTGGCCTACCGCCTCACCGGTGATCCGCAGGACGCCGAGGATCTGACCCAGGAAACCTTCATCCGGGTCTTCCGTTCCCTGCAGAACTACCAGCCCGGCACCTTCGAGGGCTGGCTGCACCGCATCACCACCAACCTGTTCCTGGACATGGTCCGCCGCCGCAACCGCATTCGCATGGAGGCGCTGCCGGAGGACTACGACCGCGTCCCGTCCGAGGGGCCGAACCCGGAGCAGGCCTATCACGACGCGAACCTGGATCCGGATCTGCAGTCCGCGCTGGACTCGCTGGCCCCGGAATTCCGCGCGGCGGTCGTGCTCTGTGACATCGAGGGTCTGTCGTACGAGGAGATCGGCGCGACGCTGGGCGTCAAGCTGGGCACCGTGCGCAGCCGCATCCATCGTGGACGTCAGGCACTGCGTGAGCACCTCGAGCATAATGGGGTGGAGCGGCGTTTCGCCGCCACCGAAAAGGTCGGGTGAGCCGCGGGCCGGCGGGCCCGAGCAGTCTTAATCGTCCAGAAGGGTGTGCAGCGTATGAGTGGCGAGGACCGACCGCACCGTCGTCCCCCGCGTTTCGCCCCCACCGAGCATTTGGCCAGTGAGGCCATCGCCGCCTACGTGGACGGCGAATTGCGGATGAACGCCTATCTGCGTGCCGCCCACCACATTTCCATGTGCCGGGAGTGCGCCGCGGAAGTGGACGCGCAACAGCAGGCGCGCATCGCGCTGCGGCAATCCTCGGATCAGATCTCCGCGCCGTTGAGTCTGCACGACACCCTGAGCCGGATTCCGCGTTCGCTCATCCAGGAATGCGCGAGCAACCGCCAGGATTCGTTCGACAGCAAGCGGTGGACCTCGTGGTGGCGCAAGTAGAGTCCATAGCGTGACCACCGAATCGAAGAACACGGGCCCGGTTCCGGGCGAGGGGCCCGCGCGGAATTCGCCGCTGTCAGGGGAATCCGATTCGGCGGCCGATCGGGGGAACCTGCGGCCGTCCGACGCGCCGGTGCTGGGACCGCGCCCGGTGGTGCGGCCGCACGTCGATACGCATACCGCGCACGCCTTCCGCCGCCCCGGCGGGCAGGCCGGATCGTTCGCCGCGCGAGCGGCCGGGTCGGTGGCGACGGCCGCGCAGGGGGAGCCCGAGATTCGCAATCGTCCGCCGGATTCGGTGCTGGCGGAGGCGTTCGGCCGTCCGGAGGGTTCGGCCGAACTGCTGCAGCGGGATCCGGAGGCGCACGCCGATCAGGCCGCTCCGGCCGCGCCCGCCGATCCCTGGCGGGATCCGAATTCGGCCGCGCGGCTGGGCTTTCCGGCCGTGTCGCGGCCGCAGCCGCAGCCGCCGGCCCTCGGGGCCAAGCTGGGCGCGCGGGAGGTGCTCTTCGGCGGCCGGGTGTCATGGAAGGCGCTGGCGGTGCTGGCCGTCGTCGCGGCCTGCATCGGGCTGCTGGGTGGTTTCGTCGGGGCGTTCGCCGGTTCCTCGGCCTCCGTGCTGACCTCGCGCAAGGTGACGCTGCAGTCCGCGCCCACGGGCGGCGGGGCGCACAACCAGATCACCAAGGTGGTCGATGCCGTCATGCCCGCGGTGGTCACGGTGCGGGCCTGGCTGGGCGACACCGGATCCACCGGTTCGGGTGTGGTGATCGACGGCGCGGGTTACATCGTCACCAACAATCACGTGATCTCGCTGGCCGCCAATGACAAGAACGGCAAGGCCAAGCTGGATGTGGTGTTCTCCGACGGCCAGCGGGTGCCTGCCCAGATCGTGGGCCGCGACACCAAATCCGACCTGGCGGTCCTCAAGGTCGATGTGAAGAACCTGTCGGTCATCCAGCTCGGCAATTCCGGCGACGTGCAGGTCGGTGACGACGTGCTGGCGCTGGGTTCGCCGCTGGGCCTGGAGAAGACGGTCACCTCCGGCATCGTGTCGGCGTTGCACCGGCCGGTGAAGGTGGGTGGCGAGGGCACCGATACCGACGCCACCCTGGACGCCGTGCAGACCGACGCCGCCATCAACCACGGCAACTCCGGTGGCGCGCTGGTGGATATGCAGGGTCGTCTGATCGGCATCAACTCGGCCATCAAGTCCGAGAGCGGCGGTTCGGTGGGTCTGGGCTTCGCGATTCCGGTGGATCAGGTGAAGCGGATCTCGCAGGCGCTGATCCGCGACGGGGTCGTGCATCACCCGCGGCTGGGCGTGAGCGCCAAGACCAAGATCGTCGCCAATGACGTGATGAGCGGTGCGGCGGTGGCCGATGTACAGGCCGGGAGCCCGGCGGCCAAGGCGGGCATCGTCGAGGGCGATGTCATCGTGAAGGTCGGCGACCGGGATGTGGCGGGGCCCGAGGAGCTGACGGTCGCGGTGCAGCAGCACGAGATCGGGCAGACCGTGACCGTGCGCCTGATTCGCGACGGGCGCGAGGTGGATGTCCCCGTCACCCTGGAATCCGACTAATCGGTAAACAATGCTTCAACGCAGGTGCGGCGGCGAAAACGCCGTAAACGGACAAAGGTAGCCTGGATCCGTGTTCAGCAATATTGGCTGGGGCGAGATGCTCATCTTGCTCGTCGCCGCACTTGTCATTCTCGGCCCGGAGCGACTGCCCGGTGCCGTTCGCTGGACCGCGCACGCGTTGAAGCAGGCGCGCGATTACGCCACCGGGGCGACGCAGCAATTGCGCAATGAGCTGGGTCCGGAATTCGACGAGATCCGGAAACCGTTGGAGCAGTTGAACGAACTGCGCAGTATGAATCCGCGCTCGCTGGTGACGAAGCACCTGCTCGACGGGGACGATTCGATCCTGAACAGTTTCAATGACCTGACCAATTTCGACAAGCCGGTCAGCTCCCCCAGCAGCGGAAACGGTTCCACCAACACCGGATCCGGCCCGATTTCGATGTCCAAGGAACAGAAACCGCTGGAGCGCAACGAGCGTCCGCCGGTGGACCCGGACGCCACCTGAGATCGAACTAGTACT